>CAZFOG010000023.1:0-21015 GCA_964520685.1 uncultured Nitrospiraceae bacterium | reverse complement strand
CCGCGGGGAGGCCTGTGGCGTCAAGTTATGCGCGATCGGGGGGATTTGATGTGGTGTGCGGAGGCGGGTAGAATCTGGGTTTTCACGAAGGCGATCTAGTTGAGCATGCCTCGACCGGCCGACAGACCCTGTCGGCACCATTTTTCCAGCTCGAGCGCGTACGGCGCGGAACCCGGCTGCATGGGGGAAGTGACATTATGTTTCGCATCCGAAGAAAGCTGGGATTAGCCGACCGGATTAAGGAATTCGAGGTCGAGGCGCCGTTCATTGCGCGCAAGGCCAAGCCGGGCAATTTCGTATTGGTTCGCGGTCATGCCCGCGGAGAGCGGATCCCCCTGACCATAGCGGACAGCGCCCCCGAGAGGGGGACCATTACGCTTGTCATGCAGGAGATTGGCAAGGGCACGAGCCAGCTTGGCGCGCTGGAAGAAAGCGATAGCATTTTGGACGTGGTGGGGCCTCTGGGTCACGACCGGGAGATTAGGGGTCCCGGCAAGACCGTGTGTTGCGTAGCGGGAGGCCTGGGCGTTGCTCCGATGTATCCCCAGACGAAAGCACATCATGCGGCGGGCAACCGCGTTATTTCGATTATCGGCGCGCGCAGCAAACCGCTGTTTTTCTGGCAAGAGCGCATGGAAGCCGTGAGCGAGAAGGTCTTGTACAGTACGGACGACGGCTCATTCGGGCATCACGGTTTCGCGACGCAGCTTCTCGAGCAGCTTATTCAGGAAGGGGAACGGTTTGACGAGGTGATTGCGATTGGCCCCGTTCCGCATATGCGGGCGGTGGCGGAGGTGTGCAAGCGGCACGGTGTACCGATTGTGGTGAGCCTGAACCCGATCATGGTCGACGGTACGGGGATGTGCGGCGGCTGCCGGGTCACGGTAGCCGGCGCGGTGAAGTATGCCTGTGTCGATGGGCCGGAGTTCGATGGGGCCGCGGTGGATTTCGAGGAGTTGATGCGGCGCCAGGGCACGTACCGGGAGCGCGAGGCAGCCGCGCTCGAAGGCAAGGCCGTGGCAGGCCATGATTGCCGTCTCGAACGCCAGCTCGCTTCGATGCGGGCGGGAATCGAGGGAGCGCCGGGCGCGCTGGCGGAGCAGTCGTTCCGCACCAGCGCGGCGCTGTTTGTGGCAGAGAGTCTTGCGCGGTTGAATGCCGGCGAAGGGCTATTTGACGAAGTGGCGCTGGGCTTGACGTTCGAGGCGGCCCGTGAAGAGGCCATGCGCTGCCGCTTGTGCGCGATTCCGAGATGTGTGAGCGGGTGCCCCGTCGAAGTGGACATTCCGGGGTTCATCGGGGCGGTCCAGCGGGGCGATTTCGCCGAGGCCGCCCGGATTCTGAAAGACAAGAACAGCCTTCCGGCGATCTGCGGCCGCGTGTGCCCCCAGGAGACCCAGTGTGAGGCCGTTTGCACCTTATCCGGGGGAGAGCGTCCGGTGGCGATTGGCGCGCTCGAGCGGTTTGTGGCGGATTGGGAGGCCCGGTTTCAGCCGGTGTCGCCGGTTCCCGCCCCGTTCAACGGACACAACGTGGCGGTCGTGGGCTCGGGTCCGGGGGGGCTTACGTGCGCGGGGGACTTGGCGAAACATGGCTATGCGGTGACCATCTTCGAGGCGTTTCACGATACGGGCGGCGTGTTGCGATACGGGATCCCGGAGTTTCGGCTGCCCAAAGACATCGTGGACCGCGAGGTGGAGTATGTGAAGAGCCTCGGTGTGAAGATCGAGATTAACATGGTGATTGGGAAGGTGTTTACGCTCGAGGACCTCTTTGAACAGGGATACGAAGCCATCTTCATCGCCGTAGGGGCCGGAGCGCCGGCGTTTCTCGGCATCGAAGGCGAGAACCTGGTCGGGGTGTTCAGCGCAAACGAATTTCTGACCCGCGTGAACCTGATGAAGGCCAACCGCAGCGAATATGACACCCCGGTTTGTGTCGGGCGCACGGTCGCAGTAATCGGCGCGGGGAACGTTTCCATGGATGCCGCACGAACAGCCAAACGCCTCGGCGCCGACGAGGTAACCATCGTTTACCGACGGTCGCGCACCGAGATGCCGGCGCGGGCAGCCGAAATCGAGCATGCCGAGCATGAGGGGATTGTGTTTCAGCTACTGACCAACCCAGAGCGTATTCTGGGCGACGAATCGGGGCGGGTCCGCGGTCTGGAATGCATTCGCATGGAGTTGGGCGAACCCGACGAGTCGGGCCGGCGGAGACCTGTGGCGGTGCCTGGTTCTGAATTCGAAATCGAATGCGACATGGTGATTCCGGCCCTGGGCAACAAGGCGAATCCTCTTCTCACGTCGAACAGCCCGGGCATCACACTCAATAAATGGGGCAATATCGTGGCGGACGAAACGACGTGCGCCACCTCGATGCCAGGGGTATATGCAGGAGGTGACATCGTGATTGGAGCAGCTACGGTCATCGAGGCCATGGGTGCGGGCAAGCGCGCAGCAAGGGCAATCGATGCGTATATTCGGGAGCAGCAGGCGGTGGCGTGCCCATGAGGACGTGGAGAATGCCGCATTCTGGAAGTCAAACAGCTTTTCTTGTGTTTTTTTGACTACATATTAACGTCAAATAAAATCTTTAAATAGTCAATAACAACCATATATACATTAAATATTAGCGAATTAAGTGTCGAATCACCCCATATACTGCAGAGAGGGGGCTATGCGCAAGGGCCGAGTGTTGGTGACCGGTTCCAGCGGTACTCTGGGTGCCGCAGTGGTTGCCCGATTCGCACAGGATCGGGATGTGGTGCAATTGGATACACGTGTTGCTTCTTCAGCAGGACAGGCGCTCGGAACGATATATTCAGGCTCTTTTCTTAATGCAGACCTCGTGCGCGAGGCCATGGAAGGAGTTTCGGCGGTGGTGCACAGCGGTGCCATTCCCGGTTCGCGGCCGCCGCTGCGGGACGTCGTGGCCGCGAACGTGCAGGGGACGTTTACCGTGCTGGAAGCGGCCGGGGGATCCCCCAGTGTGACCCGGTTCGTGTTCATATCATCGATCATGGTCCATGGATATCACGATGTGCCGGCGGGCCGGCACCTGCCTTCAGCCCTTCCTGTCAGCGAGACGGACGTGTGTGGTTCCTCCGACTGTTACGCTACGACGAAAGTGCAGTGCGAAGAATGGTGTAGACGGTATGTAGACTGGTACGGCAAGCCCGTGGTGGCGTTGCGGCCGTCTCACATCATCGGCGCGAACCGCCTTGAGACCTTTACGGCGACGGACGCTTCGGGAGCCGGCCCGCACCTTCGCGATTACGTAGGGGTTTGGGACATTGTCGATGCCATTGAACGTGCGCTTGACTACGAGCCGCCGGACGGCTTCGACGCATTCCTGATCAACGCGGAAGATCAGTACACGACGGTCCCGAGCCTGGAACTGGTGCGCCGGAATTATCCCGGGGTCGCGCTCGTAGATGAGACGAAGCTGAACGCGTGCGGCGGATTCGGCGCTCTTGTCGATTGCGGCAAGGCCAAAGAGCGCCTGGGATGGCACCCCACCTATCGATGCCGCAGGTAGCGGCCATCGGGTGGCTGAACGCGACTAGTTGTTTTCTGGACGAATACGAACCAAGTGCACGCCGTGCGGTGGGAGCGTGATCGTATAGTAGACGTGACTTTGCTCGTACCGGATTTCGAGGGGTTTCTCGGCGAACAAGTCAAATACCTGGATATTGTCCCTGCCCAGGAACCCCACATAGGCCATGTTGACGTCGATCTCGGCGGTAATGGGTTCGGCGAGCTGTTCGCGAATATCGCGGCCCTCTTCCGTGTCCATCTGCCATCGCTGATCGCCGTAGCGTGACGCGATAAATACCTGGCCTTGTTCTCCGTGGCCGTAGCGTTCGATATAGACACGCGAATCTGGGGTGTCGGCGCCTGTGATGGGTTCCCACCCGGCCATGGAGAGCTGTTGAATCAGTGGAACGTACTTCTTGAACAGGGGCCGGAGCTGGTTGTACCAGCCGGGATTCTCGAAAAAGACATCCGTGTCGCCATCCTCGCTGAAAAAACCGGGATACATGCCATAGAAGACGGCCCATTGGAAATAGCGCTCGGCCATGACAAGAGACGGTTTGCGCTCGATGGTTTCATCGACCTCCACATCCAGATCGGCCTCGATAGGTTCCCGGAGGAAGGAATCGAAGTCGGTGTTAAGGACCATGCAGATCGGTTTCTGGCGCGCAAGCGCCCGTTGCGCCAGGAGGGTTTCGTCGGAAGGCGGATACCACCTTCCGGACCGGCACCAATTGGTCTCGAAACAGGCGATGTCGACAAGATGGATGGGGAACCCGAATGCTCCGGACGCCATGAGGAGCTTGCCCTGGCTGTGGAGGGAATCCGCGAGAACCCGCGCGTATTCATAGGCTGAGAACATGTTCAGGATGCCCAGTTTTCGAGTGTGGTTATCGTAGACAAGGGGCACATCCGCATAGCCGAAATGAGCTTCATTGTAGTTGATGGTAGTGCCCCATCCGGACAGATTCTCGACATAAACGCCGGCCATTCCGCCGGCGGTGGTGGCCTCGGTTTCCATTTCGCCGTCTCTAAGAAGATTGACTTCATTGCCGCTCTCACCGAGGAAGAGATCATCAAACCAGACCGTGGCCCCTCTTTCGTCCTGCAGCAAGAGTCTTACGGTAGCGGTAACAACGGGTTTCCCGGTCTCGATGGTCTTCGTGAGCTGCATAAAATCGGCCGCTTCCGCAGGCACTGGGACGTGTTCAGTGACGGTTTCGCCGTCGGAACCGGATACGGAGACGGCTATCGTGCCGACATCGCCCTGGCTTCCCCTTTGAAGCCTGGTTCGGACATATGCGCGCATCTCGAGGGCCTTGGGATCGGTTTGATTGATGGCCACGCGCTGGCCTGCGCCTGCCCGGGGAGCATTTTGGGACGTTTCGAGGCGGATGGCCTGGGAGCCTCCCCGGCCGGCATTGTCATCAATGGTGTATCCGCCTTCGAGCGGCGGCCAGGCGAGAAGCATTGGCGCGCCCTCGCCGCTTAACCGCTGGGCGATGGCATCGAGTTCGTATTTCCCCTTGTTGGCGGCACCGGGCAGCTGGGGGTCGGGATTCACAGCGAACGCGGCGCCGTCGCACCAGGGCATTTCTCTCAGACCGAGTACGGCGCGCCCGGTGATATCAAGCAGGCCGGAAGAATTGATCTGTTCGCTGCCGGCGACGGTTTGGCTTTGCAGATAAGCAGCTGCGTCTTCGGCGGTCCTTGGCACGCTCTCGGGAAGGGGAACCCAGACGTTGGTTGGGTCCGAAGATACGAACGAGAGGAGTCCCGGGAGGGCTCTCAGACCGGCATTATCGTGGACCGAGTGGTAGGCAAAGAAGAAATCTTCGGGTCCTTGAATGGATGAGGCATCGGTTTTGGGCAGCCAGAGTCCTTCGGTTGGGGAACGGCGCTCATAATAGTCGGGGTAGAGGCCGTAGTAGGAGGCGAGGGCTCCCCGGAATCCCCATCGTGCAGCAAAGGGATAGATGACAAAGTCGAAGGTGGCCACTCCGGGAGTGGCGGTCGCGTTGGGGGCCAGGCCAAAGTCGAAGGCGACATAAAATAGGCCCGTCCGGGCGTCGAAACCGATCCGGTAATGCCTGGGACTGTCCATGGGCACGGCGATGGCGACCCCGCGGTTGCGAGGGGATGTGGCCGGAGAGTCCTTGTAAATGGCGCCGAGGGGGAATTTGGACATGGAACCGGTGGCGCCGGCGACCGTGGTGTTGGTGTTGGTATAGATGGTTGCGGTGGCGGGGATACTGTTTCGCGGATCGTCGCACCAGAGCCATCCGGAATCGTCGACGGGGATGCCGAAATAGACGGTGACGGCGCGCTCGCCGCCTCGGGTGTCTTCCACGAGACCGCTGACCTGAATGCGGTCGTCGCGGGGGGTCAAGGTTGCGGTAATACGCAGGTCGAGGGGTTCGATATCACCTTTGATGATGAGCGTACTGTCGCGCTGATCGAAGTCCCAGTTCCAGGGTGCGACAAAATCGGACCGGGCGGCGGTATCGCGGGCAAAGAACCCTGGCCCGTTCAATCCGACTTTTTCCTGATTGACCCATACGCCGCAGACGCGGGCGCGTTTTCGTTCGAGGGCCATCTGGAGACCGTTTCGGGTCTGCATGTACGGTATCCAGACCTTTTCGACGGGTGCACGCACTGGCTGGGGCCGCACGGGCACGCCCTCGAACATATACGTCTCGCCGCGCAACTCGATGATATTCACGTCGTCAAAGTACACGGTGCCGGTGTGGTTCCGAAAGATGCAGTACACGTATACGGAACGAATGGGCTTTTTGGGAACGACGATGAACTGGCGCTCTTCCCAGTCGTGCGTGCCGGTGCTGAAATTGGAGGTCTGGGCCCACCAGGTGGTTCCGTCCTGGAAGATGAAATCGAGATAGATGGAATAGCCGGTGTCGGGACTGCCACTGACGTCTTGGGCCCGGCTCCAGGCGCTGGCGACAACGGGGTGGGGTTCTTGCTGGTTGAGCTCGACGCGCTGACCGGCGCCGTACTGCAGTTCCTTGTCGGTGATGGAGCACTGAATGGCGCGGGTCCCATCGCGACCGGCGCCGGGCACGATGACGTATCCCTCCTGCCAGAAATCCCATTCCGCGAGCTGGACGCCCTTGCCGTCCTTTTCGGGCACGGTCTCGCCCTGATCGAATGACGGATTCTGGAGCAGTTGGGCTTCGCTGGAGAGGTCGACGTCGGTTTGGCGAAAGATTTGGTCGAGGGCTGATGCGGGAGGCGCCCATATGGCTCCCGTGATGGAGCACGCAAGCAGGGCTATAATGTGTGTAATTCCCCGTATTCGATAGAGACGTCGCTGGCGCATATGCGATTAGTCCAATCCTGCCTTCCCCCGAAGCTTACCCACCTGAGCCTCGAGTACGCTTTGGCGCACCGCCAAGAGGACCCTCATGCTTGGGCGAACTGGCACGTGCACCCACGGGAACTCGCCGGCACGTCTACACAGGGTGGAGTACACCCGGCTCCTCGAAGACGCGCTCGATTTCGCCGCCTGCACCCACGTTACCAACGAAGTCACTGCGAATGCAATGCTCAGTGTATCTGAAGGCGACACCCGAGGGCAAGCAGTGCAAGGGGAACTCGGCGGATGCGCACATTACACCTTTGGGTGTAATACCCGTAGCGGCGTTTTCGTTCCCTCAAAGGGGCGTGTATTGCGCGCATGTATGGCGATTCGGGTGGACGGAGTGGACGAGATGGACGGACACAGACGGACACGGACGGACACAGCGGGGGGCAAAGTGGTCGGGGAAGATGACCGGCGAGGGCGCCGGTCCCACACCGGAGGGGACGTATGGACGGGGAGGAAAAGACTGAGTGCATTGGGATTAGCCGACAACTCCTTGCGCGGTGGCCAGACAGGCCTTACAATGAAGGCCTGGTGCGAATTCAGTGGACTGTTGGGTTGGCAAACGGATTAATGTGCTCGCGGCGCGAGGATTCCCCGGGCGTCATGGGCGTCTCTCCGGCCCAGATGGCAGGCCGAAGGGGAAGAAATGGAACACGAAAACGCGCAAACGACCTCGCCTTGCGTGTCATGGTGGCACGCGCAGGCCCTGGGTTTCGCGGGAGTAGGGGTGTGCCGGTGCACGCAGGCGGGCCGGCTTGTTTATGCGGACGCCACGGCGTTGGAGATACTTGGCGCAGGGCCGCCCGGAAACTTCGCGGGAACCGTGTTCGGCAGATCATTTGATAGTTGTATCGGGCAGGGGTTTACGCCTCGCCCGGATTTTGCGAGCCTGTCGGGCGCAGCCGAAGTGCGCAATTTCGAGACGCGCCGCGTGGCAGACGGAGTCCGCATCTGTTGGATACGGTTTGACGCGTTCACGGCCGATGACCCCGTTTCCGGGATCCCCACGGTCCAGATCCTCATACAAGACATCACGAGAGAACGGGCCACGGAGGATGCGCTACGGACAAGTGAGCGGCGCTTTCGCCGGCTGGCGGAAAACATCCCAGGCGTCATCTACCTGTGCAAGGACGATGACCGCTATACCACGATCTTCGCGAATGACCAGATCGAGGCTGTAACGGGGTACGCGAAGACGGCGTTTCTGAACAACGAGGTGCGTTTTGGGGACCTGTTTCATCCCGAGGACGTGCATGGCATTCGCGAAGAGGTGGCGGAGGCCGTGGCGAAGCGCGAGCCTTATCACCTTGTCTACCGCCTGCGGCACCGTTCCGGGGAATGGCGGTGGGTTGAGGAACACGGCGCGGGGGTGTTCGACGAAGAATCGGGCAAGCTGCTCTTTCTCGAGGGGTTTGTTTCCGACATCACCGGCCGTCATCAAGCGCAGACAGCGCTGAAGGAGAGCGAAGAACGGTACCGGTTTCTGGCCCAGAATTCCACGGACTTGATCGCCCGGCTGGATATTGATGGGCGATTTGTCTATGTATCGCCGGCTTCCAGGACGCTTCTGGGAAGAGAACCCGAAGAACTGGCGGGCCGGTCCGCGTTTGAGCTGTTTCACCCGGAAGAACTTGGCCGGAACCAGGCTTTTCACGAAAAGATCCGGGGCAAGCCGGGCCGCTATAGTCTGGAGCACCGGCTTGGGCACGCAGATGGGACCTATCCCTGGGTCGAGACAAGTCTGAACGTGACGCTGAACGAGCGGACCGGGGAATGGGAGATCATAGCCGTGACCCGGAACGTCACGGAACGGCGTCGAATGCGCGAGGAGATTCAGCGGCACGCGGAAGACCTTGAAGCGATAGTAGCCCGGCGGACGGCGCAATTACGCGAGTTGGAGGCGCAACGGGCCGAGATGGAGAAGCTTGCGGCGACCGGCCGGATGGCGGCGGGAGCGGCCCATGAGATCAACAATCCGCTGACTGGTATTCGGAATTGTCTGCTGATCCTGGCCAAAAACGTGCCGGAAGGTCATCCGGATTGCCAGTTTGTGGAGCTGGCTCAGCGCGAGATCGAGCGCATCACGCGTATTGTCCGCCAGATGTATCAATTGTACCGCCCCGAAGCAGACACAGCCAGCCGTGTCCAGTTGGGCAATGAGATGCATGAGGTGTGCCTGATGCTGGAACGGAAGTTTGCCCAGAAGCGTCTCTCAATCCATTTTGAAATACCGGACGATCTTCCGGATGTTCTGATTCCTGCGGGGTATTTGCGGCAGATTCTCTATAATCTTCTGGTAAACGCGGCCGATGCGTCGCACGAGGAAGGTGTAATCGAGTTTCGGGCGAGTGCCGCCGGCCATCGCATAGCGATACAGGTTCTGGATCATGGGGATGGAATCGCGAGGGAATTATTGCAGCGCATATTCGAGCCGTTTTTCACGACGAAGGGTGCTCGAGAGGGGATTGGCATGGGCCTAGGCCTCTCCGTCTCGCGCAGTTTGGCGCGTGCCATGAATGCGGAGCTTCTTGTGGAATCGACTCCGGGAGCGGGTACTGTTTTCAGTCTTGCGCTTCCGCCTGACGTGACGCTAGCGCGCCATGAGAGGACAGAACCATGAATCAGGGCGATGACGTGACGGTATCCACCCTTCACCCACGCGGGAACTTGACGCTGCATCCGGCGACGTTGCAGCAGTTGCTCGAAAGGCCGCTCCGGGTGTTGTTTGCCGACGATGAAGAGACCATCGTGCTTTCCTCGTTGGAGCTGTTCAAGCACGAGGGGTGGGAAGGTGAGGGCGCCACCTGTGCCGAAACAGTGCTTCAGCAGCTTGAACGGCATGATTTCGATGTTGCGATTCTGGATTACAAGATGCCCGGGAACGAGAATCTGGAATTGCTTCACCGGCTGAGCGAACTATACCCCTATCTTCCGGTGATGATCATCACGGGGTACCCGTCCATCGAGTCTGCGATTGCCAGCGTGCAAGGGAAAGCATTTGACTATGTCACCAAACCGCTTGACATGGGCTACCTGCTCAAACGCGCACGCGAGGCGGCGGAGCATTACCGGTTGAGGCAAGCTCTTTTACGCAGTGAGCAACGCTATCAATCGTTGATAGATGACGTTCTCGAGGTCTCGCAGGTTGCGCTGATGATTGTGGACGCGGACCATCGCGTGGCATGGATGAACCGTGCCATGGAACGGTTTTTCGGTTTTCAGCGGCACAATGTGGTTTTGAAGGAGATTCGAGCGTTTATCAAGGAAGAGCTCGGGCCGGCATTTGAGCATGCGGCGGAATTTGAGCGCCTGATGCTTGCGGCGTACGAGAATAACGTGTATCCCGAGCATTTTGAGTGCCGGATATTGGAGACCGAGGAGCGCCGGGAACGGTGGCTGGAGCATTGGAGCCAGCCGATTGCATCCGGTTTGTACGCAGGGGGACGTATTGAGCAATACGTCGATATTACCACGCGCAAGCGCGCGGAAGAAGACATGCGTACAAGCAGAGAACGTCTGCGCACGGTTGCCGATTTCATGTTCGATTGGGAAATCTGGTTGGGCAACGATGGCGAAATCCTCTACATCTCCCCTTCGTGCCGGCGAATCACCGGCTATGCTCCCGAGGAATTCATCGAGGAACCGTCGCTCCTGATCAACGTGGCGCATCCGGAAGACCGCGCTTTGCTCGAGGAACATTACCGGGGGGTGCTGACTACGCAGGAATGCCTGATGTTCGAGTTTCGGATCCTCACGAAGGATAACCGGGAGCGGTGGCTGCATCACGCGTGCCGCCCGGTGTACAACGCAGATGGCCAACCGCTGGGCCGGCGGGCCAGTTATCGGGATATTACCGACAAGCGGGCGGCTGAAGAACAACTGAAGAAGCGCGAGGCCATCCTCGAGGCTATCGGTTTCGCGGCAGGCCAGTTTCTTCGCGAGGAGAGTTGGGATCGTTCGATTGGGGTGATCCTGGAAAGACTGGGCGCCGCTTCGGGCGTGAGCCGGATCACGATCTTTCAGAATCAGCAGCGTCACGACGGGGAGTATCTGATGCAGCCGCGGTTTTCGTGGACGGACCCAAAGGTGGGCGGGTCGGTTGAGGTACCGCCGCTGCAGGGTCTCCCCTATCGGGCTTCCGGCCTGGCACGCTGGGAGGCGTTGTTGTCTCGCGGCGATTGCGTGGAGGGCAATACTCGCGAATTCCCTGCCTCGGAGCGACGACTTCTGCTGCAGCAGGAAGTTGCCTCGATCCTGGTGGTGCCGCTATTCGCGGGACGGCAGTGGTGGGGCTTCATCGGGTTCGAGGAAAGCGTCAAGGAACGCCGGTGGGACCGTCCGGAAATGGATGCGCTTCGGGCTGCCGCGGACACGTTGGGCGCGGCCATTCAGCGAGAGCTGACGGAAAACGCGTTGCGCTCGAAAGAGGCGTTTCTGAGGCAGATTCATGAAGTGACGCTGGACGCAGTCGAGGTGATTGACCGCGAGGGGATTCTTGTGTGGCGGAATACACTGGCGGCTGAGGTTTTTGGAAACGAGATCGGCAGCAGGTGTTACGAGAATCTGAACCGCGAGACGCGTTGCCCGGATTGCGCGCACGTGTCCATTCTTCAGGACGGCGTGCCGCGAGACTACGAGTGCGAGGTAGTCGACAAGAGGGGCCGGAAGCGCACGATGTGGGTACGCGCGACGCCACTTCACGGGCCGAAAGGCGACATCACGGCGATTGTTGAGATAAGCCGGGACATTACCGGGCGCAAACGCATGGAGGAGGCGCTTCGAGAGAGCCAAAAGCGCCTGGATCTTGCTTTGGAAGGAAGTGGCCTGGGTCTTTGGGACTGGGATCTGCTCCGGGGGCGCGTGTACCGCGATGATCGTTGGGGCGCTCTGTTGGGCTACGCCAACGAGGACGTGCAAAACCACAGCTTCGACGTGCACTGGCCGTCACATCCCGATGACATAGCGCAGTTTGACGAGGCCTGGACCGCTCATGTGGAGGGGCGTGCGGCCTACTGTGAGGCGCGGGTTCGGATGAAGCGGAACAACGGCTCCTGGCGGTGGATGCTGGTGCGGGGACAAATAGTCGAGCGGGACGAGAATGGCACGCCGACGCGCGGCACCGGGACCATCCGCGATATCACGGACCTCGTCTATTCAGAACGGGAGCAGAAACGGCTTTCGGAACGCATGCGCCAGACACATAAGCTCGAGAGCCTGGGAGTTCTGGCGGGAGGCGTGGCTCATGATTTCAACAATCTTCTGATGGGTATCATGGGGAACGCCCATCTGGCCCTGGCCGGCGCCCAACCGGATTCACCGCTGCGCCACCATCTCACGGAGATCGAGAACATCGCGCGCCGGGCGGCCCTGTTAGCGAATCAGATGCTGGCCTATGCCGGACAGAGCCAGTTTGCCGTGCGGCCGCTGAATCTATCCGAGATGGTCCACGACATGGCTCCCCTTCTGACGGCCTGTGTTCCGCGGCGTCTTCAATTGCGGTACGATTTGCAGGACGGCCTGCCGCCGGTGTTGGCCGATGATCGCCAGTTGCGCCAGATGCTGATCGCCTTGATAGACAATGCACGCGAGGCCATCGGGAACCGCGCGGGCGAGATTCGGATTCGTACAGGGTCAATAGAGGCCGACTCCACGTACCTCGCGAACACGTATGTCGATGACGAACTGACGCCCGGGGAGTACCTCATTCTGGAAATGGCCGACAACGGTCCCGGGATTCCGGAGGACATACTGCCGAAGATTTTTGACCCCTTTTTCACCACCAAGCTTACGGGACGCGGCCTGGGTCTGGCGGCGGTGCTGGGGATCGTACGCGGGCACAATGGGGCGATCCGGGTGGGCAGTCAGCCTGGAGTCGGCTCGAAATTCACGGTGCTCCTCCCGAGCAGTGTCGCTCAGCCCGAGATCGAAGTATCGCCTCCGCCTGGCACCCAGGAGTGGCGCGGCGAAGGGATGACGTTGCTCGTGGACGACGAAGAGGCTGTATTGCGGGTGGGTGAGGGCTTGCTCAAGCGGATAGGATTTGGGGTCTTGAAGGCGCGAAATGGCGTAGAAGCCCTGGAAGTGTTCGACCGTCATGCGGACGCGATCGTGTGCGTGATCCTCGATCTGTCGATGCCCCAGATGGGCGGGGAGGAGGCGTTTCTGAAGCTGCGTGAGCGCAAACCCGATCTGCCGATCATCGTTTCAAGCGGCTACACCGAGAGGGATGTCGTAGGGCGATTCGCGGGCAAGAAGCTAACGGCATTTATGCACAAGCCATACACGGGTGACGAACTCCGTGAGAAACTGCGGGAGATTCTCACGAAATAGTCCGTGTGGATATCTATCGAGGCCGGACAGTTGCGCTGCCTGGCGAGAATCCAGTCCTGCCGTGCGTTTTCGGAATGTCATAATGCGGTCATAGCAGGAAACTTCCGGCCCCGTCTGCAGCACCCGAGATGATCAGGTTTTCCCGAGGCCCCGTGCGGGCATAGTACCCTCGCGAGAGCGCGCCTGCGAATGAAGATACTTCGGAGTTTACGACCAGGCTGACCGTACATCCTCCGAAGCCGGCGCCGGTCATGCGTGAGCCGAAACAGCTTTTGATGCCGCGGGCGATCCTGGTCATTGTGTCGAGTTCCGGACATGTGACTTCGTAATCCATGCGCAGGCTTTCGTCCGAGGCATTCATGAGTCGACCGAGTTTGGGTGCGTCGCCCGCGCGCATAGCGTCGCATGCGGCCTTCGTTCGGGCGTCCTCGGAAATGACGTGCCGTGCTCTGCGATAGGTGACATCGGAGAGGTGCTCGCGCGCCGTTTCGAGATCATCGCGGGTGAAATCGCGCAGGTGTGTACCGGGCTTATCGAGATTGTGAGCCATTCCTTCGACGGCTTCGCGGCATTGGGCAACGCGCTCGTTGTATTTCGAGGCGGCAAGTCCCCGCGCGACTCCGGTATTCGCAATGACGAAACAGGCGTTCTCAAAAGAGACCGGGACCAGGTCGTAATCGAAGGTGCGGCAGTCCAGGAAGAGGACATGCCCCGCTTTGCCCATTCGCGAGATAAACTGGTCCATAATGCCGGTGCTCACGCCGAGGAAGTTGTTTTCGACGCGCTGGCCGAGGCGCGCGGCCTCGGGCCCGTCGAGGGTGAATCCGCCGAGTGTTTCGAAAAGGCACAGAGTCGCCATCTCGAGACTTGCGGAACTGCTCAGTCCGCAACCGACGGGGACATCGCCGAGGATCATTATTTCGGCACCCTGGAGGGGTTTATGGAGGAAGTCGAGTTCGCGAGCCACCCCCACGATGTAGTCAAGCCAGGGTTCCTGGGGATTGCGTTCGAAGCGGTCGAGGGGCGCCTCGGCGGTGCGCTCGAGATTGGCGGCATAGGCACGGATAAGAGGAGTTTCGAGGGGCCGGGCCAGAATCAGGGTTTCGCGTTCGATGGCCATGGGCAGCACGAAACCATGGTTATAGTCGGTATGTTCGCCGATGATGTTCACGCGTCCCGGGGCGCGGGCTCCGATGGCGGGTTTGGCGCCAAACTGTTTTTCGAACCTGGAAACGGCCTCATTGCGATCGATACTCACGGAAATGCTCCCTTGTTTGCGCTGCAATACAGCTACTTGACGAGTTCCATTGTAAATGCCGGCCGTGCGTCCGTTTCGAGCGCGGCGTGGGCATAGAACGGATAGACGCTCCACTCGACACAGGCCAGCAGATCGGGCAGATTGTCGCCGTCGAGATCGCCTGGCCACGGATGGGGGCCGTGGGCCGTCACCTTGATGGGCCACCCGAAGCACTTGAACGTGCGGGGCGCATCGAAAACGGCTTCCGTCGTGCTTCCGACGTTACGGAGCAGGTAGATGCTGCCTTTGGCGGGATCGGTGCCCGCGCAGCTGTAAACCAGGTCAAGCAGCCCGTCACGATCCCAGTCAACGGGACGAAAACTCTCGGTCCAATGGGCGCTGCGTTCGACGATGGCGTCATCGATGAGCCGTCCGTCGGCGAATTCGAGTGGACCATGTTTCTTGAGCTTCAGCGCACCCGTCTCGTCCTTGTAGCGAGAGAACAGCGTGAGCGTGCGGGTGAATCCGTCGTGGGTTGCGATATCGGTCAGTCCATCGCCGTTCCAATCGGCGACGGCGGCGCCAGTCCGCCAGAAGAAGGGTTGCTCTTCTTCGCGCGGATAGGTGGGGTCGGCGTTATCGAGAGCCCGTTCGGCCGAGCGGCGGCGCAAGGCGGGTGAATCGGGGTATCCCTCGACGAGGATTTGTTGACGCTCGCCAAAACAGGGCTCGGAGCGTGTGCCCACGTTGCGATACCAGAAGATGCGGTTGGTCTCGTTTGGTACCACCAGGTCGGGCAGTCCGTCCATATCCCAGTCTACATAGACGGGGTAAGGATAGCCCATGTTATGCCAATGGTGCGGTTCGCCGAGAACGTCGTTTCGCAGGATTTTGACGGGTTCACCCCGGGAAAGTATCGGGCGGGGTTCAGAAAAAGCGAAGCGCTCCTTCGAGCCCTCGTTGATGACGATGCGCAGCCACCCGTATCCCCCGCCGATGAGGAGGTCGGGGTCGCCGTCGCCATCCCAGTCGCAAATGCACGGCCACGCCTGGTCGCTCAACGACATGACCGCCGCCAGGGACCGCGCGTCTTCCCGGCGCGTGAACCGGGACGGATCCGTGCTGACGGGGGTGTGTTCCCAGAACGTGACGCGCTGGTAAACGTCGTGAAGAACTATGAGCCCGCGCCGGGGACCTTCGGTGACTACGGCCAGACCGGCGGGGTAAAGGGGGCTGATGGATAGAACGGGCTGAGGGTCTCCGAAAGCTGGGGGCAGGCCGCCCATGCCCCTCTGCCAGATGACGCGTTTTTCATGCACACCGCCGTTTTCGATGCTCTCAAGACCGGCCGCATCGAGACGGCCGTCCTGGTCGATGTCCAGAAAGCAGGCCTGTTCCCCGATGTCCAATGTTAGGGGTTCAGCGGGCTGAAATGGCCAGCCTTCCGGATTGCGGTTGCGAATGAAGTAGACGACGCCGGAATCGGGATTGTCTGCGCCGGCGGGTTGTGCGGCCACAATATCGAGGGCGCCGTCCTGGTCGAGGTCCACGGCCCGGCAGGGGCTCCAGGCGCCGCCGGGGCGCGCAATGGAACCATCGGGAACAAATACGGGCATACCTCCGATGTCGCGCGCACCTGTGTTGCGGAAGAACTGGAGTTGGTCCCCCTGGCTGGGTGCATACACCAGGTCAACACGGCCGTCGCCCGTGAAATCGGCAAAATCGCAGGTCATATAGATGGTCGAGAAATGCTTGAATTCATTGCCTTCCGAGTAGCGCACGCGCACGAGATCGGTGAACGTGAAGGCCGATACGCCCGATGCGGGATAACACACGATGCCGTCCCACGGCCAGCCGGGGCGGTAGGCGTAGTTCCAGGCGCCGACCAGGTCGGGCTGGCCGTCGCCGGTGAGGTCGACCAGTCCGCTGAGCGACGCGGCAACTATGGGGCGCGGCACGCCGGCATTGTAGCGCAGGAGGTCGCCGGTGCCGATGAGGGGTGTATGGACGGCGGGCCGGGGCAATTGCCTTTGGGAAGTGGAGGAAAACCGGAGCAGGTACACGGTGTGGGCGGGATCGGTGATGACCCATTCGACGCGGCCCTTGTCCGCATAGGCGAAATCTTCGGTGATGGCGCACGGTATGCTCTCATGTGTAACGGCATCAATCACCTCGATGGAATTCACATCGAGCATGCCATCGTCGCCCGCCTGACGGAGGAATTCGCCGAAATCGACGGCGGGGTCCATGGGAGTTCTGGGAAACGTGAGCGGCGAGGTGACGGTAATGCGTGCTGTGTGCCCGGCAGCCGGGGCCGTTGCTGCCGCGGCCACTGCGATTGCCGTCAGAATCCACAACCAGGGTTTGGAAGCGGGTGCACTACGCACTTGACTGCTCCAGGGCGGTCAAGACGTCGAGGGCTCTCTGGGCGAACCCGGCGCAGCCGTGCGTCAGGACCTCTGCAGCGGCTTCGCGGCCGCCGGATTGATAGACGCTGCGCGCGCGGGCATCCAGTTCCTGACGCTCCCTCTCGCGTTCCTCCTCAAACGCCGCCAGGTCGATACCCGCGCTGGAGGCGCGCGCTGCGAGGAGTTGGCCGTTGCCCGCGCCGGCCGAGCAGCGTGACAACGAACCGTCCACAAGCATGGCAGGGGTCGCGGAGACTCCAAGATACAAGGGAACGTAGAGAGTCTCGGCCGCGTGAGCCACGGCGACATACGCGCACGTGAACATATCGTTTTGGCTCGATGGAATTATGGCGGTAAACGAGGAGCAATTGGTGTCGTTCAGCACGGGCTTCTGGCGCGCGAGACGATTCATGGTCAATGCGGTCAATTGTCCTCTCCCCCGCATCAATTCATCGCGTACCCGTTCGCCGCGGGGATCCAGGTCGCGCATCACCAGGCACGAGCCTTCACCGCGTTTGACATCCATGCGCTGAACAAACTGATACGCCCGAAGAGAGCAGCCCTGGGCATCGGCGAACATCCAGTTCGTTGCGAGCTTTCCCCCGGCGCACACCCCGTCCAATTGGAGGTTCATCAGAAACGCGAGGGCATCCTCGACGTCGCCGCATTGCTCGAGCATCAGGCGCATTGTGTCGGTGTTCATCATTCCCTGCCAGAGCGGCTGCGCGTCAGGTTCGCCGGTATCGGCGGCGATGGCGAGGCCGCGTTCATTGACGCCGAACATGGTCCCCATGTCCATGGTATCGCCGCTTGCGAGGAAGCGGTACAGAGATTTTCCGGCTACTTCGACTGCTTTCACATAGGCGCACTGGGTTCTGCGTTTGTTGTCGCGGTTTTTGTGAAAAAGGCCCAGATTACCCGCGCACCAATCGGGCGGCGCATACCAGGTAAAGCACTCGGGGCGGTTGATGCCCCGGTATTTCCCGCCTTGGTAGGTGATGTAATGGTCGGGGTCGACTCCTGCCGCGCGGGCCAGAGCCTCGGCCTCCTCGAGCCAGTACGGCGCATACCGCTCGACCAGCGTCACGTAGGCCCTGCCTGCCTTCACGAGTTGGCGGGCATTGATTCCCTCCAGGACTCTGACCTCCTGGAAGAACCGCTGTACATCGTCGCGGATATCGTCCGCATTTGCGCGCCCGAAGGCCTCCCCGACGTCGCGAGGGGTGCCTTCGAGGCTGATGAGGCGGCGACGTTCTTCCATGAAAGAAACCCTCGATTCTATGGCGACACAGTCAGCAACAGCATACCGAGCAGGGCGGTGACGATACCCACTGCTCCCCATTTTCCCAGACGCTCGCGCCAGAACACGACCCCCGCCAGAAGCACCAGCAACGTGACGGACACGGTCGTGATGGGAAACACGATGATACCATCGAGGTCGCGCAGTACCCAAGGCCGAATGCCGGAAGCGATCACGCTGCACAGGCCCGCCAGCATTCCGTAATAGATCTCGCGACGGCCAAAGCGCGCTCTGTATGCGAGCATGAAGGGGACGGTCAGGAAGGTTGCGGTAACACACACGACGGCGAAGAAAAAGATACGGCTTTCGTTGTTGGGCAAGGCACGCGTCGCGCGGAGGGAGATTTCCCAGCCGCCCTGTGCGAGAAATGCCGCCGCGAGCCAGGCAGCCCAGGCCCAGGGGACCCGGTTTGACGCAATGTCAGCCGGGGAATCATGGTTGGCCCGTGTGCGCTCGACGCCCAGGATGATGACGGCTACCGTGATAACCACGATTCCGCCGAGACGCATCACGAGCAGGCCAGAAACGGGCGATAACGGCACTTCCTTCCATACGAGGAGGGATGCCAGGGTCGCGATAACCATCGAACAACGCAAGACGGTCCATGATATGCCGAGATGGCCCAATGCTACCGCTTTGATGGCTGCCATGCCCGCCAGCCAGAAAAACGCCGCGGCGACCAGGCCCAGGTTGCCCGATTGGGCCCAGAGTTCGCCGAAATCGCGGTGCCGAAGCGTAAACAATGCCACCGCAACCATGACGATGCCGCCGGTCGCGCGAAAGGCGGCGTTCATCCCCAGCGGCTCAGCGCCGCGAGCGGTGCCCAGCCGGAATGTTACGGCGAGCAGGCTCATGAATAGAATTGCGATGGTGAGGTTGGTTACTGCGAGCAAGCGTGCTTCCTTTGGTAGCGAGTCATATAAACGGTATATTACACGTGATGCGGCTGATCAGGAAACCCGCGGTTGCCGGCCGGGCGGGGACCGGAGTCTTGAGGCAGAGTGGACGGGGTGGACTGGGAGAGGCCCGTCGCAGCGGGGCTGCGACCGAATTCTCGGAACCGGAATCAATCCTTGGACCATGCGGGGGACGCGCGGGAGCACGACAGAGAGGGCGGGAGTTTTCGGGACAGCGAACCATGAGCCGGGTGCATGGGGCGTAGACGATAGAAGTGAAAATGACCGGCGAGGGCGCCGGTCCCACAACAGAGGAGGAGTCCCGGTTTTTACTCTAGCCCATCTTCATCGCCTGCAGGTGAGCCCCTCTGCACATGGTTTGCCGACGGGAGGGTTCACCCTGTGTACCCCCGTCCGTATTTGTCCGTGTGGGTCCGTGTGGGTCCGTGTGTTCGGAGAGGGCAGACTCCGGTTGCCGGGGGTTTTCGTTTCCTTGCCTTCCCCCTTCGTATCTGTTGATGCGCGTCACCAGGTCGCGTAAGATCACCGGGCAAGGCGCAGGAGGGATGTATGAAGAATGCAAAGCTGGCACTGCTGGGAGGAAAACCGGCAGTTTCGGAGGCGGCAATTCGGAAATGGCCGCCCATTGACTCGAGCGATGAGGAGATGGTGCTGGCTTCGCTCCGCGGCGACAACCACGCCTACGGCCCCAATTGCCAAGCCTTCGAGGAGGAATTCGCCGCCTGGAACGGCAACCGCTTCGCCATCACCACCAACAGCGGCACGGCCGCGCTGCACATGGGGGTGGCGGCGTGCGGGTGCGGCGCAGGCGATGAGGTTATCGTGCCCGCGTATAGCTGGTCGTCGTCGGCCACATGCGTGCTGCACCACAACGCCCTGCCGGTTTTTGTCGATATCGATTACGAGACGATGAATATGAATCCGGCTAGGATTGAAAGGGCCGTCTCTGAGCGCACGAAGGCTATCATCGCGGTGCATCTTCACGGTCTTCCCGCGGACATGGACCCGATCCTGGCGATTGCGCGGAAGCATGGATTGAAGGTGATTGAGGACTGCTGCCAGGCGCACGGCGCCGCATATAAAGGAGTTCGCGTGGGGCGGCTCGGGAATTGCGCGGCGTTCAGTTTCAACCAGAACAAATGCCTGTGTTCGGGTGAAGGCGGGATGTTCGTGACAGACTGCGAGGAAATCCTCCAGCGCGCGCGGATGGTGTGGTCTTTTGGGGAGACGCGCACGCCCGCCGAGGACCGGGATTACCATGCGTATGCCCTGGGGTGGATGTACCGGAACAATGATCTTACGGCGGCGTTTGGCCGGGCGCAGTTGGCCAAACTGAATCCATATCTTCAAACGGCGGCCCACAATGCACGAGTCCTCATGGCCGGGCTGCGTGACATTCCGGGTCTGCAACCGCCCATTGTGCCCGCAGGCCGCAGGACCAATTGGTACAACTTCACGTGTCATGTAGACGGCACAAGCCATGGTTACCATGGGCCGCCCCGCAGGTTCCGCAACGCGGTGATGAAGGCGCTGCAGGCTGAGGGGGTGCCCGTGGGTGTGTGGCAGGGATTCATATTGCCGGAAATGACCGTGTTTCAGGCACAAAATGCTTACGGGCAGGGGTCTCCGTGGAATTACGGGCGGGAACTGTCGTATGACCCGTCGCTATTCCCGATGGCGCGGAAGCATTGCGACACCCATTTCGGCATGACCGTGCCGTTGCGAGCGCCCAACGACGAATCCGTGGCAAAACTTGTCAGCACGGGCATCCGGAAGGTCTTCGAGCACATCGGCGACCTGGATATCGAAGCGCACGGAGCTTAACCCAACTTCCGCAGTTTGAGGTCGATTTTCAGGAATTTTCGCTGAATGCGGAACCGCAAGTCCAATGAATTGAACACCGCG
>CAZFOG010000022.1:28121-30142 GCA_964520685.1 uncultured Nitrospiraceae bacterium | reverse complement strand
CCACAGCCACATGTCCAATCTACCGGAAAAATAAAATCCCTGCGGAACGGGGTCCTCGGCACGGCGGGAATCCTATGCAAACATGCGACGACTGATGACCAAGTGAGCTCCGGTGGTGCTGGTCCCACGCCGGAGAAGGTCGGTGCTGGTTTCGGATGTCTCATCCGTACTACTCTCTTCTGAAATTCGTGCAAGCCGCAAAGATCCTTGGCAGGAGAGGGACATAAACCTTTTAATTCCAAGGCCTTATCTCCCCCTTTGGAGGGGGGCGAACGCCGACAGGCGTTCGGGGGGAGGATTCCGGTTCCGGAAATTCGGTTGCGGCTTTTCTGCGCGCGTCATCCGTAAAATCCGTGGTCAAGAGCTCCGGATCCGGCAGGGGCTCCAATTGGACCCGGTTCCGGGGTCCTCGCAGAACGGTGCGCCCCTCGGGAACGCCCCACGGCCGCTTGCCTCACCAAATGGGGGATTGTGTGAGCGGGGCCGCACCCTGCGGTCATTGCTCTCGAGGCTTGTCTCTGCAGGTTATCCGGCGAGCGAGGCCAAGAGGGCCCTTCAATCGTGGGCAAGGTCTTTGAGACGCGGGTAGGCTTCGACGAGCGAGTCGGGCGGAGGCTCCTTCTTCTGAATCCCGAGGCCGCTTTGAAGCTCGAAGGCATTCACCACGGCCTGGCCGCGGTAGTGGTTGTTGGTGATGGCGTAGACTTCGGACGCCATCTCGCGTATACGCTCGATTTTCTGCAACCACTCGCCAAGTTCCTCGATGGTATACAGGTAATCGTACCGCTCGTTGCGGCCGGCATCCTCGCGAAACCAGTCGTTGGCGTTGCGGCCGTGCAGGCGCACGTAGCCCACGCGGGCAGTTACCCTGGCGGTCGGTGCAAGCGAGTTGGAGAACAGGGGCTGGTCGATATTGCAGAACGCGATGCCCCGCTGGGCCAGCTCGTCGAAAACCTCGGGCCGGTTCCACGACGCGTGCCGCACCTCGAGGGCGAGAGGGTACTCGGAAAACGTGCCAACCACCCGCGCCAGCCATCTTCGGTTCTCGACCGTGCGCTTGAAACTCCACGGAAACTGGACCAGCACCGCCCCGAGCCGCCGTGCATCCATCAGGACGTCGAGGCCCGCGCGGACCGCGTCGATGACCTCCTGCGACGGCCACTCGCCCCGCTCGTGGGTGAATGCCTTGTACAGCTTCGCCGTGAGTTTGAACCGGGGGTTCGAGTCCAGCAGGGAGACCCAGTTGGCCGCGTGATTGGCCTGCAACGGACGGTAATACGAGGAATTCACCTCGACGGTATCGAAGTAGCGGCTGAGAAACTCGAGGGGGTGCAATTGGCGCGGCATGCCGGGGGGATACACAATCCCCTGCCAGTCGTCGTACGACCAGCCGGCCGGTCCGACCCGCACCGTTGCTATGTCTGCGGTCATACCCATTACGCTCCCGAGAACAGCGTACCACGCTGAGACGGGGAATCCCACGGATTAAAAGACGTATATGACGTATCGGTGTCGTGCCGGCACGGCAGCCCTCCCCGATTGTGAGGCCGCCGGCACGTGGCGGGCACTTGCGCTCAGCCTCGTTGCCCCGATACCATGGATTTCTGACGCAAACGAATGCTGTACCCCGAGGAGTCAATCGTGCGTATATCTCTGGCAATACTTCTGGCCGCATCGTTCGCGTTGTCCGCCGCCGGGCAGACAGTGCTTGTCGAGGCGGAGAGTTTCGAGCACCTGGGCGGCTGGGTGGTCGATCAACAGGCCATGGACCACATGGGCTCGCCGTACGTGTTGGCCCACGGCATGGGCGCGCCGGTGGAAGACGGCACGACGACAGTGACGTTTCCGGAAACGGGCGCGTACCGCGTGTGGGTGCGGACCCGCGACTGGGTGGCGCCGTTCGGCGCACCGGGCGCGCCAGGACGGTTTCAGGTACTGGTAAATGGCGAACCCCTCGAGGCGGAGTTCGGCACCGAGGGCGCCGCGTGGCACTGGCAGGACGGCGGAACTGTCGAGCTCAC
>CAZFOG010000022.1:21396-28111 GCA_964520685.1 uncultured Nitrospiraceae bacterium | reverse complement strand
AATCAACCGTGCGGCTCACGCTCCGCGACCTCACCGGGTTTGAAGGCCGTTGCGATGCGATTCTGTTCACGCGGGAACAGGCGCTTGTTCCACCTGATGAGGGAGAAGCCCTGCTCGACTTGCGCCACGGCCTGCTCGGATTACCCGATGCACCACCCGATGCGGGGACCTTCGACTTCGTCGTGGTCGGCGGGGGCATGGCAGGAACGTGCGCCGCGATCGCGGCTGCGCGGCTCGGGCTGGACGTCGCGCTGGTGCAGGACCGGCCCGTGCTGGGCGGCAACAACAGTTCCGAGGTACGGGTGCATCTCCAGGGGAAGACCAATCTGCCGCCGTATCCGGAACTGGGCAACCTCGTGCGCGAACTCGACTCGGGTATGCAGGGCAACGCCCAGCCGCCAGAAAACTACAACGACGCGAAAAAGCTGCGCGTGGCGGGCGCGGAGGACAACCTCTCGCTCTTCCTGAACATGCACGTCTACAGAGCGGAAATGAACGGAAACGCCATCGCGGCCGTGATCGCGAAGAATACGCGTACCGGGGAGGACCTCCGGTTTCCCGCCCGCTGGTTTGCCGATTGCACGGGCGACGGCACCCTCGGATTTCTTGCGGGAGCGGACTACCGTATGGGCCGGGAGAGCCGCGCCGAAACCGGCGAGGAACTTGCGCCCGACGTGCCCGACGCGATGACGATGGGATCGTCGGTCCAGTGGTATTCGGTCGAGACCGAGCACCCGGCGCCGTTCCCAGAATGCCCCTGGGCGGAGCCCTTCACCGAGGAGACGGCCCAGAAAGTGAAGATGGGCGAATGGGACTGGGAAACGGGCATGAACCGGAACCAGATAACCGAGATCGAGTACATACGCGATCACGCCCTGCGGATCATCTACGGCAACTGGGCCTTTCTCAAAAACCACAGCGCGGACAAGGCGGACTACGCCAACCGAAGACTCGAGTGGGTGGCGTATGTGGCGGGGAAGCGCGAGTCGCGCCGTCTGCTCGGCGACGTGGTCCTCCAACAGCAGGACATCGACTACCGGCGCGAGTTCGAGGATGCCAGCGTGACGACCACCTGGACCATCGACTTGCACTATCCCGAGCCAACGAACTCGGAGCAGTTCCCGGGGCGCGAATTCCGGTCTATCGCCGAGCACAAGCGGATTGTCCCCTATCCCATTCCATACCGGTGCCTGTATTCGCGCAATATCGAGAACCTGTTCATGGCGGGGCGCAACATCTCGGTCACCCACGTGGCGTTGGGAACGATACGCGTCATGCGCACGGGCGGCATGATGGGCGAGGTGATCGGCATGGCGGCATCGCTGTGCAAAAAACACGGCACCACGCCGCGCGGCGTTTACGCGCACCATCTCGAGGATTTGCAGGTCCTCATGCAGCAGGGCGTCGGCGAACCTCCCCGCGAGATTGCCCTTGAACCGCCCTCGTGGCGCGAAACGGCCGGCCCGAACCTCGCCCGATCGGCAACCATCACGGTATCGAGCGTCCTGGACCCCGCCCAGTATCCTCCCGAGAACATCAACGACGGTATTATCGACCTGGACAACGCCAACAGCCGCTGGTGCAGCGCCCGCGAGGGCATCCCCCACACCGTCGATTTCCAGTGGGACACACCGCAGACCATCAGCGCGGCCCGCATCGTCAGCGGATGGCGCACCGGTCCCCACGACATTCAGGGCCAGGCCCAGGCGTTCGCAGTGCAAACGCTCAAAAACGGCGACTGGCAGGACATCCCCGGGACCGTGCAGACACACAACACCGCCCACGACTGGCACGCGCGTTTCGAACCGGTCACGGCGGACAGGCTGCGGCTCGAGGTTCGGGCGGCTTCCGGCAATATCGCGCGGATTTTCGAGGTCGAGTTGTTCAACCCGCCCGCGGAATAGGCGCGCAGGGCACCCTCCGGCTCGCCGTCTCAGGAAAACAGGGCCTCCACAAACTCGCGCGCGTTAAACGGCTGAAGATCATCCACGCCTTCTCCCACGCCGATAAGTTTGATGGGCACGCCGAGTTCTTTCTGAATGCTGACGACAATCCCGCCCTTGGCGGTGCCGTCAAGCTTGGTCAACACAAGGCCCGTAACGTTCAGGGCGCCCGTGAAGATCCGCGCCTGCTGGAGCCCGTTCTGGCCCGTTGTGGCATCCAGCACCAGCAGGACCTCGTGGGGCGCGCCCGGGATGCGTTTCCCCACGACGCGCTGGATCTTCTTCAACTCCTCCATCAAATTGACCTTGGTGTGGAGGCGGCCGGCCGTGTCTATCAGTAGGCAATCAATGCCCCGCGCCTGCGCTGCATCCGCCGCGTCATACGCGACGGCCGCCGGGTCCGCGCCGTCCTGATGCTTGATGATGGGCACGCCGGTCCGCTCGCTCCAGATCGTGAGTTGCTCGACGGCGGCGGCGCGAAAGGTGTCCGCTGCACCGAGCATGACGGTCTTTCCCCTGCTCTTGAGATGCGCGGCGAGCTTGCCCGCGGTCGTGGTCTTGCCGGACCCGTTGACGCCGGCAATGAGCGTGACGTGAGGCCCCCCTCCCCCTTCCCAGGTCACTGCGTGATCGCCGGGCGTAAGCAGCGCGATAAGGTCTTCCTTGAGTACGCCAAGGAGGTCTTGAGCGTCTTCGACGGCCTTGTCACGGGCCTTTTCCCGCATATCCTCGACAATGGCAAGGGCGGTATCCACGCCGAAATCGGCTTCGATGAGCACCTCCTCCAACTCGCTGAAGAAGGATTCATCCACCGCCCCATGAATCGCAAAAACCCGTTTAACGCTTTCGATGACGGAGCTGCGCGTCTTGCTCAGACGCTCGCGCAAGCGCCCAAAGAACCCACGTTTTTCTTCGGCCATGATTCAGAATTCCTCACGTATAGAGAATGGACGGGATTGATGCACGAGCTGGCTGCATGATAAGGACGCATCGCCCCTGCGGCAAGTTTCCCCGGGCGGGCGCCTCAGGGAATCCGATAGGCGTGAATTTCGTGTCTCAAATCGCTGTTCTCACGTTGCCCTACGCACAGGAACCCGCCGTTTTCGAGCGGTTGGGCATATCCGTGCCCGATCGAGAAACGCCCCTCCCTGCTGATGCCTGCGAAGCGTGCGCTGGGGTACCGGGTGGTTCTCAGATCGCCAATACCGCGAATCTCCGTATTGCCCAGCACCGCTACAAAATACAGCTCCCCTTGCGAGTCTACGACGAGGGCTGAACCGAGCACGGGGTCCTGGGGGCGGCCGCCATCGCGCAGGAAATACCTGCCGCCATATTCCTGCTGGTTTCCCGCCCCCGACTCATCCGCCCGGCGGATATCCGCGCTTGTCACAGGGTTCTCGCGCAAATCACGCGCCATGGCGCTGAACACGTTCGAGTCGGGCCCTTCCCAATAATAGCGCGGGTCGGGGATGTCATCCGAGATTTGGCGGGTCAGGCTGTCCTGGAGGCGTTGTACGTTGCCGGGCATGGCCGCCCAGACCAGAAGGAGAAGGGCGAGCACCGTCAACAGACCCACCAGCACCCGCCGGCTGGTCTGGGCCGGCGTGTCCTTGAGTTCGCCGCCTCCATCCGCCGTCATCCTGCGGGAGCGCTGGTCGCGAAGGTTGTTGCCGCACGACTTGCAGAAGAGCGTCCCCTCGGGGTTGACGGTACCGCATTCTTCGCACACGGCATCCGCGTCGATCCGTTCAAAGGAAGGGTCGCCGCCAAACTTGTGATCCGATCCCTGACTCACGAGGCGTTCACCTTTCGTCGTCGCGTGGCCGCGCTGCCGCTTTGCACCGGCAGGAGGCCAGACGTTTCCCCCTCCGCGTCTTCCAGACGGAACACGCTACGGCACTCGGCAGAACCGCCGCTTCACACCTGCGGTGGATCCGGCGTGTCCGCCTTGTCTATCCTGTATTCGGATTTTCGCACAGATTCCATGTTTTGTCCAGTTATTCGTATCTTGGGCTACCCTGACCAACGCCCGGAATCGCCGACACTTAGACGGTATCGGGAAGAAACGTCTGGCTGCGCGTGATGCGAATTCTCTTGACACCTGCTCTGCTTGTCCTGACGGTCACACGCGGGGACATACCGCTATGCCCGGCGCTACCGTGCCGGTTTGAGACGTCTGGCGATGATGTCATCCGTGGCCTTACGTGCGATGCGCGTCGCAATCAGGCCGTCCTCGGCCGTCGCAAGATTCCCGCACATGCCGGAATCGAGCGCCCGAGCGAAGGCGTCGTACATGGCGCTGAAGTTTTTGCCCCGCTCGACGCCGAATGACTGGGTGCCCTCCGAGGAGCGTACCTCGATCTCACCGGTGAGTCCGTCGTACCGGATGACGCCCTCGGTGCCGATCAAATCGTACAGATACTTGTGAACCGGTTCCTTTGCGGTGTGACAGTAGGTGTAGCTCAGTTCCGCCATGGTATGCGCGCCGTTGGCGTGGTCCATGTGCACCCATACGTGGTCCGGTGCCGGGTAGTGTTGCACCCACGAACCCAGGCCCTCAAACCGCACAATCTCGGATTGGGTCCACCAGCGCGCCAAGTCAACATAGTGGACACCGCAGTCGACCATGGGTCCTCCCTCGAGCATGCGTCCCTCGCGGCGGCGTTGTTCGATGCGGTTGCCGCCGGCATCGAGTTCGTACCGCCCGTGGCAATTCCAGATATACACGAGGCGGAGGGTGCGCAGGTCGCCAATGACGCCCTGGCCGAGGAGTGCTTTGATCTTTAACGCCTCGGACCCGAAGCGGTAGGTAAACCCGGTGAACAGTGCGAGCTTCGCCTCGCGCGTGAGCGCGATCATCTCCTCGCCCTCCGCTTCGGTCATGGCCAGGGGTTTCTCGCAGAGAATGGGCGTGTTGTGGCGGACCGCGTCGCGGACGTTCTCCAGGTGGCAGGGCGCGGGCGAGGTAATGGCGACGGCATCGATTCCCGAGGCGAAGAACGCGGCCACATCGTCAAAGGCGTAGGGTACCCGGAATTTCTCCTGCGCGGCCATGCGGCGTCCCGGGTCGGGTTCGAAAATGGCATGCAGCTCCCAGACCTTGCTGTCCCGGAGAGCAGGCAAATGCCCGTACCCCGCCACGGTCCCACACCCCATCAATCCGATCTTTTTCATGCGTCTTCTCCCCCGAAGGACACTGTGACGAGCCGCTATCCGTACTCTTGTCCCGTGTGAGGCAACCTTACGCTGACAAACCCGGGCAATTCAAGACGCGCCGAGGCTCTTCCCGAATCCCCAACCCCCTCGCGCCACCCGGTCCACCCCGTCCACAAAGTCCACTCACCGGGCGAACGGGCCGGCCATCTGCGAACCAGGGCGGCTTTTTGGTGTCAAAAGGACCGTCAAGCCCTGAGAGCGGCACAGCGCCCGGTGAAACTGAGCGTGGGACTTGCGTTTCGCCGCATCCGGGCTATATCATAGGAGCGAGTGACTTACGGTGGAACTAGCGATGTCGAGGCACGACGGCCGATTGCCTGCCGCCCGTTCAACCGCTTTCTTGCCAGAACGGTGGAATGACGGCGCGGGAAACGTCTTCCCGTGCGATGAATTGTCCGGGTGGCGCGGAGCTACTCGGCCAGAACGCGTTGGGTAGGTCCAACGCAAGTGTAAGGAGAG
Organism: uncultured Nitrospiraceae bacterium; assembly: GCA_964520685.1. Classification (GTDB taxonomy): domain Bacteria; phylum Hydrogenedentota; class Hydrogenedentia; order Hydrogenedentales; family SLHB01; genus UBA2224. Next base: position 22,493 of record CAZFOG010000022.1, on the reverse strand, counting down.
TAACCATGTACAGACTTCTTGTACTCGCATTGGTATTGACGCTGACGGTGGCATTCTCGGGCTGCGGCGCCAAGACAGACACGCCCGCTCCGGCGGACACGAGCGGCGCCGTCTCGGCTCCGCCCGAACAGCCAGCCCCAACTGCGCCGGCCCCCGCACCAGCAGCCCCCGAAACTCCCGCGGCCCCCGCAGGCGATGAAGCCAAGGCCGACGAGGAAGACTGGGGCGAGTTCGAGGTCGTTCCGTCCGCCAGTGCCAGCGCCCAGAAGAAAGAATAGGGCCCGCTTAGTATTCCGGCGGCCTCTCTTCCGAACGCGGGAAGAGAGGCCGTTTCCGTTTTAACGCAACACACTGCGGCGGGAAGGCCGGTGCGCATGCCTTTGTTCATGTTAGGGCCGGTTGGTACAAGGCCGCTCTCGTGAAAAACCCCAGACAACGGATGCAATGATCATGGCCGTACGGGCAATAACATTCGATTTCTGGTGCACGCTCTTTCGTGACGCTGAAAAGGAAGAGCGCCAGCAGGTGCGCATCGATGCCCTGCACGAACTTACACGCGCGCCGCACGAAGCCATTAACGAAGCCCTCCGCTCCGTTTGGCAGGAATTCAGCAGGCACCACATCGAGGAACAGCGCACGCTGCTCCCCGAGGACGCCGTCCGCCTGACCGCCCTGGAACTCGGTGTGACCCTCATGGAGGACGACGTTGCCCGCCTGGCGGACGTCTTCGCCACGGCGATCCTCAAGCATAGTGCGGCGCCTATCGAAGGAGCTCTCAATGCTGTGAGAAAGGCAGCCGAAAGAGTGCCCATTGGGCTCATCTCCGATACCGGCGTCAGCCCGGGAAAATCACTGAAGGTGCTGATGGACCGGTGTGGGTTCACGCCCTACTTCTCGGCGCTCATTTTCTCGGACGAAGTCGGCGTCTCCAAGCCTCGCCCGCAGATGTTCGAAGCGGCCGCGCGGGCGCTCGGCGTTCAACCGCCCGAGCTGCTTCACATTGGCGACCTCGAACTGACCGATATCGCCGGGGCCCGCGCCCTGGGGGCCAAAGCCGCGTTGTTCACCGGCGAGAACGGCACCTACAGCGAGAATAC
>CAZFOG010000022.1:16193-21296 GCA_964520685.1 uncultured Nitrospiraceae bacterium | reverse complement strand
TGGGGGCCAAAGCCGCGTTGTTCACCGGCGAGAACGGCACCTACAGCGAGAATACCGCCGCCGATTATGTATTCCCCCACTGGGACGACTTCATCCTTCACCTTCCCGAAATCGTGAACCATCACGAAAGGTAGCAGCCGTGCCGGCGCTGTTCACGGTGTCTGCGATGTACAGAAACGATACAACAATGGCGGCGGTGACACAGGATCGCGGCTCACGGCGCAAACGCGCGCTGAAATTCGACTGCGATTCACCGCATGGAGGGATACGCCATGAATAAACGCGTGTGCGGAGCTGGGGCAGCTTTACTGGTAATGGTGCTCGTGGGATGCCTTTGCAGCGATGCGGCAGCCCAGCCGCCGGGCGGCCCGGGGCGGATCAGCCTCGAGGAACGCGATGCTGACGGCGATGGCAAGCTCTCGAAGACCGAATTCCAGGGGCACGAGGAGTTCTTCAACCGGCTGGACGCCGACAAGGACGGGTTCGTGAACAAGGCCGAGCTCGAAGCGGCGCGCGAGGCCATGCGCGCCCGGCGCGGCGGGGAACCCAATGCCCGACCTGCAGCGGACACGCCGTTCTTTCAGAGCGCGCCCCAGCCCAAGGATCAAGCCGAAAAGCAAATCCTCGATGTACTGAACGAGATGGATTCGTCAGGACGGCGCATGCAGAGCGTCCCCATGGACGACGGGCGTTTTCTGCGCGTACTGGCCGAATCCATAAACGCGCAGCACGTGGTCGAAATCGGGACATCCCACGGGTTTTCGGCGTTATGGTTCTGTCTGGCCCTGCGTACGACCGGCGGGAAACTCACCACCTTCGAAATCGACCCGGCACGTGCGGAATTGGCGAAAGCGAATTTCGAGAAGGCCGGCGTGTCCGGTCTCGTCACCCTGGTACTCGGCGACGCCCACGCAGAGGTCACGAAACTCGAGGGGACCATCGACCTCCTCTTTCTCGATGCCGACAAACAGGGGTATATCGACTACCTCAACAAGCTGCTGCCCCTGCTGCGGCCGGGCGGGTTGCTCGTCGCGCACAACATCACCCCCGGCATGGCGGATCCCCAGTTTGTATCGGCGATCACGAACAATCCGGAACTCGAGAGCCTCCTGGTGAATCTCCAGGCCGGCGGCATCAGCGTGACCCTGAAAAAACGGTAAGATGCAGCCGTAGCGCAGGCATCTTCGAGACGCCACCCCGGTAAGGGCCACCCGCCGAGAACCGCGCATCGCGCAGGTGCGGGCCATGCCTGCCGGCTATGGGCTACGCGTAGGGGTCGATGGTAAACGTCTGGCCGACAGGCGGCGGCAAGAACGGCACGTACTGGTTCAGGTTGGCCTTGTAGACGACCCAGAAGTAGCGGGGCGCGTCGACCGATTCATCGAACCGGTACACCACTTCGGACGGCAGCCGCTTCTTGTTCAGTTCCGTGATTTCCACGGCAACATCGCCCAGATCAACTATCTCTCCGCGCGCGAAAGGATGGTCATAGTCGCGCACGAGATACCATCGGAAACCGTTCTTCGGGCGGACCCGCACGGAGCGCTCGTCCACCCGCGAAATACTGTGCGGTTCCGGCAGCGGAGCGTTTGCCGACAGCGTCCGGATTTGCGCGGGCACCGGCAAGTCAAGCGCTTCGCGAATAACAAAGAGATAACTGGTGAAGAACACGTTCGGGGCGTTGGCTATAACCAGCGTCCTGTTCTCGATGTCATCTGGCAATGGCGCCATCTCGACCGACTCCTGGATAGCATCGCCCAGAGTCGCAAAGGCGAGAATGCGCATCGGCATGAGAAGCGGAGCCAGCACGATGTGTGCCGTGATGAGCAGGAAGGTGAGCAGCGGAGCGATGGCACGCGCGAAAGGAGCCCGGCTCCATATCTCACGGCGCTCGGACCGGGCGTGAAGGTACTGTGCCAGCAATCCGAATGCGCCGATTCCAGGCCAGAGCAGCAGGCGATCGGTGGGAAACGCGGCGCACACCGGTAAAACCGCAAGTCCCATGCCCAGGGCCCAGAATCGCATGCGGGCGTCGTAGCGAAACATTGGCGCAAAGACCAGTCCGAGCACCAGCAGCGCCAGCAATCCCCCGGCCCACAGCGCCCATTGCCCTGGAACAGGAAGGGCGATATGAATATCCGAAGGAGACAGACCCCATTGACCCAGGAACAACACCGGCGCCCGCAGAAACGCATGCTTCGCAAATGCAATGGGGGAGAGCAACGGGTCCGAATATACCGCCGAACCTGTGATACCATGTCCCAACAGGCTGTACGCCAGACGCCACACCAGGACCGTCCCGGCATAGGGCAACATGGAAATGACGCGCGTCATGAAACGGCCCGGGTCAAGAAACACGGCGTACGCGAAGAGGTAGGCGCAGGCGGCAATGCCCTCTTCCTTCGCAAGAAGACTGAGGGCCAGGCTGAACAGGGCCAGCGTCAGCCATTCGTTACGGCCCTCCTCGCGCCATTTGACGTGCGACAACAACGCCAGCACGCCCCAGAACAGCGCGATCGAGGCGTTGCGGTTGGCGAGCCACCCCGCGGGCATGGCATGGCCGTCGTCGATGGCGAACAGCAGAACCGCCAGGCCGGCCGCCCAGGACGGCGCAAGCATTTTCCGGTAGAACAGCCCGGCCATCACCACGGCCGCCATGTACCACACGATGCTGTGGAGGTGCATCATGACAAATGAGTCCGGCCACAAAGCATGATCGACGACGTGGGTCAGCACGGTAATGGGCCGCCACAGCGACAGCCGCAGGGTCTCGAGGGTCCACCACGGCAGGAACCCCAATTGCATGCCCTGCCGGTTATGGGCCGGGTCGCCGTCGACAAACCGGAACATGTCCGTAGATGACGGGTCTTTCCCGATTACCGACGTTTCCCCCGACAATTTGAGGTGCTGTAACCAGTCGTCAAACTGATAGCCGGTCAGCAGCGCCGGGGCCGCCAAAACAAACGCCAATACTGCCGCCAACACGATGCTGCCTGGACGCGAAAAAGCCGTCCGGATACGGTGTGCCATGTGTCCGATCCCCCATGCGTATGTTATCTCTTATAATTATAATCAAAATACGCTAAAAAGGTGTGGTTGACAAGGAACTTCTGTGCCGGGGCCGTTTTCCGAAGGTACGGAGCGGGTGCAGGGGGCCCTGCTTTGGCTTTACCAGTATGAGGCGGATACGGGTGTTGCGGCGGCGGTGAGAAACCCGGTAAGAGATTTAACCCCTGTAGTTTACCCTGAGGCTGGACTATCGCGCCGTGTTCGTTTCTGCTGTCGCGGTGATTCGAGGTGTTACTCGCTCGCCTTCGGATGAAGTTGCTCGAACAGTTCCAGAACGGCAGCCGTGATGGTGTCGGAAGCCGTGGTCTCGAGACAGCTCGAGCGTGCGCGCCAGGTCTCATAGCCCCCAAGAGCGTGCTGTGCAGGCGTGGGCAGATACCCGAAGTACCCGTTGGCCAGCTCGATGGTGAACGCGTCGGCGAAGGGGCTTTCCGACTTGATGTGCAGGCCGATTTCGGCAAAGACCTCGCAGGGCACCGCCGCGATGCTCAGGTCGCCGATGCGCAGGGCCTGCACCGGGACCGCGACTTTCTCGGGGTATTCACTCAGCAGAATGGTCTCGCGCGCATAGATCTCGGCGAGGGAACTCATTTCAGGACCCTCGGCCGCGGCGACGATCTCGCGGGCGCGCGCTACCTCGTCCGCCGAGGGCAGGCGGAAACCCAGCTCCAACTCCTTGACCGCCGCATCGAGAGCGGCCCAATCGTGCCATTCAAGACCGCCGTAAGCGGCATGCACAACGTCCGCGGCGGCATGCGCCACGTAAGTCATCTGCTCGCCGGGACCCCGGCTCTGCCCGGGTTCCCGGAAATTGATGTTGTTGATGTCGCCACTGGTTCCGTTTGACATTATCCCCACGAACGGCGGGCTCAGCCGGTCCGCTTCCAGAAGCTGCTGGATGCGGTCCGCGAAAATGCCAAAATAATCGGCCGATATGTGGTCGCCGGCCACGCCGCCGACATAGTGGAGCGAGTAGTTGGCAAGCAGCGCGATGGGGCGGCCGTCTTTCGATTCGACCGCCACGAAGGAAATCTCGGGGTCGATCGGACCCGCCGGCTCGATCAGGTCTTCGCTGGCCCGCGCAGGGTTCATCTTGACCTTGTCTTCGCGGCCTCCAAACGGGTTCTCGGGCATACTCTCCGGTTTGATGTACCAGCGCCGGTTAAAAACTTCACTGGCCAGTTCGCCACTGCCCCACGCGATGCGCGCGGGTTCCAGGTTGTTCACCGCACGCCGCACGCCATCCGCGATACGCCGCTCGAGAAAGGGCAGGTAGTCCACATTCGCTTCACTCTGAAAAATGCCCGTCGTTGTGGGCGTCGAGTGGCTGTGCGTCGAAGCGATGAGCACGCGGGCCGCGGGGATGCCCGTTTCCTCCTCGATGAGCGTCTTCGCCGCGTCGAACACGCGGCGCGGGATCACACAATTGTCGACAAGCACCAGGGCCAGGCGCGCAGCGCCGTCATCGAGCACCAGGCACCGCGCGTGAAGCTCGTCGTGCACGTGAGTGGCGGTACGGTCGCGCATCGAACCGCCCAGCGACACGCCCAGGGGCGGCGTCACGTTGCTTGCCGCCGCGCCCGCGCGAAACACCCGGCTCTCCGGGGCCTGCGCCTGCGCCACACCGGCAAACGCCAGGACCACACCGAGCGCCAGAGCCACGCCAACAACCAGAAGACCGTCTGTAAACGTTTTGCTGAACCGCACGTCAGACACCTCACTTGTTCGGGAAACCGTCCATTCATCCATTACGCCGGACGACAGTATACCGAAGGCCGCCACTCAAGTCAGATAAACCCCGGATTCGGCCAGGAAACTCCCTAAACTGGGCAGGATGGCCGGAAAACGGTTACGGGGACGCCCGTCAACCCGTTCCCGCTCTCAGAACCCGCCACCGGTGCGGAACCCGCCGCCATGGCGGCCACCGCCACCGCCACCGCCGATACGGCCGCCTCCTCCTCCGATACGGCCGCCACCACCACCGCCAATGCGCCCGCCGCCACCGAAACTCCCGCCAAACCCGCCCCGGCCAAG
>CAZFOG010000022.1:14124-16183 GCA_964520685.1 uncultured Nitrospiraceae bacterium | reverse complement strand
GCCAAGGCCGCCCTTCGCTATCTCGCCCAGGATATCGCCGAGTCCGCCGCCCCACATCGTGCCGCGCCCGAAACCGCCCGACCCGAACTGGGGGTCGGAGCGCTCGGGCTGGTAGCGTTGCTGCTCCTGCAACACGCGCCACAGGCCGCGCCGGTCGAGCATGCCGCCGAGGAAATTGGCGATCATCAGCGCGACAAGGTTGCCGTCGCTGAATGTCGAGCCCGCCCGGTCGAACCGGCTGTGCTTAAAATCGGTGCGCACGGATTCGATTTCGCCGAGCCGTCGGTTGTGCTGCTCGATGGTGTCTTTGAGGCTCTGAAACGACGCATCGAGCGTCTCCAGTTCCTCGTGGCGGATCATGATGCGGCTGACAACCAGGTCGTCGTCGGGAAAGGGCGTGGCAAGCGCGTCGCTGCGCAATTCCGCGAGCTCCTCGCGCTGCAGCTCCTGGGCCAGGAAGCTGACCGCATTGCGCATGTGTTCGTCTTCGCCCGCCGCAAAGGCCACCCGCTGTTCGAGCAGGTGCTGGTTGCGCGCTTCCGCCTCGTCGATTTGCTGGTCGATTTCATCGAGCCTGGCATGTTCCCGGCCCAGTTGTTCCTCCAGCGCGGGGATCCCGTCGGCGGCGCGGGCGGCGCTGTCGAGCTCCCTGAGCGTCTGGAACTCCGATTCGGCCGCCGCTTTGAGGCCCTCGGCGTGTTCACGCAGGCGCTCGGGAATCTCGTTGAGGCGGTCGTAATTGGCGCGGGTGTCGGCAAACCCGATCAGCCTGGCGACCTTGCCGTCGAGCCAGCGGGTCAGCAAGCCGCCGCGGTAGCCGGGCAGGCCGAAATTGCGCCGCCAGAGATACATGAACAGCGGGTCGTTCCGGTACGCTTCCCCTTTCTGTTCCCGTTCCTCCTCGCTGCGCGCGGCCTTCTCGCCGGCATGCATGGCCGTTCGCTCCGCCTCGTGGGCGCGTTCGCGCTGCGCGCGATATCCCGGGTCGGCATCCAGTCGCGCCTGCGTGGCGGCCTCGGCCTCGTCAACGGCTTTCGCCGCGGCATCGGCCCGCGCAGCTTGCGCGGCCCGCTCCGTCTCGAGGCTGCGGATGGTCTCGCCGATGGTCTGGATTTCCCGCTCGAGCGCTTCGGCCGCCTCCCGGTGCCGCTCGATCAACGCCATCACCTGCCGCTCGGTATCGTCCAGATGCTGCACCAGGGCATCGTTAGCCAGAACATCGACCCGCACCCGCGCCAGTTCCCGGTAGTCCGCCATCTGTGCTTGCTGCAGCTCGCCACGCTTTGCGTTCAGTTGGGCCATTTCCTGCTCGACCCGCCCGATTTCCTCGCGTTCGCCGTTCACGGCCTTATCAAGCAAGCTCAGTGTGTGCTGTCCCGAAATCATAACCGCCCCTCACCATGTTGTGATCGCCGCGCCCGTCGTCGGCATCGTATAGTCCGGTACGAGGCGGCCGCGCTTCTTTGCGCCAAACTGGTTGTTCTGGATGATCCCGTCGTCTTTCTTGTCGTTGGCCACGGCATTGAACACGTGTTCATCGACACGGAGGCCCCACGCCTTCACGCGCTTGGTCGCGCCGGTCTCTTCATCGAGGATCGGCAGCGTCAGGACGTTTCCCCGGCTGTCGATGGCCTCGACGATGACGTAGTAGTTGCGCGCCTGCTCGTTGACATCGGGGATGCGGAAGACGCCGGAATACTCGCCGGGGCGATTCACGACGCGCAGCGTATATTCCTGTTCGAGGAGGGCGAGCAATTCCTCGAGAGAAGCGATGGCGGCTCGCGCCTTGGCGGCGTTCCCGGCCCGCGTTGCAGCCAGCCCGGCGTCGCGAATCTGGTCCGCCTCGCTCCGAGCCTCGGCGTTCGCGGCAATCGCACGAACGTCGGCATGCAGCCCTTCAATACGCCGGCCTTCGACGCGTTGCAGCGTATTCAACTCTTCGAGACGGGTGTGCAGCGCCTCGAGAGAAGCGATAGCGGTTCGCGCCTCGTCCGCGTTTCCGGCCCGCGTTGCGGCCAGCCCCGCGTCGCGAATCTGGTCCGCCTCGCTCCGAGCCTCA
>CAZFOG010000022.1:0-14114 GCA_964520685.1 uncultured Nitrospiraceae bacterium | reverse complement strand
AATCGCACGAACTTCGGCATGCACCGCTTCGATGCGCCCGGGCAGTTTGGCGGCCGGCGCCACCACGGCCGCGTAGTAGCCACCCGCTGCGACCATCACGGCCGCGACAGCCCCCAGCAGCCATTTGCCCCACCGGTTCCGGGTGACATACAGCACGGCGAGTTTCCTCTGAAACCCCTGCGCGGCCGGCTTATAAACGAAGCGATCCTCCTTGATCGCCGCCACCCCCTGTTCAAGCACATGGTCCGGGACATCGATCCCCTGGGCCGCGTAAATCTTGCGCAGGCGCTCCCTGAGGTCAACCTCACGCCCTTCCGCATCGAGTTCGCGCTGCACCAACCGCTCGCGACGGCGGATCGTGTCGACAATGTCCATCGCCAGCATCACCTCGTCGAGAGGCTGCCGGACTTCTGAACCGCCCGGCGGCGGGACGGCGGCCCTGGTGGTGTCCTCGTTCACGCCGTGGGCACCTGCAGGCCCTTGCCCTCTTCCGCGAGCCGGGCGATTCTCCGCTTGCCGTCCTCGACTGCCTCGCGGATCTCTTTGGCGTTCGCTGTGCTCAGTTTGCGCATCTCTTCAATGATGACATGCGACTTCTCCTGCCAGGCCACGACCGAGTCGACCAGTTTCTTGACCGCGTCGGCCCGGATGGTCGGCCCGTAACCCGCCTTAACGGCGGCTTCCTGCACCTGGCCCCCGACCTCCGCCAGCGTTTCGAGCGACTTGCTCACGCCTTCCTTCATGGCCTCGACCGTCTGGGTGCCTTCGTGCAGGCCAAACATCCCCGTAAACGAGGCCGTCAACGCCGTCAGCACAACCTCGTTGGTGCTGAAAAACGTGACCGCCTGCGCATAGACCCGCTCCTTCGCATTCGTCGTCTGCAACAGGCGCGCCATGACCACTTCCGAGGTGTTGTAGCTGATCGTCAAGTTGTCGGAAAGGTCTTTGGCAATCTGGTAGCGTTTATCTTCTTCCTGAAGCGCCCGGACCTTTTCGTCGCGGACCATCTCCAGCGAGGCCCGCGCCGCGAGGTCCTCGCCGGTGTACGCCGTGACCGCGTCCATAGCCTGGCTCAACGCGCCTTTCGCTTCCTCGAGCTTCACCTGGGCTTTCTCGAGAACCTCGAACGCGAGCACCTCCGATTGCTTTAACGCCCCCCGGAAATCCCGGTAGGCCTCGAGAATCTTCGCCTCGCGCTGAATCTGGTCCTGCGTGGAACTGGTGACAGCCAGGTAGGTCTTCTTGATCTTGTCGAAACGCGTCGCGATATCGCCCCGCGTCACCTTCATCCAGACATTGCCCAGCCGCTCAAAGGTGTCCAGCTTGCCGTCTTCGATCTGGTCTACCATGGACTTGGCATCGTCCCGGATGCTGTTAAACGCTTCGGTAATTTCCTCGTACCGGGTGCCAATCTCCATAGCCTGCACCTGTTCGCGCACCACGTCGTTGAACAGGGAGGCCTGGTTGAGGGTACGGCTGATCGCGATCACCCGCTCCTCGTCAAGGTTGGATATCTGGTTGAGCAGCGCGACAATCGGCGCTTCCTCGGTTTTCGTCTTGGGCAGCAGCCCGAGATCGTGCAGGCCGTTCATGGCCTTTTCCAGATACTGCATCGGTGAAGACAGCGTGGTTACTCGTGCGCCTTTTTCGTCGGACGGTTTCTCCGTACTCATTCCAATGCCCTCCTTACAGGGTGATTGCCAGCCGCGCGTTGGCTGTGCAGACTTACAACCGTGAAACTCCGAAATTCGCCCCTGCCACCAAGTCTTCTCCGGACATGGACTGCGTACGCCGCACGAGCGCCCCCCTGAGGCAGCAAGGAGCGCACGAATTGGTTTGCCCGGACCGCCGCAGCCTGTTACCGAATCATTGTAGTAGCCCGGCCCGGATCCGTCAACGCCGGGTTCGCCGGTTTCCCCCGGCGAAATCCCCTGTTCCCTCACCAGGACCGGGCCCGCGGCGGCGGGAACGGCGCCCGGCACCCACGGCCTCGCCTGCAATTGCGGCCCAAACCGGTCCGGCCAGCAAGCACGGCCTTGCTCCCGACTTCTGACTACGCGCCTGCCGGGCGCGATTCGGACAGGCGCGATTCGGACACTGGACCCCGGCGCGTGGGATGTGGCAAAATGCGCGTTTGCCCGATCGGAAAACGCGTCGCGGGGCGGAAATGCCCTTGCGACGCGTGGTGTTACCGAAAGGATGCCGGTGTGGGTCGACCAAGCCGGAAGACAGTGGGAAGACAGGGTGAGGTATGGCCGAGACCTTTTGCGGCGTAGACTTTGGCACCACCAACTCGAGCGTGGCGCTGGCGAACTCGAGCGGCGTCCGCGTGTTGGAACTGGACCAGGTCAACGATAATGTCACATCGCTGCCATCGCTGCTGTACATCGCGCGCGACGGGGAGCGCGTCGTTGGGCGTGGCGCGGCGGACGCGTTCATCGAGCGCAACGTCGATCGCGAGGTCGTCCTGAAACAGATCGACCTGGGAATCAACATCGAGGGATACGTCGCCTCGGAACCGGACAAATCGGAGGCCTACCGTCCCGGCACGGAAGCGCCCGAGATGCGCGAAGCCGTGCGCGCCCAGGCAACGGTCGAAGTCAACTCACCGGGGCGGCTGTTTCAGTCGTTGAAGAGCGCCTTGCGCTTTGACTCGTTCCGCAGCACCGAGGTTTTTGGCGAGCATTTCCAGATCGAAGAACTGACGGCCATGATTCTCGCGCCCATCAAGGAGGCAGCCGACCGGGCGGCCGGCACGTCCATTGACCGCGCGGTCTTCGGGCGCCCGGTACGCTTTTCGCAGATGCCCGCCCAGGACCAGCTCGCCGAAGACCGCTTGCGACGGGCAGCCCGCATCGCGGGATTCAAGGACGTGGTCTTTTTCTTCGAACCCGTGGCCGCGTGCGTCGAGTATGCCGTCGCGACCGATCGAAAGCAGCGGTTGATGGTGGTCGATATCGGCGGCGGCACGTGCGACGTCTGCCTCATGGAGTTCGGCGGCGTCGGGACCGAGGCCCAGCGCCTGTCCGAAAGCCGCATCCTCAGCGTATCGGGTGTGCCGACCGCGGGCGACGCGGTGGACCGTGACCTCATCCGCGCGAAATTGTATCCGTGCTTTGGCAGCCGCGCGCGCTATGGTCCCTCGCAACTGCCCATGCCCCAGTATCTCTTCAAGAACATCGCCGACTGGCAGAACCTCTACAAGCTGAACACCGAAGAGATCATCAATTGGCTCATCGCCGCCGAGGCCAGTTCCGATCAGCCCAAGGCCCTTCGGGCCCTTCGATACCTGATTCAGAACAACTACGGGTATCCGGTGCGCCGGATCGTCGAAGCCGCGAAGAAACGCCTCAGTTTCGAAGATGCGGCGGTCATCGACATCCACCACGGCGCCATCGACATCGAAGAGCGCGTGACCCGCGAGGAATTCAACGAGATCATCGAGGACACCCTCGAGGAGATGATGGCCAGTGTCGAGGAAGCCGAACACGCCGCTCAATTGCGGCCCGGCGAGATTGATCTGGTGTTGACGACCGGCGGCACCAGCCTCATTCCCGCGGTGCGCCACATGCTCGAGCAGCGCTACGGCCCGGACCGGATCCGCCAGCGCGACACGTTCTCGAGTGTGGCCATGGGACTGGCCATTGTAGCGCGATACAGTTAAGAGCAGGACGAAAGGGGGGTCGTGTCATGACCGTCGGCGAACTTGTGAGACGCGCCGCCGAGGTGGCGGTTGCACGCCGCCACGGCAGCGACTGCGAAGCAGGCGGTGTGGGCGCCGCCCTCGAGACCGGTACCGGCGAGTGTTTTGTGGGCGTGTGTATCGACGTGCCCTGTGGCATCGGCTTCTGTGCCGAACACGCGGCCATCGCGGCGATGGTGACAGCCGGACAGTCCCGCGTCAAGCGCATTGTGGCGGTAACCTGCGAAGGCAGGATCGTGCCCCCCTGTGGACGCTGCCGCCAGTTCCTGTTGTCCGTTAACGACGGCAACACAGCCACGGAAGTTGTCCTCGGACCGAACGAGATCCTGACGCTCGAGGCGCTCATGCCCCGGCGCTGGGAGGGATGACGCGAACGGCAAGGAGAGACCCTGCGATGCGTATCGTGGTGCTGGATGGATACACGCTCAATCCCGGTGACAACCCCTGGGACGAAGTCGCGGCCCTGGGAGAACTCACCGTGTACGACCGAACCCCCGGCGAACAGAGTGTAGAACGCGCGCAAAGCGCGGACATCGTCCTGACCAACAAGACGCCTTTGCCGGCAGAATCCCTCGAGCGGCTGCCCGATCTGAAATTCATCTCCGTCCTGGCTACGGGCTACAACGTGGTCGACGTGGCGGCGGCGCGCCAACGCGGGATCCCCGTGTCCAACGTACCCGTATACGGCACCGATGCCGTGGCGCAATTCGTGTTCGCGCTCATCCTCGAATTATGCCACCACGCCGCCGCTCACAGCGCGGGCGTCAAGGCCGGGGAGTGGTCGAAGAGCCCCGACTTCTGTTACTGGAATACACCCCTCATCGAGCTCGCCGGCAAGCGTATGGGCATCGTCGGGTTCGGCCGTATCGGGCGCCGCGTGGGCGAGCTGGCCCATGCCTTCGGAATGGAAGTGCTGGCCAGCGATGTGCAGCAGGGTAACGAACCGGATTACGGCCCCTTCGCCTGGCGCGGCGTCGATGAACTGTTTGCCGAGGCCGATATCGTAAGCCTGCATTGTCCCCAGACGCCAGGCAACGCCGGATTCGTCAATGCCGCCCTGCTCGGGCGCATGCAGAGGCATGCCTTTTTCATTAACACTGCCCGCGGAGGCCTCGTCAACGAACTGGACCTCGCCGATGCGCTCCACCACGGCGTTATCGCCGGAGCAGCCGTCGACGTGGTGTCGTCAGAGCCCATCGCTTCGGACAATCCCCTGCTGGGCGCGCCCAATTGCCTCATCACGCCCCACATTGCGTGGGCGACCCTGGCCGCCCGCCAGCGCCTCATGCGCACCACCGCTGAAAACATCGCGGCTTTTATGCGGGGCAGGCCCATCAACGTCGTAAACTGATGCGACGGAGGCGCAGGAATGCTGGGGCGAGCGGGCTTGGACGGGGCAATTTGGCAGGTTGACTGGCCGGTCCGATCTTATTATGCTTATTCGTGCCGATGCGGCGCGAATGCGTGCAGGCGGGCTGAAAGAGTTTAAACGGAAAAGGAAACGAACAGAGATGAAACACATTCATACCGTCTCGCGGGGACGCGTGCGCGAAGCCCAGACCGCCACCGATATTCTGAGCATTCTGGGAACGATCCTGTCGATCATAACGGCATTTTCCGGGATTGCGCCGCTGTTCCGCACCAAGTAACCCGCTGGAGTAACGCGCCTAATGCGGGCTGCGTGCCGAAGCGCGGCCCGTCTTGTTTCCTTTTGCTTCGTCTCACGCAGGGCCCGGAATTCAAAAAAATACCCCTGTGTGCGAAAAAATCCACGAGGCAGCAGCCAGCGTCCCCGCAACAACCACGCACGAATAACCGTACACAATGCGCCGAAACACGGGCGATTCCCAAACTCTGGAGTAGACGCCACCCGTGGCCATCGGCCACAACATGACCGCGGTCAAAGCTACCCACAGGGGCATAAAGCCCGGACTCAGTTCTCCAGCATCATACCAGGTAGAATCGACCCACCATGCGATGTACAGCGGAATCGCCCGCACAAACAGGTCCACACGGATAAGCCAAGCCATGGACTTGATGCTGAAACCAATCATGGGAAACACCGGGAGCGTCAAGATCACAAACGCGGCGATTAATACTATCCGTAACGCCCTGCCTGGTATTGATGTAATCATAAGGCCTCCGGTGCCGGGCCCGATGCAACCGTGGTGTGCGTTAAGCATAGCAAGGAAGACGCAGAAAGTGAATTGGCCCGGGTCTACTGGCGCGTCTGCCTTCCGTATCGCTGGACGGTAATTCTCTTCTCGTTCCATCCCTTGAGACATTGTGGTACACTATCGCAAACGCTGGGGGGCATCCCTCCCGGCGTTTTTGTGTTCTTCACACCGTGTGACAGCCAAGGAGCATCTTTTGCCGTGAAATTCTTTCAGCGCCATCCGATTCTGGGCGGGATCGTGGGCGGTTTTGCCTGCCTGCTTCTCATTTGTGTCGTGGTTGTGGCGTGGCGGGCGAAGGGCCCCTACCGCTTCTACCGCTTGAACGTACTCGAGACCGCCGCGACCAAGGGCGTGGAGCCCGGCGCACTCGAGATCGGCGTGGCCGTGCGCGACATCACCCCCGACCTGTCACAATACGACCCCTGGGAAGACGTGGATGGTGACAACCGCTACCGGCCCGACAAGGGAGACACCTACACCGACGCCAACAACAACGGCCGCTTTGACGCGGTGTGGCTGGCAGGGTTCAACGACAACCGCCCGGCCCAGGGCGTGCACGACCCGCTGTGGGTGCGGGCACTGGCGTACCGCAATAACGGTGTCACGGGCGTGATGGTTTCCATTGACAGCATCGGCATGACCAACGAGCGGTTCATCAAGGTCCGCAAATCGCTTCCGAAAGACCTCGGGGTGGACCTGGTGACGCTGGCCTCGACCCACGTGCACGAAGCGCCCGATACCATGGGCATCTGGAGCTACAAGATCCTCCGGGGCTATTTCGACAAAGCCTATCTGGACAGGGTGCTTGCGGCCTGCAGCGACGCCATCGTCGAGGCCGTCGCCAATCTCGAGCCGGCTGAAATGACCGTCGCCGCGGCCCGCCTCGAACCCGAAGGCTTCATGGATGACAGCCGTCTGCCCCATGTTTACGACGACCAGATCTGCGCCGCCTGGTTTACAAAGCCCGGCACCGGTAAAACCATCGCGACCCTCGTGTCGTGGGGCAATCACCCCGAGACCCTGGGCGGCAGCAACCCGCTGATCACGTCGGATTATCCCCATTTTTTGCGGGAAGGGGTCGAGAAAGGCGTCGAGGAACCGAATGGCGCGCCCGGATTGGGAGGCATTTGTGTATTCTTCTCGGGCAATCTCGGCGGATTGATGACCCAGCTGCACACGACCGTCCCTCATCGCGACGGCCAACGCGAGTTCGAGCAGGCGTCGTTCGAGAAGGCCCAGGCCCTGGGCGAAAACGCCGCCCTCGAGGTCCTCGCCGCCCTGCGGGGGCCCGGCGCGGTCAAATCAACAGATACCGAAGTGGCCGTCGCGGGGCGCACGTTCTTCATCCCTCTCGATGGCCCCTTTTACTGGGCCATCTTTGCAGGGCTGATTCATCCCGGATGGTATTGGGGCAAGGGCCGCACCGAGGTTCACGCCATTCAAATCGGCGACCTGGCCATCCTGACCTCCCCGGGCGAGCTGTATCCCGAGATTGCCGAAGGTGGTGTCGAATGCCCCGATGGGGCGGATTTTCCCGGCGAAATCGCCGAGACGCCTCCGCTCCGGCAGGTCATGCGGGGCAAGGTCAACATGATGTTTAACCTGGCCAATGACGAGATCGGCTACATGCTTCCCAAGACGCAGTGGGATGTACAAGCGCCTTACGCCTACGGCCGCGAGAAGTCCCAGTACGGCGAAGAGAACTCGGGCGGACCTCTGGTGGGCGCGACCTACCACCGGGCCGCTTTGGCGCTGTTGCAGGACCTCTACGGCAACGCGGAACAGGTGGCCCAGAGCCGGTAGTTGCGCGCAGCGCGTCCGGGGCATCGGCAAACCCCGGTTTCTGGTGCATACGATTCGGCGCATGGCCGTATCCACAGGAAGGACCTGTCATAGTTCCCATCATCACGGAGGGCAAGTGGTCCGCGGCGCTGGTGACCCTCGACAGGCTTATGTTTTCGCGCCGTTAGCGCTCCAGAGTGGAGTAGAACCGTAGCCCCCGGGCAAGGCCGCTTCCACCGGCACCGGCCTTGCGGAGCTTTCCTCACGTTATCGGGATTCGAGGCCATTCGATGCCTTGACAAGAACCCATGCGAGAGACCACGATTATCTGGTCACCGGGCAGGTGCTGCGGTCGTTTTTCCGGAACGCTTCGGTAGTAGGGGGCAATGCAATGACAAGGCGATTCCTCTCTTGGTTGGTTCTGGCCGTGTTGGGTGTGGCTGTGTACCCATTCGAGGCCCAGGCGCTCCCGCCCAGGGCGATGCTGGAATCGACCGCGCCGAACCCCACCGGCGTCTCGCCCATCCCGGTGGCGGTCACGTTCAGCGAAGACGTCCTCGGTTTCGAAGACGGCGACATCGCGGTCACGAACGCCACGGTGACCAATTTCAGCGGCTCGGGTTCGCGTTTCAGCTTCGATCTCGTGCCGCTTGCATCGGGCACGGTGTCGGCAGCCATCCCGGCAGGCGTATGCACCGACCAGGCATCAAACGCCAATCTCGCCGAAGGAGCCTATTTCTACTGTGCCAAATGGGGCAGCCAGGGCAGCGACGATGGTCTATTTGACCAGGCCTACGGCGTAGCCGTGGACGCGGCCGGTGATATCTATGTTTCGGACCTGTTCAACCACCGGATCCAGAAATTCGATTCCGAAGGAAACTTTCTGGACACATGGGGAGGCCCCGGAACCGGCGACGGAGAATTCAACGGACCCTATGCCATCGCGTTCGGTCCGTCCGGGAATATCTATATCACCGATCTGTACAACCACCGCATCCAGAAGTTCGATGCATCGGGCAATTTCATCACCAAATGGGGCAGCGAGGGTGGCGGCGACGGCCAGTTCTATCTGCCGTATGGCATCGCCGTCGACAGTTCGGAGATCGTCTATGTCGCCGATTCCAAAAACCACCGCATCCAAAAGTTCGATGCAACGGGCACGTTTCTCAGCAAATGGGGCAGTTTAGGCAGCGGTGACGGCGAGTTTAACTATGCCTATGGCGTAGCAGTGGATGCGTCGAGTAACGTCTACGTGGCCGATCTGCTGAACAGCCGCGTGCAGAAATTCGATGTTTCGGGCAACTTCTTAACCAAGTGGGGAACCTTCGGGATCTTTCACGGGGGAGAACTCGCCCAACCCCAGGGAATTACGGTCGACAGCGCCGGTGATGTCTATGTTGCCGATACGAGTAACGACCGGTTCCAGAAGTTTGACTCCACCGGCGCTTTCCTCGCCATGGGCGGCCGCATGGGCGAGGACGATGGCTGCCTCAGTTATCCCAACGGCATCGCCGTGGATGCGTCGGGCCATGTCTACGTCGCCGATGTGTTCAATTACCGCATCCAGAAATTCTGCTACGGCGAGCCCTTCCTCTCGCGCGAATTCGTCAACGAAGCCCCCAATGCGCCCATCGTAACGGGACCGGCCCTGACGAACGACCCGATGCCTACGTGGACCTGGGTCTCCGGGGGCGGGGGCGGCGTTGGTGCGTATCGCTGCCAGTTGGATGGCGATATGGCCGCGTGGGAGGAAACAGCCGCGACCTGCTTCACGCCCGCGACAGGCTTATCCCACGGCGTCCACACGCTGTACGTGCAGGAACAGAACGCGCTGGGCAATTGGTCTGAATCGGGCAGTTTCGCAATTACTCTGGATACGGAACGGCCGCGGGTGGCGTCTGTAACTCCGCTGAACAGCACAACGGTCCGCGTGGTTTTCAATGAGGCCATGACCAGCGACGACGCCCTGACCAACCCGGCCTCCTACACGTTTCTCAGCAGCCAAAAACCGCTCGCCGCGGCCGGAGTAACGCGCATCAGCGAAACCATCGTCGAGGTCACCGTCAACCCCATGGCTTGTTACGTGGTCTACACACTCGTGGTTTCGACGGACGGGCCTTTGGATTTGGCGGGAAACGGCATCGACCCGGCGCACAACACACGTCAGTTTATCCTCGCGGACCTCGATGGCTCGGGTACCGTGAACGCGATCGACGTGCAGTTGGTCATCCTCGCCGCACTCAACATCCTCACCGGATACGATTGCGACGTGAACGACGACGGCATTGTGAACGCGCTCGACGTCCAACTCATCATCAACGCCGCGCTGGGCATCTGAAGCCGGGGCACAGCGGTTCTCCGAGGCCTTGGCCTTGCCCAAAACCCCGCTACCGCATCAGCAGCAGGCTGAGGGCCATAACGACCATGCCCGCGACCAGGCCGAGAAGGCTGTCGTGCCCTTTGCCGTAGGCGCGGCTGGTGGGGAGGAGCTCGTCAAGGCTGATGTAGACCATGATGCCGGCGACGCCGCCAAACAAGACCCCCATGATTTGCGCGGGGATGACGCCGGGTTCGCCCCCCATCAGGAAGCCCAGGGCGAGATACGCCACCACCGCGCCCACGGGTTCGGCGAGGCCGCTCAACAGCGAATAGAGAAACGCCTTCTTGCGGTCGCCCGTGGCATAGAAAATGGGCACGGACACGCTGATGCCCTCGGGGATGTTATGCAGCGCAATGGCCACGGCAATGGCAACACCAAGGGCCGGGTCCTGGAGGGCTGCCAGGAAGGTGGCGAGCCCTTCCGGAAAATTGTGGATCGCGATGGCCAGCGCGGTGAACAGCCCCATCCGCAGCAGTCTCTTGTCATGGCGGCCGTGGTCATGGAGGCCTGCGGCCGTGGTGCCGGGCGGCGCCGCTGCAATCCGGTCGAAATCCGGCGCTGGCGCCGAGGGGTCATGAAGGGGCCGGATTTCCTTCTCGGAATGAACCTCGTGGGGGTTTTCGCCGGCGGGGATAAGGTTGTCCACCAGTCCAATGAAGAACATACCCCCGAAGAACGAGGCGGCATTGACCCAATGCCCCCAATAATCGCCATAGGTTTCGACCAGGGCATCCACCCCTTTGTAGAAGATTTCCACGAAAGAGACGTACAGCATGACCCCGGCCGAGAATCCCGTGGCGATGCTGAGAAAACGGTAATTGGTGCGGCTGGCGGCAAACGCAATGACGCTGCCGATACCCGTGGCCATACCCGCAAACAGCGTCAAGCCCAAGGCAACCCAAACGTCTGACATTGGTCACTCCCCTCCACGCATATCAAGCATATAACATTCGGGCAGGGGGTTTGCTTTCCGGCGCACCACCCTGCCTCGGAAATTCCAAAGATCCCGTGTATCCCCGTCCGTGCAGGTCTGTACTACTCTCTTCTGAAATTCGTGCAAGCTGCAAAGATTTCTGGCAGAAGAGGGCCATAAACTACTTGCTTCCAAGGTCTTACCTCCCCCTTTGGACTTTGGAGGGGGCCCAACGCCGACAGGCGTTCGGGGGAGGATTCCGGTTCCGCAGATTTGGTTGCGGTTACGCTGCGCCGTGTAGGTCCGTGTTTGTCCATGTGGGTCCATGTGGGTCCATGTGCGAAGGTTTCGCTCGTCACACCCCCCATTTTCATCGCCTATGGGTGAGCTGAACGGCTCATGGTTCGCTGTCGCCCGTCCCTCCTACAAAAGCAGAACTCCAGACCCCGTGCGGCTGCACAACAACGCACGCCGAAAGCGCCCGCAGACCACATATTTTCCTTGTCAAATAGCGAAATTCGGGATAGAGTATAGACAATGGCTTGAGGGCAACCCACATGATGACCGGAAATTAGAACATACCGCTCGATGGCGGCATATCTTCCTCTTATTCTGGCCTGCCTCGCGGAGCCGGAACGGCCCGTGGATCGGAGGCGTATTCCTGCATTGCCTGCCATAGCAATCGGGGGTAGTATATACAACCATGAAAAAGGAGGTGACAGGAGGCGGGATAAATACCCCATGGGTTCATCGGTATGAGCAGAAGTACAATGACGATTAGGAGCTGCAGGAGACCGCAGCTGGAAAGGACGGTATCATATGCGCACACGTGGATTCACACTGATCGAATTGCTTGTCGTGATCGCGATTATCGGAATTCTTGCAGCAATCTTGCTGCCTGCGCTCGCCCGGGCGCGCGAAGCGGCCCGGAGGGCATCTTGCGCCAATAACCTCAAACAAATGGGCATCATTTATAAGATGTATGCCAACGAATCAAAAGGCGAGAAGTTCCCGTCCAAGGTTCTCGATCCGGCCTATGTGGACACCTTTGGCCCGGAACCCAGAGCGATCTACCCGGAATATCTGACGGACTTGAATATTCTGTACTGCCCGTCGGATGCGGAACCGAATCCCAACCTCCCGAGTACGCCGGCAAATGAAAACTGGCTCGGTCTGGACGGCAAACCCGATTATGACCGTCTCGATGACGAGATCGATGCGTCATACCTCTACATGAGCTGGGCGATCAAGGACGAATGGGTCGGTCCGGTCGACCAGATCGAGGCAATTCTGTTGGCGTTTGGTACGGCCCTGTTGGATGCCTCGGCCAATGACGCGATGGATTCGGACCTCTCGCTGGGCCATCCCGACCTGGGCGATGTCACCTTGTACCGCCTTCGCGAGGGTATCGAGCGCTTCTTCATTACCGATATCAACAATCCCGCCGGAAGCGCCCAGGCGCAGAGTGAGATCGCGGTCATGTGGGACTGTGTGACCACGAAACTTTCGGAATACAACCATGCGCCCGGCGGCGGCAATGTCTTGTATATGGACGGTCATGTCGAGTTCCTCCGGTATCCGGGCGAGTTCCCGATTTCGGAGGCTTTCGCGCTGGTCGTGGAGGCGGCGCAGGATTTACTATAGCCCTTCCCGGCTCAGTGAAACGGAACGCTGAGTATTCCAGGCCGGGAACACCTTATCGAGGTGTTCCCGGTTTCCGTTTCTCCGGACCGTACCTCCGCTGGACCGCCGCGCTCGCGTGGCATCAGTCCCCGAGCGGCTGATCGAGCAGTTGCCGGACCTTGGCGGCGAAATCCTGCATCAAATACGGTTTCTGAATGAAATGAACCCCATCCTCGAGCACACCGTGGTGGGCAATCACATTGGCCGTGTACCCCGAGGTGAACAGCACTTTGAGCCCGGGGAACCGGGCCTGCAGCACCCTGGCAAGGTCGCGGCCGTTCATTTCGGGCATGACCACATCGGTGACCAGAAGAGCAACGGCGCCGCGATGCCGTTCCGCAATTTCAATGGCCTCTTTGGGTATACCCGTTGACAGGACGGCATAGCCGAGCCGTTCGAGTATGCGTTTGCCCAGGGCCAGCGTTAGCGGCTCGTCTTCAACGAGCAGGATGGTCTCCCGGCCCTCGAGCGCAGTCTCCGCCACAATGGCTGCGCGAGGTTGCGAAGGAAGCCCGGCATAGCGCGGAAGATAAATGGCAAACGACGAGCCTTGCCCCGGCTCGCTGTACACATGAATGAATCCGCCATTCTGCCGAATGATACCGTAGACCGTGGCAAGGCCAAGGCCCGTTCCTTCGCCCTGCGGCTTCGTGGTGAAAAACGGGTCGAATATGTTCGCCAGGGTTTCCCGGTCCATCCCGGTGCCGTTGTCGCTGACGACAAGGCGGACGAACTCGCCGGGCGAGAAATCCGCGTGCTCGGCGCAATAGGTTTCGTCGATGCCCGTGTTCTGGGTTTCGATGATCACCTTTCCGACACCCTCAATCGCATCCCGGGCATTCACGCACAGGTTGGCAAGAATCTGATCGACCTGCGACGGATCAATGCGCACCGGCCAGAGTGATTCTCCAGGCAGCCATTCGAGGTTGATGTCTTCACCGATGAGCCGGCGCAGCATCGTAAGCGAGCCTGTAATGGCCTCGTTCAGATCCAGAATCTCCGGCGCAACGGTTTGCCGCCGCGCAAAGGCGAGAAGCTGCCGGGTGAGTTCGACCGAGCGCTGGGCCGCCAGGCGGATTCCCTCGAGCTCCGCATACACCGGGTGCGAGGGCTCCACCTCGTCCCGCGCAATTTCCGCATGACCGAGAATGACCCCCAGCATGTTATTGAAATCGTGAGCCACGCCCCCAGCCAGGCGGCCGATAGACTCGAGCTTCTGCGCCTGGATCAATTGCCCGCGGAGCTTCTCCTGTTCCTGCTCCGCCTGTTTGCGCTCGGTGATATCCTGCAAGGCCCCCATGATACCGATGACCCGGTTCTCAGCGTCCCGAATGGGGGCCGTGGAAA
Organism: uncultured Nitrospiraceae bacterium; assembly: GCA_964520685.1. Taxonomy (GTDB): domain Bacteria; phylum Hydrogenedentota; class Hydrogenedentia; order Hydrogenedentales; family SLHB01; genus UBA2224. The sequence goes on along the minus strand of CAZFOG010000022.1, from coordinate 129 downwards.
GGCTGGCATGAAACAACGTACCGTCTTTCTTGCGCCGTACCATCTCGATATTGGCAAAGGACTGGCCGGCTATAAGGCGTTCGCGAAGCCCGGCGAACTCGGCCTGTTTGTCCTCCGGGACGATGGGCA
>CAZFOG010000021.1:18497-31198 GCA_964520685.1 uncultured Nitrospiraceae bacterium | reverse complement strand
TCGGAACAACAGGGCGGAATCGTCGGAATACGCACTCAGCCGGCGTTATGCCGGAGAAAGAACTACGAACCTATCCTCCGTGCCCTATGGCAGTTCACCGAGGAACTGGTCGATCTTATCAGAAAACAGAAGGACTCAATATGGGCCTTTATCGTGAAAAATGCCTACCGCCCCGCCATGCTACGAGAGCACTTCGACTTCATTTTGGGCAACCCTCCTTGGCTGTCGTACCGCTACATCGCCGACCGCGATTATCAGGCCGAGGTGAAACGCAGAGCGATCCACGAATACAAGGTGGCTCCAAAAGAGAAGAAGCTATTCACACAGATGGAATTAGCATCGGTGTTCCTTGTTCACGCCTTGGCCACTTTCGGAAAGTCCGGCGCACAGCTTGCGTTCGTAATGCCGAGGAGCATACTTACGGCGGACCAGCATAAGAACATCCGTCTGCGTTCTTACGAGGCGCCCGTTGTTTTAAGCTCGTACTATGATTTGAAGGATGTCAGCCCACTTTTCAATGTGCCTGCATGCGTGATCTTTGCCAGAAAAGAAGAAAAGAAGAACACGCATACATATTCGCTACAGGCTCAGGAATGGGCTGGGAACCTCTGCTCTCGAAACTTGGAGTGGGAAGAGGCGCAGCCTCTTCTTTCATTCAAGAAGAAGACCGCGCGGGTGATTTTCCTGGGCTCAAGGTCTGCAATATCAACAGAACCAGGCCATCGAATGCCCACACAAGCAAGCAATTACCTTCCGCGATTTCACCAAGGTGCAACCGTTGTGCCTCGGAACTTCTATTTCGTCGAAGTCCCAGTTCTTTCAGGCAAACCCGATCCTGACGGGACTTACTGGGCAGAGACAGATCCGGTCCAGGCAAAGGAAGCGAAAGCGCCTTACAAAGGATTCGTCATTGGTGGCAACGTGGAAGGCCGGTTTTTGTTCACATGCGCTATCTCTAAACACCTCGTCCCATTCGCGCTTCTTCCCACCGCAACTATTGTGTTACCAATGGATTCGACTAAGAATTGGAATCACGTGCTGTCTTCTAAGACACTTAATGATATGGGCTTTCGGGATATGGCAGCATGGATGGCGCGCCTAGAGGCAGAGTGGCAGAATCGGCGCGGGGCAAAAGCTGATGCTATGACCATTTATGAAAGGCTTGACTATCAAGGCACGCTGACGATCCAAAGTCCGATCCACCGATATCTTGTCCTGTACAACGCCGCGGGGACGCATCTTTCAGCGGTTGCTGTCGACAGAGCCTCAACGAACTGCGCTCCGTTAATAATTGACGCCAAACTCTATTGGGCCTCCTGCAGCTCTACGGCGGAAGCCAATTACCTGGCAGCGGTTCTGAATTCAAAGTCTCTCAATCGGGCAATCAAACCCTTTCAGAGCAGGGGACTCATGGGAGAGCGTGACTTGCACAAGAAGGTGCTTGAGATGCCCATCCCAGTGTACGACAGCAGGAAGCCACTGCACAATGAGATTTCGGAAGTCGGCGCAAGCGCACACAAAAGTGCTGAAATCATTGCCCGAAATGATGAATTGCCGAGTTCGCTTGGAAGAAAGCGGTCCGCTATGCGTGATGCTTTAAGCAAGGATCTCGAGAGCATCGACATCAAGGTACGTGAGCTTCTACAATTAGATCGAGACACGACCTGTCGATCTTTCTCGCGTTGAAAGCTGATAGTGATTTGGGGTCTTGCAATCGAGGCGCACCGGGCAGCTGCGCGTCACAAAGCCCGCTGCTTACGTGCCGCGGGTTTACTCACGCTTAAGAGGCGGATCGGGCGCGGTAAGCGCACACACTTTGTGCGTACACGCGTTCAGCTGGCAGGAATACCCCGTCTTAATCTCTGTGTCTTCTTTTTCCTGATCTGGTGGATGGCGCCGAGGGCGTCGTCGGCGTCGTGGCTTTCCCATGTGCGCTTTTCGGGGAGTTTGGCGATTTCGGACCGTGCGGCGTCGTAGAGGTCGGCAACAAGGCGTTCGCCGGTCTTCTGGACGCGGCGGCCGGAATCCTCGGCCAGGTAACTGCTGGGGGCGGTACGAATCTCGTATCCCCCGCCCTGGAAGGCCTCTTCGGTGCAGATGTAGCCAAAATAGCCGTTGGCAAGTTCGACGCAGCAGGTATGGGGGAACTTGGATGATTGTTTCACATTTGCGGAGAATTCCTGGAAATACTCACCGGGCACGCCCCAGAAACACGCATCCGCAATGCGGACCCCCATGATTTCGAGGCGTTCTTTCGGCCGTGCCTTGCGCATTTTTTCGACGCGAAGCAGGCAATGGGCATAAATGGTATCGATTTTTTTCGGGTCGGGCGCGTGTTTTCGGGCCATCTCGCGGGCCACCTTTACCTGTTCCGGGGTACTCTTCCGGATGGGCGCCAGGAGATTCCTCGATGTTGCGTCAACCGTGGCCTTCGTGTAGTAGTCCATCTTGGCCAGGGCCTGCAGGGCCGCCGCTCCGATGGCCCGGCCCGTGCGTTTGCACCAGTATTCGCCGAATTCGCCCGGGCGCGGGCTCTGGTTGTCGACCTGGGTGACATCACCGCATGCGCCGTTCAGGTACACCACACCGAAATCCTCACCATACACGGCCCGCAATGTGTCGACGATGTACTTGGGATAATCGGCGGAATAAAGGACACCGTTCATGTGGGTGGCGTGGCATGCAAAATTGACGATGGCGCCGACGGGTTCGGCGCCGTCCGCCGCGCGAAACCCCACCACGGTCACCGTGGGGTCGGCCGGGCCGGCCGGCGCTGCGATATCCGGGTTCATCTTGCCGGGATGGGTAAGTTGCGAACCGTCTTTCATGATGAACCGGCGGTTGAACGCGACGCCTTCCGCGGGGCAGGCGCCTGTGCCGGCGAGAACCGGCCGGCGTACGCGAAATGCCTCGGCGATCGCGTGGGCCGCCTGGTCGGCAATGATGTCCTGATACGCGGTGTCGGCTTCCGAGATGAACGACCCGAAGACCGGCCCGCCCGAATGGGTGTGCGTTGCGGACAGGAAGCAGTTCTTCGCGGGAATGCCGCAGAGGGCCTCGGCGGTCTTCCGGGCACGGGCGGTCATTTCGGCTGAGATCTTGATCGTATCGCACTGCACCATGGCGATACACGTGGCGCCATCGTGGACAACCGCGGCCCGGACAAACAGGTCGTCGTGAACCCCCTGGGCAAAGCGTCTTTCGAAGAGCCCCGGGATTTCTTTCCCGAGGAGCGGCGTGATACATCTTGATGCGAATCCGGCTTCCATGACAGTTCCTTTCTCCGGCTTTCCACCTCATGCGGCTAGACTCAGGAGTAAACCACACCCTGGAGAGGATTACAATACGCCCGAACCGCCGGAGGACGGCCGCGGGCGGGGAACATCTGCACGCCTGGTGGACGGGGTGGACGGGGTGGACGGGGTGGACGGGGTGGACGGGAACTCTTTTCGCACGCGAGGGAAGGAAACCTCGATAGTGAGTGTATGGGCCAGCCATCGAGCTGTCCGTAAGAATGTCTGCGGGGTGTTATACTGGAAACGCGTGGGCCCCACCGGGGCGACGGCGCCCCGCCAGGAAAGGAGTGCGTGATGCGGTACCTGGCAGCGTTGGCAGTATCCCTGGCCTTGGTCTTTTCGGGCATGGTCTTGACGGGATGCCCGCCTGATCCCAAAGCGAACGCCCGTCTTCACGTGTACAACGATTCCACCGACGATTTCGTTCGCGGGATATACCTCCAGCGTGGAGGATACGACGACTGGGGCGATAACCTGATTGCGTACGAAATCCTGCCGGGCGAATCGAGAACGATCAGCAACCTGTATCCCGGAACCTACAGCATCAAAATCACGTTACGAACGACCGAGGGCTATTACTACGGCATGATTCCCGGAGAAACGTTCGACCTGGTTGCCGATGCAACCCGGGAATTTCATTTCGCGAGAGGCTGGTGGGAAATCGGGCCCCTCGTCTATTGAGACGCTTTCCCGCTAACCGAGTCTTGTTGCTCCGCTTTATGCACCCAGACGGCGGCAATCCCTGGCGCCACTCGATGCACGATAGCGTGACGTTCTTTATCTCCCCTTCGCGGCTTGGGAGAGGATGAAGTCTTTCAGGCGCTGGGCGGCGGCGAAACCGGGGTTGATATTGAGCACGCATTCGCAATCGTGCAGCGCCTTCGAGTGGTCCTGCAGATCGCAGTGGGTAAGAGCGCGGATATAGTAGGCCTCCGACTGGATGGCGTTGAGGGCGATGGACCGGTCCAGGTCTTGAAGGGCAGGCGCGTACGTATGCCGGATACGGTACGTGAGAGCGCGGTTGTTATAGGCGCGGAAGTTGTCGCCGTTGAACCGTATGGCGCTGGTGAAGTCTTTCTCCGCCTTCGGGTACTGCGACAGCGCCAGATAGGCCATGCCCCGGTGGTTGTAGATGATCGACCGAACCTGCCGGCTGGTCTTCATCCGCAGCACCCGCGAATACAGCTCGATCGCTTTCGTGAATTCATCCCTGCTATGGGCGGTCAACGCTTCGAAGATAAGCCGTTCAAGTTCGGACCGGTGTTGAATGGCGCCGGCTGCCGCGTCGTCGCGTCGCGTAATGAGCGTCAGCTCTTCTTCCTGCAGGCTCGGCACGGCTTCAAACGCCAGCAACCGTTCCTCGATGCTGGCCTTCCGGCGGTTCTCGCGCTCGAGGACCGTGCGCTGATACTCGCGAATCTCCTGGAAAATGATGTCTGAAAGGGTCAGGGTGGCGTTGAGCGATGCGAGTTTGCGCTTCATGGGTTCGTCGAGCAGTGTATCTTCAGACTTGTAGACCAGCTCGTGCTCGACCTCGGCCCACGCGTCCTGCAGGATGGTGCGGAGCTGGAACTCCGCGACGCGCCGGGTCGAGAAGAGCGGCCGCGATTTGATTTCGTCCGAAAGATCGACCATGAGGTGAAGAGACGAATAGCCAAACTCGCGGAATGAGTGTTCACCGCCCTTCCTCTCTGTCTCGATGACGCGAAAATGGTCCTCGATGAGCCGCTGAACCGCATCAAGGTCGGACAAGAACGGGCAGATAATCCGGAACCCGATGAGATCGGTCAGGACCGTGCTGGGGGCGCCGTCTTTGCGCAGGCGCAATACCTTCTCGAAATAACTCTCGAACGACTTGACGCGGTACTTGATTGAAGCGTTGATGCCTCGCCTGTGGAACAACTGCTGCAATTGACGCACCAGACGCCGGGCCGTTGCGTCATACTTCGCCACGCGGCGGCGGTACTCTTCCTCGAGCTTGCTGCGTTTTGGAATTCGCATCGTCATGCCTCAGAGGCACCTTCCTGCTGGAAGCCCATATGCGGCCGAGAAGCTGTGCACAGGCGCATGCGCCATCAGCTCCGAACGGCATACCGCCGCCCTCGCACATTGTCTATCATAGCACCTCATGCGCGTCACTGCAGGCGCGCCAGTGGCTTGCCGGCATCGCGCGGGGAGCTCCGGGGACGCTGGGGAACGTCCCGGCAGACTCACCACGAAACAATCAACGTTCCCGTAACATTCGTTGCAACGCAATGGCGGCCCATGGGACCGTCTTCGCGGGTGAACGGAATGGCGTTTTTCACAAAGGGATAGGGCGAATTGACCACCATGGTCACCTGCTCTTCGGTTCCCGGCTCGGGGTAAAAACGCACTGTCGCATTCTCGAGATTTTTGATTTCCGTGCGTCTTTGGACGCCGTAGTGGCCGGACCGCATTTCGCGGCACGCGGGTTTGGCGCCGTCGGCCTGCTCGACGAATACCCGGCATTCCCGGTGCCATGCGCGCGGCATCGTGTAGGTCGCGCATCCGCCATCGAGAATGGTCTCGAATCCCACCAGCAAGGGCGCCCCTTGTGGAAACCGCAGCCGCAACGTCACGGTCGTGTCGGCGTGATAGCCCGAGAAGAAGAATCCGTTGCGGCATCGTGCAACGCACACCATCGGGATGCGATCGTCGGGCTCGCGGTGGTCAACGGCGAAGGTGTACCCGAAATCCGTCAGCACAAACCGCATGAGCTGCTCGCCGGCGAACCATTCGTTGGCGTTGTCGGTGGCGAGAAGCCGCCCGCCCGGCCGGTAGTGGTTCGAGTTGGTACCCCGCACCCATGCCAGCACGCCGCCATTCGAGCCGGGGAGCCCGCGCGAGACAGCAATGACACGTGTACCCGCATCGCTCTCGACGGACGCCCGGACCTTGGTGTGCCCATCGCCGGGATCAGCGAGCACCGCCTCGATGCCGCCGGCACACGTGAGCGGTCGATGATGGGTCTTCCCGGGGGTTTGAATGCGGTGCGAAATATCGGGATTGTCCGTCAATGCAATGGTCAGTTCACCGCTGATAGGCTCGTCGCGGCGCAGGTTGAGCGCGTGCAGCATCTCCTCGCTTGCATGTGTCAAGGGACCGTATAAAAGGACCCGCCCGCCTGCGCGCAGAAAATCCAGCAGGGTGCGCTCGAGCGCCGTTCCCGCATCGGGCACAATCGAGGTCAGGATGGATTCCTGAAAGGCCTCCGGGTTTGCGGCGAGCGCTTTGGGCAGGTTGGCCGTGGTAATGACGGTGTTGACCGGGAATCCCGTGTTGACGGCCTGCCGCATGAACCAGTCTCCGAACAGGACTTCCCCGGCCCGGGGCGGATTGCCGAAGGTCATGTCGTGGTATTCATCGAGCGGGTACACCCACACGACCGGGCCCGGCTGGTCCGGCGAATCGGCGCGCCCCCGCAGGATGTGTGGAATGACCTCGTTGGGCACCTCGACCAGCATGCGCCCGTACGAATCGTCGATGGTGAGAAACAGGATGTCCGTTGGCGGCATAGTATCACCCTGCTCATTCACACGCGCGACAGCCATGGGCAGGTAAATGTCGTGGGGCTCGCGGCCGTACCGGTCCAGCCAGGGGCTGTTCAGCCACCAGGGATCATGCGTGTAGTAGCGAAACGGGTAGCGGTCCCTGGGAATTTCGGCGATCTTGGACATGTACCCCACGAGCTCGAGGCCGAAATCGCCGTCGAGGGCAGCCCAGGGCGAATTGGGCGGGGGCGCCATGCCGAATCCGCCGCGGTATATGCTCCGCAAGGGCACGCCATCCGAGGCGAGGTCCATCCCCGTCGAGAGGTTGGTGCCGCGCGTCTCGATGGGGAATTCGGGGCACTCTTTCCGAAACAGTTTCCAGAACTCGAGGATCTTGTCGCGGACGGTGGCGATTTCGCCGGTATTGAACGTCTCGCCGTCGAACACTGCGCCAGTAACGCCCCATGCTTCCAGTCCGAACCCGAAACCATTCGAAAACCAGATGTAGTCAAAACCCAGGTCGCTCAGAAAATGCTGGCATTGCCGCCCGAAGAACGTGCCAAACGGGGTCCCCTCGGGAATGCCTTCGGGGAAGCCCGCATACGCGACATCGTCTCCGTGCAGAACCGAGTAGCTGCACACGAAGGAACCTTTGCCGATGGTGTTGCCCATGCACACCTCGGGATGGCGTTCGTATTTGAAGCTGGATTTCGCGAACTCAGGGCCGGGATCGAAAGTCGCGCCGACGCGCACCGGTTTCCCGGTTTGCGCGACACCAACCTCCTTGATAATGGCCGCGATGCGCTTGAGCCAGCCGTAGGTGATGACGGGCGGGTCGTCCATGTAGTAATAGGGCCGCTGATGCAGCGACAACTCGGGCGGGCCGCTCCCCGGCGCGATTTCCCAGTTACCTATCCCGATATACCGGGCCCACTCGAGGGGCGCCTCCAGGTCGCCGCGGTAATCGAGGATTTCCGAGCCGTCGGCGGTCCACAACAACACCGACACCTGGTCCGCGTGGCGGGTCAGGGGCCACCACTGCCGGAAAACTTCCTCGCAGACCGCGGCAATGCAGGCATCGTCCATCACTTTGAACGGTTTAAGACTCATCTCGAGGGTGACGTTGCGAATGGCCGGATACGGCACCACTGTTTGTGGGAAAGCGGTAGTTTCCGCATTCGCGCTCAGGACGAGCGAGGATAGTGTACATACGGCAAGATTCACGGCAATGTTCATAAAGACAACTCCCTGGCCACCGCGTGGTCTTTCGGCTGCGCTGACCCCGATGCGTGTACCTTTTCGCGGTTTTCAGCCCGTGACCAGACAATACCGCCGGCAGAAATGGAATACAATAGCATCTATGCTTTGTCGTCTTCCCCGTCTGCCGGAACGGGCCGCAGCCAATAATAGTAAAAAGCAGGAAATTCGCGCACGACCGAATACACATCACGCCACTCGCCTGCAAACCGGGCGTGCGCCGACGACACATTCCCGATGCCCGCGCGTTCGAAGATCATGCGCGTTCGCGGGATGTGATAGAAGGACGAGACAATAATCACCGATTCCAGCCGGCGGTCCCTCATGATCCGCTTCGTATTGAGGGCCGTGCTGAATGTGTCCACCCCCTCGTTATCCACAGTGATCGCGTCGGCGGGCACCCCTGCCTGGACCAGCGCATCGCGCATGACTTCGGCCTCCGGGTGTCCCTCCTTGCCGAGCCCGCCGCTTACGATGATCACCGGCGCCAGTTCTTCCCGGTAGAGCCGCAGCGCGCAATCGAGCCGGCACTGCAAACGTCGTGACGGCGTGCCGTCCCGCTCGACCTTATTGCCGAGCACCACAATGACATCGGCTTTGCGGGCATCATCAGAAAGCCCGAATCCTAAGACGAATGCCGAATGCAGAGTGAACCACGTAAATCCCGCTGCGAATCCAACTATAACGAACTTAAAAACAGGCCTTCTGCGGAATCCGTCACGAAACACCACAACCTTCTCCAATCAAGCGGCCCACGGTTGAACTCAACTGATAGATATCCTGCCACGGCCAAATGTTCCCATCCTGATCGGTCCGGCACATGACTTGGAACAACCTCACACGTACAGAAGGGAATCATACTTGCCGGGGCAAGCACCTATGGGAATGAAGCCCTTTCATGAAGCGTTTACAGGCGTATGGGGCACAGGCTGCCTATGTCTGTATCGAACCTAGGCGCAGTATATCGGACCTATGGAAGAAGGTCTCTAACTGGGAGGGAAAATATGAAACGGGCTGCTTTTGCCAGCGTGTTTGTGCTGGCCTTTATGTTCGCGCATTCGGCGAACGCAATCCCGATTGACATCACGTTCGAGGGCGTTCCCACAGCTGGTGGCGGAAGTTTCAATTCGTCGAATGCGGAGATTGCGGCATTAGAATCTCAGCTATTGGCCGTGTTCGACGTTGTCGACCTGGACACGGTGTCCTTCGCATTCACCAACAATGTTGGCGTTGCTTCGAGCATTCACGCCATCTATTTCGATGACGACCCGGAAGGTTCAGGCGTTTTTCCAGGCTTGGACTTCACCGCCGTGTCTCTCACGGAGTCCGCGGGAGTGAGTTTTGGGCTCGACCCGGTTGCGCCTCCCTTTCCAGGGGCAAACATATTCGGGTTGTCTGTCGCTTTTGGGGTTGACAGGGCGAACTCGCCTCTAGGCATCAATGCGGCAAGCGAGTCTCTCGTCATCGCCGTGGACCTTGCTGGCGGATACACTGCCGGCCAGCTCGCCAGTGCCGTCCAAGACGGGTCTTTGGCCATTGCGCTGCATGTGACGTCCATCGGCGAGCAAGATTCAAGCGACTGGTTCAGAAGCACGACGCCGGAAGATCCTCCTGAAATCGTTCCGGAGCCTGCCACGATGTCTCTGGTCGGCCTTGGCCTTCTGGGCATCGTTGCGCGCCGTATCCGGCGCAAGAGCTGAACGGAACCAAACTCTGTCTGCAAATGCCCTTCAGGACGCCCCTTCCTGAAGGGCATTTCCTATTTCGGGTTTGGCTCCTCGCATTGACCTCAATCCCTCAATAGCTTAAAATGCAATTGATACCAAGCGTGGACATGTCTGTTTGTCATTTTTCCGCCAGCCAGAACCGAAGGGGGATCTTCGCCAATGACGCACCACAATAAAACCCGCAAATCCGGGGCGGCCGTGCATGCCACGCCCAGACGCACGTTCTTGAAGTCCGCGGCGGCGGCCGGAGCCGGACTTCTCATTCTGCCCAGCGGCGCCCGTGTGGGGGCGGCTGCGCCCAGCAACAAACTCAACGTCGCTCTCATTGGGGCAGACGGCCGTGCGCGCGCCCACTACGACCCCATCGAAAACGAGAACGTTGTGGCGCTGTGCGATGTCGACGAGGAACACATCGCATTCGCGGCCGAGCGATTCCCGAACGCCAAACACTACGTCGACTGGCGCAAGTGCCTCGAGCAGAAAGATATCGACGCAATCATCTGCTGCACCGCCGACCATACCCATGCCTTCGTCGCCACGTGGGCGATGAATCGCGGCATGCACGTCTATTGCGAGAAGCCCCTGGCCAACAGCGTCGCCGAGGCCCGGCTGGTGCGCGAGACGTATCTCAAAAACAAGGACAAGCTCGCCACCCAGTGCGGGATGCAGCGCCACTCGCACGAGAACTTCAACCGGGTGAGCGAGCTGATTCGCGACGGGGCGATCGGGGTCCTCGAAGAAGTCCACGCCTGGGGCGACCGCCAGATTCCCAAGCCCGGGTATCTGCCCCCGGCAGGCGACCCGCCCAAGAACCTCCACTACGACTTATGGATCGGCCCCTCCCCGTTCCATCCCTATAACCCAGGCTATTTCGAAGGCGGCCCCGGCGCGAACTGCCTGTCATGGAATATGTATTGGGATTTCGGGAGCGGCCAGGTCGGCGACATGGGCAGCCATACGATGGATATCGCCTGGTGCGCCATCGACGCGGGCCAGCCCACGTCCGCCGAAGCCGAAGGCGAGCCGTTCAATCCCGAGGTGACGCCGGTACGGCTCGCGGCCACCTTCGAGCATCCCGCGAACGACTGGCGGCCTCCCATCAAAGTGACGTGGCACCAGGGTGGGGCCATGCCGGAATCGCCCAAGGAATACGTCGACCTGACCAAGATTGGCCACGGCGCCATGTTCAAGGGCACCAAGGGCGTGCTGGTCTCCGATTTCACCAGCCGGATTCTGATCCCCGGTGTCGACGAGGCCGACATGACCTATTACACGCCCCGGCCCAAGGATAAACTCATTCCCCCACTCGGCCATTTCCAGCACGAATGGACCAATGCCTGCAAGGGGGATCTGAAAACCACCTGCAACTTCGATTACGCGGGCACCATGATCGAGCAACTGCTCCTCGGGCACGTCGCCTACCGGGTTGGGGAAAAGATCGAATACGACGGCGCCGCGGGGCGCGTCACCAACAACGCCGAAGCCGATGCCCTGCTCAGCCGCACCTACCGCGACGGCTGGACCCTGAACGGGTAGGCGAGTCGGCAAGCAGCAGCACGTCCCGGGGTCCGGCCAGACGGCGGACCCCGGTTTTTTCTGCCTTACGTGCGCGGATTTATGGGTTTTGACACCTTAGTGGTCTGGGTTTTTGGTCCCATTCCCGGTTGTATGGTACACTTCCGGACGCGTAAGGACTGTGAAATGCACCTCGGGGGAGGGGGACTGTATGGGAATGCGAGTTAATACGAATCAGGCAGCCATTAATGCCCAGCGCCAGCTCGTGGGGACCTCCCGGGGCCAAGTGCAGGGACTCGAGCGCATGGCCAGCGGGCTGCGCATCAACCGGGCGGGCGACGATGCGGCGGGATTGGCCATTGCCGAGCGGTTTCGCAGCCAGGTGCGGCAGCTCGAACAGGAAGCCAGCAATCTCCAGTATGGCGTCAACGCGGCGCGCACGGCCGAGGGCGGCCTCCAGGGGCAGCAGGAGGGCGTGGCGCGCTTGCGCGAACTGGCCGTCCAGGCGTCCAATGGCACCCTTACCGAGGAACAGCGCGCCGCCATCAACGAGGAAGCGCAGCAGCTCATCGAACAGATCGACAACACGGGCCAGCAGACCGCGTTCAATGGCCTGAATCTCCTGAATGGCGACGCGCAGAAGGTTGCCCTGGGCACGGGAGGCGGCGAAGAGCTCACCATCAACGAATCTACCGCCGCGGCACTCGGGATTGGCGGTGTGGACCTGTCAACCCAGGAGGGGGCGTCGCAGGCCATCGAGACACTCGATACGGCAGCGGGGCGAATCAGCCAAAACAGGGCGGCCGTGGGCGCACAGGAACGGCGATTCGAAAGCGCCATCGAACAGCGCGAGATGGCCGCGCAAAATGCCACCGAGGCCGAATCACGCATCCGCGATCTCGACGTTGCGCGGCAGGCCATCGACCAGGCACGCAACACCATCCTTCAGCGGACCGGTATCGCGGCGCTGATGCAGGCCAACCTCCAGGGCGAAACCGCCGCACGATTGCTGGGGACGTAGCGCCACGTTGGCTCCCGAACCCTTCTCCTGGTATATCCGCCAGCTCGGCATCCGGAAGTGATACAAGACAAGAATGCCGAGCTGGCGCTCGGCGATCCCAGGCGGGGCGACACGCTGTGGCGTGCCATGCGCATCTTGCGCATGATTGAGCGCACCCGGAAATGAATCATGACCTGGAAGGTCATGCCACCTCAGAATCCATGCCTTATACGCAACGCGGTGCCATGGGCATCTTGCTCATGATTTGTTGATTGCGGGGCGGCGGTGTAGTACAGCGCATCGCCCGGCCTTTGCCGTAGATCTCCCGGGGCCGCCGTCATGCCTATTCCGAGTAGGCGCTGAGGATTTCGAGAATCTCGCGCACGGCGTCCTG
>CAZFOG010000021.1:11636-18487 GCA_964520685.1 uncultured Nitrospiraceae bacterium | reverse complement strand
AAGCCGGCCGGCGCATGCTTCGCTGTCCCGGCCGTATGTCGCGAAGGATGACCGGCGAGGGCGCCGGTCCCCCACCGGAAGGGACAAAGATTCTGGGCGCGGCTATTCCGAGTAGGCGCTGAGGATTTCGAGAATCTCGCGCACGGCGTCCTGGAGTCCGATGAATACGGCCCGTGCGATGATCGAGTGGCCGATGTTGACCTCGTTGATGCCGGGGAGCGCGGCCACTGCGGGAAGATTCCGGACAGTAAGGCCGTGCCCTGCGTTGACGATCAAGCCGGCATTGAGGGCGCGGGCGGTTGCGCCGGCGATGCGGTCCAACTCGGAGAGAATATCCATGTCACGGGCATTGGCGTAGGCGCCAGTGTGCAGTTCCACATAATCCGCGCCGGTCTCGGCGCTGGCGTCGATCTGCTCGGGGTCAGGATCGATGAACATGCTGACCTTGATGCCGTCTTCCTGGAACCCGGCCGTCACTTCGGTAAGGCGCTCCACCTGGCCGGCTACATCAAGCCCGCCCTCGGTGGTGATTTCCTGTCGGTTCTCGGGGACCAGGCACACGCAGTCGGGATGGACGCGGTGGGCGATGCCGATGATCTCGTCGACGGCGGCCATCTCGAGGTTCAGGCGGACCTGCAAGACCTGCTTCAACAGTTCCACGTCGCGATCCTGAATGTGGCGGCGGTCCTGGCGAAGGTGCACGGTGATCTGGTGCGCCCCCGCCAGCTCGCACAGTTTGGCGGCCGTGATGACGTCGGGGTCGGCGCCTTTGCGCGCCTCGCGCAACGTGGCCACATGGTCGATGTTTACACCCAGCTCAATCATGGCTGCTTCCTTCGCATTACAACGCGGCGACCCGCTTTACCAGTGCCTCCACAAGTGATTCTGCTTCCCGCCGGACTTCGTGTTGCACCATCACGCGAATAATGGGCTCGGTGCCCGAGGGGCGGATGACGACACGGCCCCGGCCCTTCAATTCTGCTTCGGCCTCGCGCACGATCTCGGCCAGTTTTTCTTCCGGGGGTTCCATGCCGTTGTCGTGCGGCACGTGGGCATGCACCTCGGGCATCTGCTGGTACGCGCCAGCCAGGACGGATAAGGGCGCTTCGTGCCGGACCATGGTCGCAAGCACCTGGAGCGCCGCAATCAAGGCGTCGCCGGTGGTGTTGTATTCGAGCATGACCACATGCCCCGAGGACTCGCCCCCGAGGGCCAGCTCGTGTTCGCGCATGGCCTCGACCACGTACCGGTCGCCGACTTTGGTCCACACCACCTTGCCGCCCAGCGGTTCGATGGCTTTCAGCAGCCCGCCATTGGCCATGATGGTCGTGGCGAGGCAGTTCTTGGGCAAACGCCTGGTCTCGAGCATGTCGCAGGCAAGAATGGCGAGAAGACCGTTCCCATCGATGAGCCGGCCCTCTTCGTCGGCCATAACGATGCGGTCGGCATCGCCATCGAACGCAATTCCCACATCGGCACGCTCGCGGATCACCGTGGCCCGCATGTCTTCGGGGCGGGTCGACCCGCACCCGTCGTTGATGTTCGTTCCGTTGGGACGGTCGCCTATGGCGATGACCTCCGCCCCCAGTTCCGAGAACGTCGAGGGTCCGACCTTGTAGGACGCGCCGTGGGCGCAGTCGCACACGATCTTGAGTCCGTCGAGACGCATCCCCTTCGGAAAGGAGGCCTTGGCGAATTCGATATACCTGCCGACGGCGTCGTCAATGCGGCGTGCCGTGCCGATGCGTTCGGCTACGGGCCGGATGTCCTCGACCTCGCCGTTCTGGATCAGGCGGGTGATGTCGTCCTCCATCGAATCGGGCACCTTGTAGCCGTCGGGCCCGAACAGCTTGATGCCGTTGTATTGGAAGGCATTGTGCGAGGCCGAGATCATGATGCCGGCGTCGCAGCGCAGGCTCCGTAAGATGTACGACACGCCGGGCGTCGGAAGCGGTCCGACCAGCAACACGTGCACCCCCATCGAACACAGACCGGCCGTCAAGGCATTCTCGAGCATATAGCCTGACCGCCGGGTGTCCTTGCCGATGAGGATGGTGTGGGGCCGCTCTTCCTGCTGGAAAATGTGGCCCACCGCACGGCCGACTTTGAGGGCCAGCTCGGCGGACATGGGATAGCGGTTTGCAATACCGCGAATACCGTCGGTTCCAAACAATCGTTCGCTCATGGATAATACTTTCCGTAGATCGCGTCGGTCATGCGCGCCACGCGGGCCATCATCCGCACGTTGTGCACACGAACGGCACGGGCCCCGTTCGCAATCGCGATCGCCACGGTGGCAGCGGTACCCGCGTCGCGGTCGTCTACCGGGGCGTCCAACACAGCCCCAATGGCCGATTTGTTGGACGTACCGACGAGGATGGGGCGTCCCAACCCGTTAAATTCTCCCAGGCGTCGCAACAGTTCCAAATTATGCGCCACAGTTTTGCCGAATCCAAATCCGGGATCGAGCCAGATGCGCTCCTCGGGGATACCCCGGGCCACCGCATAGGCCATGCGTTCCTCGAAGAATGCGCGAATATCGTCTACGACGTCCCCATAGACGGGATTGGCCTGCATGGTCTTCGGCGCGCCCTGCATGTGCATGAGCACACAGTCCGCGCCACCTGACGCGACGACGCCCGCCATCTCGGGATCCCCGCGGAGAGCTGTAATATCGTTCACCATGACTGCCCCGGCGGCAATGCACGCCGCGGCCGTTGACGCGTGGTAGGTGTCGATGGAAACAGGCGCTCCCAGCGCGGCGGATTCCCGCACGACGGGCAACACGCGCTCGAGTTCGGCCGCCGGCGCCAGCGGGTCGGCGCCCGGCCGTGACGACTCACCCCCGATATCGATTACATGCGCGCCGGCCTCGACGAGTTCGCGGGCATGCGCTACCGCCGTTTCGTGACTGGCAAACAGTCCCCCGTCGAAGAACGAATCCGGGGTAACATTGACAATCCCCATCACCGCCGTGCCCGGACCGAGCCGCTCCGTCAACGGCTGGCGTGTCGCCGCTTCCGTCATACTTCCCTAACTTGCCGCACGATGCGGCGGCCGGCGGCCGCGCTACCGGATTCCAGACTACGCGGGATCCGGCACCGGCGTATCGGGACCCGGCTGCAGGCCGTCGCTGCCCGGTTCCTCTAGCCGCTGCTTCTCCGGGGCGATGATGCGCGCGGGCTTTGCTCCGGGCGGTTCGTGGTCCTTTTTCGGCAACAGGTCTTGGCCGCCGTGTTTTCGGATGACCTTATCCAGTTCCTCGCCCTCGAGGGTCTCGCGCTCGACCAAAGCCTCGGATATCGCTTTCAGAACGCCCTTGTGCCTGTCCATGAGCGCCTTGGCATCCGCGTACGCTTCATCCAGAATCGAGTGAATGGCCTTGTCCACCGCCGATGCGGTTTCTTCACTGAAGTCCCGTTCGCGCACCAGGTCGCGCCCGAGAAAGACTTCCGAATTGGACCCGAACGATATGGGGCCCAAATCGCTCATACCCCACTGGCAAACCATGAGGTGGGCCAGTTCCGTCGCGCGTTTGAGATCGTTCGAGACGCCGCTGCTCAGTTCTCCCAGCAATACCTCTTCGGCTGCGCGGCCTCCCATCATATACCGAATCTGGGCCAGGCAATACGACTTGGACAGCGAATGGCGGTCCTCTTCGGGGAGCATGCTCGTGACACCGAGGGCCTGCCCGCGCGGGATAATCGTTACCTTGTGAATCGGGTCGCCGTGCGGAATGAGGCGGCCTACGAGCGCATGCCCGGCCTCATGCACCGCTGTGCTCCATTTTTCCTTTGGACTGATGACCAGGCTCCGGCGCTCGGGGCCCATGAGCACGCGGTCTTTGGCATCTTCGAAATCGGTTATCTGCACCTTGTCATGGTCCCGGCGGGCGGCCAGCAGTGCCGCCTCGTTGACCAGATTGGCCAGGTCCGCCCCCGAAAACCCCGGTGTCCCGCGCGCGAAGGTGCGGATATCCACTTCTTCGTCCACGGGTACGTTATTATTTCGCAGGTGAATCCTCAGAATGGCCTCGCGGCCCGTGATGTCCGGATTGCTTACCACGACCTGGCGGTCAAAGCGGCCGGGGCGCAGCAGGGCGCGATCGAGCACATCGGGACGGTTCGTCGCAGCCATCAGGATCACGCCCTCGCTGGTGTTAAACCCGTCCATCTCGACCAGCAACTGGTTGAGGGTCTGCTCGCGCTCGTCGTGCCCGCCGCCCAGTCCCGCGCCACGCTGCCGCCCAACGGCGTCGATCTCATCGATGAAGATGATGCACGGGGCGTGTTTTTGTCCCTGCTGGAACAGATCGCGCACGCGGCTGGCGCCGACACCGACAAACATCTCGACGAAGTCAGAGCCGCTGATGCTGAAGAAGGGCACATGGGCTTCACCCGCCACTGCCCGGGCCAGCAGGGTCTTGCCCGCACCGGGAGGCCCCACCAGGAGCACACCCTTCGGAATCCGGCCGCCCAATCGGGAGAACTTCTTGGGGTCCTTCAGGAACGCGATAATCTCCTGAAGTTCCTCTTTCGCCTCGTCCACCCCGGCGACATCGTCAAAGGTAACCACCTTATCGCTGTGGTTCATCAGCCGGGCACGGCTTTTCCCAAACGAGAGGGCCTTGTTGCTCCCCCCCTGCATCTGGCGAAACATGAAAAACCAGAATAAGCCAACAATCAGTACAAAGGGGACGACTTGGATGAGTATCCCGAGGAACAGATTGTTGTCGCGTTCCATCTGGGCAACAATGCCTTGTTCCGCAAGTTTCTCATCCCACTCATCGAGAAAATCTTTCCACTGGAACGTGATCGTCTCAGAGGGCGGCTCCTTGAGCTTTGCCCGGACTTCATACAGGCTGTCGCCGAGGTCTTTAACGACTACGGCTTCGACATTGCCTTTGTCTATGTGCTCGACGAAATCAAGGCGCCCCAGTTTTTTCTCGGGTTTCTGGGTCTTCGAGAGCTGGGTCAAGGCAAGCACCACAATGATGATCAGAACGATCCAGAGGGAGGCCTGCTTAAGGAAACCATTCATAACTGGTTGAGTATCCTTTTCTTACATCTCACGGGCGCAGCCACCCGAACTAACACCATGTAATGATAACACACGGCCCGAGCTCTTACAATCCCGGCCCTGTGCAAGGTCTTTTCGTGTGCCATGTTGCGGCATTTGACGGGTGGTCACTTCTCCAATGCATAAGATAACGCCCGGGCACGCGTTTTATTCATCTGCCCGGGCGAAGCGGTCGTGAAGAATCGCTGTCAGCGTCTGATGGACTTCTTACCCCAGTCCGACAACGAGACCGGTCATGTCCTCTCCGGCTACGGGGTTCAGCGTTTGGTGCTGGGTATACCGTTGGCCGTCGATTTCCGCCCCGACTCGGAGGTTTACCGTGCCGGGCAACACCACGAACCGGAACGAGCCATCGTCAGCCGGGGATACACGGCAGTCGGAGTACGTGCCCGGCATCTCCACGGCTATCCACGAACCGGAGACGGGTTCGCCGGTCGTGTTGCTGATGACTCGCCCTTCGAGGGCGACCCCTTCCGGCAGGTGCAGGTTCTGAATCAGGGAGCGCTGCCCGAGGGGCCACGGAAACCTCAAGTCCTTGTGCCAATCGGCGGACCACTGAATGGGGATGCGGGGATGCTCGACACACAACCAGAACTCAGACCTCGGCGGGTTCTTCAGGGGAAGCCCCGCAAAAACGTAATAGCCCGATTTATCCGTCGTGGTACGTAACAGAAGAGACTTGCTCTTGGTGTTGGGCCTCTCGAACAACCGAACAACCGCCTGAGAAGCAGGCCTTGGAGGGTAACCGCAGGTCACTCTGCCGCTGATTTGCAGTCCGGGCGCCATGGTT
The DNA here is from genome assembly GCA_964520685.1 of uncultured Nitrospiraceae bacterium. Taxonomy (GTDB): domain Bacteria; phylum Hydrogenedentota; class Hydrogenedentia; order Hydrogenedentales; family SLHB01; genus UBA2224. The sequence goes on along the minus strand of CAZFOG010000021.1, from coordinate 12,618 downwards.
ACCGTCATGGGGCGCGGACGGGCGTCTCTGTCGGAGATTCGCCCGAGAGCCGCGTATGTGCGGGCAAAGCGCGGGTGAAAAACCGATGCGCCGATGCCGCGTTGCTCGGGCAGTTCGTACGCGAATCGCCCCGCCTCATCCGTGCGGGTCCCCCAGAATGGGCCACAGAAGAATACGTGACTTGTGCACCATCCGCCCCATTGACCATCGTGAAACCGGATTTCGGCATCTGCTATGGGCATCCCTTGCGCGTCAACAACCACCCCCGTGTTCCGGTAGACGGTTGGACGCAGCCCGAGGATGAACTGGGTTTCTTCTCGCTTCAGTAGTCTTTCTTCGTGCAGAAAAGACGGCGCATAGCCGTCCGCTTTAGCGGCGAAAATGCGGGTGTCTTCAGCCCCCGGCGGAAGCGGCTCGAGTGGTATGGTCACGAAACCCTGGTCATCGGGTTTGCCATCCCAGATGATGGCGCACTCTTCCTCACAGGGGCCTTCCCGCTGTAGGACGGCCACCGATGCATGCGGGAGCGGGTGCCCCGCGGTGTTGAAGATTCCCGCAACGTACTCTTGGGCCACCGCAATTTCGCAAGCGGCGCATAGTGTGCCCAGCATCAAGCCTCGTGCCATGGCCCGCGTCATCGGCTGTTCCTCCGTGTGGTGCCCCATGCCATGTCTCGAGCATAGCCGGCCCGCTCGCGGAAATTGTCATCCGGGTTTCAGGCAAATGTAAAAAGATCGTAAGGACCGATTGCATCTCCTGGCTGGTTACCGGCGTGGAGACCGGTATCCGTCACAGGGGAAAGCGCTTTGCACAGCCGCGACTTGCCCGACGAACGGTCCGGCGGCCAGGGTCGCAGAACGCCGCGGTCATTTTGATCCCTCGAGAAAGGCCTGAGTATACTGACGCTCAACGCGCGGTGAGGGTTTCACCCGCGGTTTCACCGCCAGACTCCAGGGGAAAGCACCGGCAACGATGGCTGATA
>CAZFOG010000021.1:6489-11536 GCA_964520685.1 uncultured Nitrospiraceae bacterium | reverse complement strand
AACGATGGCTGATATGGAGAGACACAAGTTCATTCTTGTCCTGGGCCACGAAAGCTCGGGCACGCGCCTGATTGCCGACACCATTGCCCAGGCTACGGGCTTTGACTATGACGATGGCGAGAACAAGACGAACGCCAAGGGGGAGTTGAGCGAAACTTTCCTGACCAAGACCGTCCATCGCTGGTGGATGTCTCCCGACACGATCCGGTACGACAAATCCCGCATCTCGCGCCGCTCGCTGCCTCACGGCGGACTGGATAGTAACGAACTCCAGTTAAAAGTGGGAGGGCAGGCGTTAGAACGCGGTTTTCTCGACCCGCTGCCTCTGATCGACGGATTGAAGAAGGCGGGCTATGCCGTTTACGTGGTACTGACCGTGCGGGACCGAACCGTGGCCCTTCGATCAAAATGCCGCGAACACACGTTCGGCAACCACGCCATGGCGGTCGAGGAAATGGACCGTGCCATCGCCATAACCAATTCCGTTCTGGCGCACCACGAGCAGTGTTTTGTGTGCTCGTACGAATCGCTGATGACTCTCGGGGCCCCCTATCTCCAGAGGCTTTATGCATTTCTTGGCATTCACTCCGATTACAAGCCGGTCCTGCGGGATGGGAACACCAAGTACATTCCCGAACATAAGCGCGGCGGCAATGCGCTGCGCTCAAAAGCCGTCTTCACGCTCCAGGTTGGCATCGCGTCTCGCCACAATGAACATCAATGGGGCGGTGACCTCCGGGCGCTGCGTTCGGCTAAGGCCGGTCTCGAACAGCTCGGTATTCAGGTGCGCATGGCCCAAACCGCCGCCGAGCTGACGGACTGCGACTTTGTCTTTCTTGGCAACACGTGCAATGACCAGCGCGAGAATGCCCAGGTGCTGTTGGACCAGAAGATCCCCTTCGGGATCTTTGGGTTTCACGAGGATTTCCTTGCGTACTACCCGAAGTCGATGGGATTTGCCGAATACGTCGCGTTGTGTTTGCAGGGCGCCAACGAAAACGGCATCCCCCTCAGAATCGAGGATCTCTGGGAAAATCCGCTCGTCTTCAGCTATTACAATCACGAAGTGCCCAAGAATATTCTGTATAACATCCCCGTCCTGAAGGCGGCTACGGTGTGCGTGGCGGCGTCCCATCGCGAAGCGCGGACCATGCAGCGGGACGCGCCCGGATGCAGGACCGACGTCGTGTTCTGGGATATTCCGTTCATCCAGGAACCGGGAGAAGCTTCCGACGAGTTTCTGAAACTCACGGGGCTTGCCCGGGGAGAGTACATTCTACAGGTGGGGCGCCTCGAGACGCGAAAGAACCAGTTGGCTACCGTGCTGGCAACGAAAGACCTCGACGTGCCGCTGGTCCTGGTGGCGACGAGAGGATACCAGAGCTGGTACGACCTGCTCGTGGTCAACGCGGCCGCCAAGCACCGCAAGGCCCCCACGTTGCTTATCAGCGAAGAGCACCCGACGCAGATCATTGGCGGCGCTACCCGCATTATCCAGATGCCGGGCGGGCGGCGTCTATCGGAGCAGTGCCTGCTCAGTGCCTATGCGAACTGCGGCCTTCACCTGCATCCCGCGTTCTGGGAGGCGCCGGGGTATACCTATCTCGAGGCGGCCAAGGTTGGCGTGCCCACGGTGGCATCCGAATGGGGCAATCTGGCCGATTATTGCGAATTCGGCGGAAATGACCGGTGCATGGGCGACCGTTTCACCTATGTCTGCCCCTATGACCTTCCCCAAATCGAGGAAGCCGTGAAACAGAATTTCGGCCGGGCCGCAAGGAAGGACTTTACGCACCCGATTTTCGAGCGAACGGAGCGCGACGTTGGCAAAGACATTCTGACATCGCTCATTACTCGTGCCCTGTAAGCCAATCCGCGCCCACGAGGGCGCTTTGCTGTGCTTCGCCGGTTTGCGCTAGATTGATTGCCTGTCCAAGGAGATTGGGATGAGTGCACGCGCGGCTATCCGTGTGGGAATTATCATGGCGGGAGGTTCCGGAGAACGGTTCTGGCCCCTTTCGCGCCGGCTCCGCCCGAAGCAACTCCTCTGTCTCACGGCGCCCGGGCAGACGCTTCTTGAAGAAGCGGTATCGCGTATCGCGCCCCTTGTTGCCCCGGAGAACGTGTACGTGGTTACGGGGCGACATCTGGTCGAGCCGATCGGGGACGCCAACACGGGCGTGCCGCGGGAGAACATCATCGCCGAGCCCTGCAAACGCAACACGTCGGGGGCTCTGGCCTATGCGGCGGCTTTCGTGATGGCGCGGTACCAGACGTCTCCCGAGAACATCACCATGGCCATCACGACCGCGGACCACGAAATTGGCCATGCGGAGCGGTTTCAGAAGACCGTCGCGGCGACTCTGGAGGTCGTGGAACGGGATACCGTGCTCGCGACGCTCGGGGTGGTGCCGACGCGTCCCGAGACCGGCTACGGCTACATTCAGATCGCCCAGGACGCGCCTTCGCTTTCCGATGGCTATGCCGCCATCTATCCGGTTACGGCTTTTCATGAAAAGCCCAACCGCGAGATGGCCGAAGACTTTGTGGCTTCGGGCCGCTACTTCTGGAACAGCGGCATGTTCTTCTGGCGGGTATCCGCTTTCCTGGACGAGCTGGATACCGTGCAACCGGCCCTCGCCGATGCCACGCGCGGCATGGCACACGCCATGAATGCCGGCGACGACCTCGGGGTACACCAGATTTTCGAAGAGCTGGAGGATATCTCGATCGATTACGCGCTCATGGAACGCGCGAGCCGGGTGGTGATGGCGCGGGCCGAGTTCCCGTGGGACGATATCGGCGCCTGGCCGGCCCTCGACCGTACGATGACGCGCGACGCGCAGGGCAACGTAGGGGTGGGCGAGCCCGTCCTGATCGATTGTGAGGATTGCATCGTGTACAACGAGCCCGGGGGCCAGAATGTTGCGGTAGGAGTCGTTGGTTGCGAGGACCTGATAGTCGTGGTGACATCCGACGGAATTCTGGTTGCCCCCAAGGAACGGGCCCAGGACGTGCGCAGAATCGTGGCCGAACTGAAGGCGCGCGGCAGTGAACAGGTTTGACCGCCGCGCGGAACCGCCCTCGCAGAGCATAGAAGGGGTTATGCAGGCACAGGTAAAGCGGCAGACGCTGTCGGTAGTATGTCCCGTTTACAATGAACGCGAGAACCTGCCGCCGCTCCATGAACAACTTCGCACGGCCCTGAATGACACTGCCCTGGACTGGGAAATCATCTTTGTCGACGACGGCAGTACGGACGGGTCCGGTGAGATGATCCGGCGGTTTCATGAGGAGGATACGCGCGTTCGCGGGGTTTTTCTCTCGCGCAATTTCGGTCACGAGGCCGCTGCCACGGCCGGCATCGATTTCGCCGCGGGCGACGCCGTGGTGTTGATGGATGCCGACCTCCAGGATCCCCCGTCGCTTGTTCCCGCCCTGGTTGAGAAATGGCGCGAGGGATACGACATTGTGTGCGCGCAACGCACGGCCCGTCACCGGGAACCCGTCTTCAAACGCGTCTCAGCGTATTTGTTCTACCGCGTAATGACCTTTCTCGTCGGATGGAACCTGCCAGCCGACACCGGCAACTTCCGTCTCATGAACCGCGCGGCGGTCGAGGCGTTCCGGAATTGCCCGGAACGCAACCGGTTCGTGCGCGCCCTGGTGGCGTGGACCGGGTTCCGCCAGGCGACCGTTCCCTTTGAGAGACCCCCGCGGCAGGCCGGGCAGAGCAAATACAGAACCTGGCAGATGGTAACGCTGGCCCTGACCAGCGTCACGAGCTTTTCGGTGGCCCCTCTGCGCATTGCGACAGCCATCGGGCTTCTCGTTGTGCCCCTGGCCACCCTGACCGTGCTGGGCATCCTGATAGGAAGGCTATTCGGCGCAAGAGTGCCGGTGAACGTCGTTGTGGTGGTCAGTATCTGGTTTTTTGGGGGGCTGCAGTGCCTGCTTGTGGGCATTGTGGGGGAATACGTCGGCCGGATCTACATCGAGACGCAGCACCGGCCGCTTTATGTGGTCAGAGAACACCTGGGCGGAAGCAATTCCGGGCCGCAACCGTCCTAGCCGGTTGGATGCCGCAGCTCAGGGCCTTCCAATAATGGGTCCGGCACCCGACCCCGTGAAGCCGCCGCTCTGCCAGAGGGAGAACTCGCTCGGCAGGTGGTAGAGCCCGTCCTGGCTGTACGCCGCGGCGGTGCCTTCACCCTGTTTGCGGGCCCGGTAATCGAAATCCAGCAGCCTGTTTTCATTGGCGTCGCGCGTTGCCAGGAAGTATGCCCGCAACACGTCGATATGGTACTGCAACCGGGCATCGGCCACGGCCGGGGCGTTCGCGGTGATGCCGCCGGTCTGTCCCCATGGCCCGACGCTGATGATCACATAATCGTCATACTGGGCAGATGGGAACGACATGTTGTAGTCTTCGACGGGGTTATTCCCCGCGCCCGGGCCATCATCCATGGCGTACATGTACTTGACCATGTCGGTCGATTTCCATCTCTTGAAGAACCATGTCGCATACTGGTCGGCCTGGCGTTTGTTCACGGGAAGATAGATGTACGGCGCCGGTTCGTCGGACGCCGGCAGAGGCGGGGCGCCAGTATAGCGAGGCACATAGTCGGGATCGGCGGGGTTTTCCGGGAACAAGAACCGGCCGGGCCCGGTCTGGATGCCTTTGGGCGTGAACTCCAGCCGGTCCACGACGCCGTTCTGATTGGCGTCGTCGGTATAGGAAAAGCGGTCCAGCAGTTTTTCATTGGTGAATTCGCCGATTCGGGCCATGTACGGCACCAGGTAAAACAGCGGGGCTCCGCCCGCAGAGTCGTATCCGGTGTAATATCCGTAGGCGGGTGGATACGTGCCGTGCTGGGTAAGATACACCGATAGCGCGGTTCGTATGCCGTGGAAATCGGACTCGACATCCCGAATCTTGGCCAATTCAATTGCTCGCGGCAGGCCAACAGCCAGGAACCCCGCGAGTATGCCTATGATGGCGATGACGACGAGTAGCTCAATCAGCGTGAAGCCCTTGCGCATACGC
>CAZFOG010000021.1:3069-6479 GCA_964520685.1 uncultured Nitrospiraceae bacterium | reverse complement strand
GATGAGGGTGAAGCCCCAGCCTTTGCCCGTGTACATGGGTTGCGCCTCCCTGTTACAATGCACAGCACACTGCTCGAATTGATGATAACATGCTACTGGGGTTCCGTCAAATAATATCCCGGTTGATGTGTCCGTTCTCTCGATATATCAAGGATATAGCGGAAATAAGTAAGCTGCGAATTGTGCAATGACAAACAAAATGGCAACCCTTAACGACGGGCAACTTCAGGCGGTCAGGCATGCGGAGGGACCGGCTCTGGTGCTTGCCGGCGCGGGCACCGGGAAAACCCGGGTCATTATCGAGCGGCTCGCCTGGCTCGTGGATGAGCGCGGCGTGGATCCGCGCCATTTGCTGGCAATGACCTTTACCAATCGTGCGGCCGAAGAGATGCGGGTCCGGCTGGCCGAGCGGCTTGGGATGCGCCGGGTCGGGGCGTGGCTGGGAACGTTCCATTCTTTTGGCCTTTATGTTCTTCGCCGTGAGATCGAGACGGTGGGGCGCTCGCGACAGTTCACGGTGATCGATGATGGCGACCAGCTCACCCTGATGAAACGCCTCGTGAAGGACTTGCCCGCGCGCTATGCCCGCGTATCCCCGCGGGAAGCGCTGCAGTGGCTCAGCCTCCACAAACAAGACCTGAAAGTCCCGGGCGACGCCCCCACGTCCAAGGAAGACGAGACCTGCCGCGCCCTGTGGGACCGGTACCACGCCGCCCTCGAGAAGAGTAACGGCCTCGATTTTGACGATCTGCTGGTCTTGACGGCGCGGGTGTTCCGTGAGCATGACGATATCCGTTCGCGCTATGGGCGGCGGTTTGGGCATGTCCACGTGGACGAGTACCAGGACACGAACCGGGCCCAATACATCATTGCGCGCGAGCTGGTTCGCGAGCATGGCAATCTCTTTGTAGTAGGGGACGAAGATCAGAGCATCTACGGGTGGCGCGGAGCGAGCATCCGGAACATCCTCGATTTCGAGAGCGACTTCCCGGGTGCGCTGGTTTACCGTCTCGAGGATAACTACCGCAGCACCAGCGCCATCCTTAACGTGGCCAACGCTGTCGTTGCCAACAACGTCGAGCGCCTCGGGAAGACGTTGCGGACTACCCGGCACGAAGCGCAACCCGTCCGGCTCTTCGAGGCCGAGGATGCTGAAGATGAAGCGCGTTTTGTGGCCGAGGATATCGCCCGCGACGGCTTGTCTCCGCAAGGCACGGCCGTCTTGTTCCGCACCAATGCCCAGTCCCGGCTCATCGAGGAAGCGCTCCGGCGCAAGGGTCTGGCGTATGTGGTTATCGGCGGCGTATCGTTCTTCGGACGCAAGGAGGTGAAGGATATCCTGGCCTACCTGCGGCTGATGGTGAATCCGGCCGACGACCAGGCGGTCCGGCGCGTTTTGAACGTGCCCACCCGCGGGCTTGGCGCCCACACCGTGGAAACCATCGAGGCCTACGGTGCGGACCGGGGCCTCCCCCTTTTCGAGGTACTGCGTGAAATCGAGCACGATCAGACTCTGCCAGCCCGGGCGCGGGCGGGGGCGACCGGTTTCGTGTACATCATTGACGACCATGCCGCGCAAGCGAAAAGAACACCCCTGGCCGAGGTGGTCCGATCATTGCTGGACGCCATCCAGTACCGGGATTACGTAAAACGGGCCGATGAACGCGATTTCCGGACGGGGCTCGAGATCGTCGAGGAATTCGTGGCGGCGTGCGCCAAATTCGACGAGGATAAGCGTGGCGGCCTCGATGTATTCCTGCAGGAACTTGCCCTCTCGAGCCAGGTCGACGAACTTGACCCGAATGCGCCCGCAGTGAAACTCTTGACCTGCCACAGCGCGAAAGGTCTTGAGTTCGACAACGTTTACTTGATAGGTTTGGAGGAAGGATTCCTGCCGCACGCGAGTGCGTTCGAGTCCGAGAGCGAGGTGGAGGAAGAGCGGCGGCTGTGTTACGTGGCCATGACCCGCGCGCGGAACCGGCTCACCCTGTCGATGGCACGGTCGCGCCTGGTATTCGGCTCGCGGGACCGGCGGGAGCATTCACGGTTTCTGGCCGAGATTCCGCCGAATCTCATCGAGCGCGCGGGACCGGTGGAACAGGAGGCACGCCGCGCGAAAGGCACGCCGCCGGCAAGACCCGCCGTGGAACCGGGCGGCATCAAGATGGGAACCCGGGTACGGCATGCTCAATATGGGCCGGGCGTGGTAATGTACGTCAAGGGCACCGGCGCGAAGATGCGGGCGAGGATACGGTTTCAGACGGGCCGTATGCGCGAGTTCATGGTCTCCCTGGCGCCCCTTGAGATTCTCGAAAGGAAGGAACCGTGAGTCTGGACGAACTGCGGAAACGGATCGACGAACTGGATTCGGAGATCCTTCGGTGTCTGAACGAGCGCGCCCAGTGCGCCATGGACATCGGCGATATCAAACGCGCCAACAACGCGGTGTATTACGTACCCGAGCGCGAACGCGCCGTATACGACAAGCTCCTGCGGGAGAACAGCGGGCCGCTCACCGAAGCGGCCATCAAGGCCATCTACCGCGAGATCATCAGCGCGGTCCGCGCCCTCGAGAAGCCCGTCGACGTGGCGTTCCTCGGCCCCCGGGACACCTTCAGCCACAAGGCCTCGCTCCGGGTTTTCGGCACCCACGCGATTTACCACCCGGTCGCGGCGGTGGACGACATTTTTACCGAGGTCGAGCGTTTTCGCGTTGATTATGGGGTCGTGCCGGTCGAGACCTCGATGGGAGGCGGCGTAAGCGATACGCTCGACCGGTTCCTGACGTCGGACGTCAAGATCGTGAACGAGATCATGCTGCATATCGTTCAGAATCTGTTGTCGAACTCGCCTCTCGAGGAAATCAGGAAGGTGTACTCGAAAGCACAGCCGTTCATTCAGTGCCGCAATTGGCTCAAAGCCAACCTTCCCAACGCGAAACTGATTGAAACCTCGAGCACGGCGGAGGCCGCGCGCATCGCCTCAGGCGAGCATGCCGCTGCTGCCATCGCCAGCGACCTGGCCGCGGAGACGTACAACATCAGCATCCTGGTCCGCGGAATCGAGGACGCTTCGGCGAATTTCACCCGGTTCTTCGTCCTTGGGCGGCAGTTGGCGAAACCCACCGGCAACGACAAGACGTCGATTCTGTGTTCCATCAAGGATCGTCCGGGGGCGCTGTACGAGCTGCTGACGCCGTTACGCGAGCACAAGATCAATCTGACCCGCATCGAATCCCGGCCCTCGCGGCGCAAAGCTTGGGATTATGTATTCTTTATCGATCTCATGGGCCATTGTGAAGACGCCAACGTGAAGGAAGCGTTGCGGGAATTGTCACATTATTCCACGGAGCTCAAAGTGCTCGGGTCATTCCCGAGTGGTGATTTGGTGTATTGAGGCAGAGAACCTGT
>CAZFOG010000021.1:0-3059 GCA_964520685.1 uncultured Nitrospiraceae bacterium | reverse complement strand
CGTGCAGCCGCCCGCCGTAGGTGCGGACGGGCCGGGCGGCGGAGTGAACCAGCAAGGGAGGCAACAAGGTGAAGAAGGCGCTGTCTATCGGTCTCGTCGCGGTGGCGGGATTGGCGTGCATTGTGATCGTCAATGGATGCCAGCCCGAGCGGCTGACCCCCGAGCGTGTGAACGCGGCGCGCGACGTCGAACTCAGACTGGCGGAAGCCGAAAAGGAACACGAACACATGGAAAACGAACACGAAGAACACGAAGCCGAAACGGCCGGTCTGCTCGAACGCGCGCCCCTGCCCGAAGGGTATAGCGGCGGCAAGGGCCCCCAGGCCGCGACCCTGACCGCGCCCGACACTTTCAAGGTCCAGTTCGTGTGCTCCAACGGCAGTTTTGTTGTCGAGTGCCACCGGGATTGGTCCCCCCTGGGCGTCGACCGTTTCTACAATCTGGTGGTCCAGGGATTCTTTAACGAAGCCCGCTTTTTCCGCGTCGTGCCGGGGTTCGTGGTGCAGTTTGGGATCAACGGCGACCCCGCCCTCGCGGGACAGTGGCGCGACGCGAACATTCAGGACGAACCGGTCAAGAAGGGTAACCGGAAAGGCACCCTCACGTTCGCCAAGTCGTCGATGCCCAACTCGCGGACCACACAGCTCTTCATCAACCTGGCCGACAACAGCGCCCTCGATGCCCAGGGATTCTCCGCCTTCGGCGAAGTTATCCAGGGCATGAACGCCGTCGAGGGGATTACGGCCAAGTACGGTCAGCAGCCCGACCAGATGATGATTCAGCAGCAGGGTAACGCCTACCTGAAATCCAATTTCCCCGATATGGACTACGTCAAGGAGGCGTATATCGGGAACTGACCTGTCTTCCCGGGGCGGGGCCGCGTGGTTGGTCCCGCCCTTGCGGTGTAGTAGAATGCGGGGGTCCGAGGTCTCCACGAGTCGATGAAGTTGTCCGCGAGGATTTCTAGCGGGGAGTACGGCCATGTCAAGCCTGCGTTGGGGTATCCTGAGCACCGCCCGAATTGGACGAAGTGTGATTAAGGGCATTGGCCTGAGCAACGCCTGTTGCATGCAGGCCGTTGCCAGCCGCGACAAGACCCGCGCGAGCGAATGGGCAAAGGAACACGGCATTCCCCGGGCGTTCGGCTCCTATGAGGAACTGCTCGGTTCGGGTGAAGTCGACGCCATCTACAACCCGCTGCCCAACAGCATGCATGCCGAATGGACCATCAAAGCCCTCGAGGCCGGCCTGCCCGTCTTGTGCGAGAAGCCGTTTACGGTCAACGCGACCGAAGCCCGGAAAGTCGCCGCCACCGCGAAAAAGAAGAACCTCCTGGTGGCCGAGGCGTTCATGTACCGCTTTCATCCCATCTACGACCGTGTGCGGGAACTCATCCAACAGGGCGCCATTGGTCAGCTTGTCACCCTGCGCAGCGTCTTTTCCTTTCCCCTTGCCGACCCGGAAAACATTCGCCTGAAACCCGAGCTGGCGGGCGGGGCGCTGATGGATGTGGGCTGCTATTGTGTGAATTTCTCGCGCATGATGGCCGGTTGCGAGCCCAGCTACGCAACCGCCTTCGTTCGCCAGGGCGAGGTCGACAAGACGGTGATTGCCTGTCTCGAATTCCCCAGCAACCTGCTGGCGTACTTCGAGTGCAGTTTTGAAACCCACGGCCGTTCCCGGGCGGTGCTCAAAGGCACCGAGGGAACGATCGTTCTGCCCAGCCCGTGGTTCCCCGGCGAAGAACGCGCCGAGATTATCTTGCGCCATGGCGACAAGGAGCGGCGCGAATATACCGCCGGCGCGGACACCTACCGGCTCGAGGTCGAGGATTTCGTGCATGCGTGCCGCACCCACCAGCCGCCCCGCTGGCCCGCCCGCGACGCCATCGCAAACATGGCCGTAATTGATGCTATCTACCGCTCCGCCAAGGAGCGCGGCCCGGTCAAAGTAGCCAAGACCTAACGGGCCGCGTCAGGAACGGAACACGGACTTACACCGACAAACACGGACACACACGGACTCACACGGACAACCCCAAAACAACCGGCCCAGACACCGACCAGCCGGCCCGGCACCAGCCGTTATCCCCCGGCGCCAGCCCATCACAATCGCAACAGCGCCGGTCAGTCCGTACTACTCTCTTCTGAAATCCGTGCAAGCCGCAAAGATCTTTGGCAGGAGAGGGATATAAACCTTTTACTTCCAAGGTCTTATCTCCCCCCTTTGGAGGGGGGCGAACGCCGGAAGGCGTTCGGGGGGAGGATTCCGGTTCCGGAAATTCGGTTGCGGCTTTGCTGCGCCGTGTGAGTCCATGTGAGTCCATGTGAGTCCGTGTGAGTCGGTGTGAGTCCGTGTGTGTCCGTGTCTGTCCGTGTCTGTCCGCGCTAATCCCGCTCCATAACCACCACGGCGGTCGCGCAGGTCTTGGTATGCGACAACGAAACATGCACCCGCGCGCCCTCGGGCAGGGCGTCCCGCACAGACGGGCCGAGGCGCAACTCGGGCTTCCCCCCTTCGCCACTGACGACCTCGAGCTCGTCCAGATTCCACTCAGCGCGGATGCCCGTGCCGAGGGCTTTGGCGAAGGCCTCCTTCGCGGCCCACCGCGCGGCCAAGGTCTGCATGCGGCGCTTCGGCTTTTCGTCTGCATACGCCAACTCGGCTTCGCTGAACACGCGCAGCAACCGCCCCCGCTCGATGCGGCGTTCGAACTGCGCAACGTCCACGATGTCCGTGCCGATGCCGAGTATCATGCCCTGTTCACCTCCCGCATTCTGCGACTACAGCTTCACGACACCCCGCTGGTTCTTAAGGAGACCGGGACTTGCCCGGTACGCCCCGGTAAGCCGCCACTTGCTCAACGACGGCCCGCCATTCAGGATCACCAGCAGAAAGACCGTGATCTCGCAGGCGGCCGTCAGCATGTCGCCGAGACCGTGTCTGTCCGCCCACCCGGCAGCGGCAATCGCTGCGAACAGCGCCAGCAGGGGCGTTACAAAGACCACATCGTACCGGGGAATGATGATTCTGCCCGTGGAAATGCGGCCAAGAAAGCT
>CAZFOG010000020.1:0-31508 GCA_964520685.1 uncultured Nitrospiraceae bacterium | reverse complement strand
ATTATAGTACATCTATTACAATTATTCCATATTTCTTTAATTTTTAGACATTTGAGTAAACGAATAGCGATTTATCTATGGGGAAAGTTGATTGGTTATTTAATCAAGCAATGAAATGATTAGAATAGAAAATAGTGTACTGAATTTTTTTAAAGTTAATTCTTAAAATGTCTAATCTGTTCAACCCTTCGACTTCATTAGATCAAATAACATATTGGCTATTTTTTATCAGATTTTCCTTATTTTCCTACATATCATTGAAGTTAACTTTTATAATCAATCATTTCGCAAAATATTAGATTTCCCATATCTAATAACATTGAAGTCCATGTTAATCCCACTCCAAAACCGGATAGACAAATCTTGTATTTATCTGTAAGCAATTTTTTTCCAAGATTAAAAGCAACCGCAGTTGGTATGGAAACTCCGGATGCATTCCCAAAATTCTCTACAACGTTATTGGGCATTTTTTCATAACTAACCTTCATTTTATCGGCAAGCTTTTGTAACATAAATCTATTAGGCTGATGGAACATATAATAATCAATCGCATCTTTTTCAACTCCTGAAAATTTGATTAAGCTATCTATCAATGGTGGCACAGCTGTTTGAACAAAGTTAAAAACAATGTCTCCTTTCATTACTAAATGGTCTTTTGCTCTGAAATTTCCACTACTATCTTCTTCAAGTATTGCAGTTTCCGGAGATGACTTTAAACGAAATCCTCCAGCAGGTATCATTAAGACATCATTCTGTGTTCCATCCATTTTGATATTGGCAAAAACTTCTGAATGTTTTTCAGTATCATTTTCAACAATGGTAATTGATGCAGCATCCCCAATCAGGGGAAAGCTATTACGATCTTTTCTGGATACCTTATGACTTAAGATATCAGCATTAATAAGAGCCACTTTATGAACTTCTTCCTGATCAAGAAGCATGAATGATTGCATCAAACCCATAATATACCCTGCACACCCTTGGTTAATATCATAACAAATCATATCCTCTTTAAAATTCAATAAACCCTGAATGACATTACTGGTCGGAGGCATAAAATAATCAGGAGACTGGGTTACTAATACCAATGCATCAATTTCCTGTTTCTTAAGATAGTTTTTTCTTATTAAATACTCTAAACCATATTTCGATAAATCAGATACACAGCAGGTAGAATCTGCAATTCGATGTGTACCATATCCCATAATCTTCTTTAATTTAATAGATTGTTTTTCGGAGAAGTTGTAATTATTGATGTTTTCCTCAAATGTTTCTAATCTTTCAGGTAAGACAACACAAATACCGGTTATTTTTTTACCAAAAAATTTAAAATTCATATATCTACCTTGTATTGTTTCAATAATTTTTCTATTGCGCTAATACTTTCAAAATTTTCGGGAAGGATATCCGTACCTTCAATGGAAATATGATATTCCTCTTCTAGGGAACTAATCAATGTGATTAAATCTAATGAATCCAGTATTCCATCTTGAAAAAAATTAGAACAATTTTCAAAATCAAATTCAGGCCTTATCTCTTCCAATATTTTTTGAATATCTCTCATCTACACCGCCCCCCTTGATCATGATTAAATCTGTTTTATTATCATAATTATAACCGTAATATTTATATATACTGATTGCTTTGTCATTTAATTTCTCAACCCATAATATAAACTTTTTTATTTCTTTACATTCATCAAAATACCTTTCTATTAACGCTGCACCCAATTTTTTACCACGAAAATATTTATCTACATACCAATATCTTAATGTAGAAGAATACCCAACTTTGTCAAAAAAGAGCAACGCAATTATTTTACTTTTTTCTTTTTTTATTAAAATATTATGCTTACTGGTAGCGTCCACTATTTCTTCTTGTGACGGAAGATGTTCTGAATACTTATTGAAGTTTCTGGAAATAATGTTATAAACTTCAATAACATCTTCCGGTATAGCGAAAAAAATATCAGCAATATTATGCTTGATATCAATATTACTACCCATTTTTGACATTCTGATAAAAGTTGTATAGTGATTAAAACCTTTCTTGATAAAGATATCTTTTAATTCTTCTATTTTTTTTTCTTCCCCGACCAAATCAGTTACAATGGGCGATTTTATATTTAATAAATCTTCTTCTAATGATTTTCCTAAAAAATTTTTATTGCGACTGCAAAAATATAAATTATAAAATCCATCATTAATCCTTATGAAAAAAATATTTTTATCACTATATATCATAAATAATTGACAGCTATCAATCAGTTCATTTAATTTAAACCCTGCAAAATAAAAATTAGTGAGATATTGGTCAGTATCTCGCTTTACCAGTGTAATACTGTGATATACTTCTTTTTCGTTCTGTACAATTTTCATTGAATATATTCTTTCAATAAAATCAAATTGTTCTTTAACGATTTACGGTCAACTTTTCCATTGGCATTTAAGGGTAATTTTTTAAAGTAAATATATTTTGTGGGAAGCATATATTTTGCTAATAAAGACATTAGCTCCTTTCTAATCAATACTGTATCTAACTCTTTATTTGATTCATAACATAAAATAATCTTTTTCCCTTGATCATCATAAATAACACAAGCATTATCAATTTCCTGTATACTCAAAACAGCATTTTCAATTTCCCCTAATTCTATTCTTTGACCTTGATGTTTAATTTGAGAATCTTTTCTTCCCACAAATATGATTAATCCTTCTTCATTTTTATACACAAGATCTCCGGTTCTATAAATCCTATCCGGATAATTCCTATTCAGAGGATTTTGAGTAAATACTTCATTCGTTTTATCAAAATTGTTCCAGTATCCTAAAGCCAGGGAACTTCCTCGTACACAAAGTTCTCCCTTTTCATCCTGACCTGCCAATTCATCATTTTCATTTAAAATAATCACATCACTATTACGGCAAGGTATGCCAATCGGTAAAGATTCATTATTATCCCAATCTCTATCTACAATATAGTAAGTGCAGTCTACCGTAATTTCCGTAGGTCCATAGAGATTGGCAAATAGGGAATTATTCAGTCTTTGTCGCCAGTAATTTAGATGCTTCACCGGCATCACTTCGCCAGCAAACAATATCTTTTCCAATACACTTATATCAATTTTATCCAAAAGCTTTAAATTGGCAATATTTACTAAAACCGAGGGTACCCAAAATACAAGGTTAATTTCTTTCTCTTTTATATATTCTAATAATCTTGCCGGAAAAATAAACATATTTTTAGGAATAATGACTAAAGTAGCCCCGGTAGCAAGGCAGAGATAGATATCCAAGGTCGAATTATCAAAATAAAAAGGAGCTTGATTTCCAATAATGGTATTGCTGCTTATATCAAAACAACTTTTAGCCCAATCGATATAATCAATAACCCCCCGATGAGCAATTGTCACTCCTTTTGGTATTCCAGTAGATCCCGAAGTATAAATCGTATAAACCGGGTCAAAATCGATAACATTTTCAATTTTATTTAAAATTAGTTGATTATCATAAGTAATTTCTTCATTAAATATTTCTTCTATTAATATAATCATATTTTTATTGAATTTCAGTGCTAATAAAATTTCGAGGTATTGTTTTGTAGTGATAATAATCTTCGGTTCTAAATTGGTCATGATTGTTTCTAATCTCTTTGGAGGTGATTCAACATCCAGGGGCACATAAAAATTTCCGCTATATAATGCTCCCAAAAAAGCAACAATACTATCTGCTCCTTTGGGGATGAAAATACCAATTGGTTGATTAATTTTATTCATTCTGTTACCAATAAGAACAGATAATTTTTTTGCCTGTTCTTCCAGTTCACAAAAAGTCAATTCTCTTTCATTATCAATGATTGCAACTTTCTCCCTATACTGTAATAATGTTTTTTCAAAATAGTCTAAAACATTAATCTGCATCTCATCACTTCCCTTTTCTTTAAAAAAATTAATTTTTTACATAAACAGTTTCTGCAATATTTGGAGCCAATGATGTCGGTTAACCTAATAACTTACTTCCATGAATAGTATAATAAATATAAGTTAACACCAAAGGTATACCTATAGGTGCTTATAAACTATTTATTCCACATTTTCTCTATTTTTAGACTTTGGGATCTTGTTCGTATATGGACTATGATAAAAAAATATTTGATGATTGTATTTTTCTTGAAGAAAGATTCCTTAAATCCTAATCTAATTACAAAGTCTCGTAGGACATTTACTAGAAGAATATGCTATATCAATAAAATGTAAATATAATTCATTAAATAAATCAGAATTGAGAAATCATGATAATAAAAAAAATTGATCCCAAAAATAAAATTTAGCCAGTTTTACATATTCCCAAAAGACAATACTGATATCTTCTTTATTTCTCCACCACATTTTTGCATTAAAATTGTCATAATTACTTGGACTTGAGAAGGTTTCTATCTTTCTATCCAGCATGCTCAAGACTTTGGTAAAAATCTTTTTAGATCTTCTGGAGTGGTATTTTGACGTAACTATTATAATTGATTGAATCAAGTTATTATGTCTAATATATTCCCTGAGAATCATCGCTTCATCCAGTGTACTTTTGGCATTTCCTTCAAGAATTAATATATTTTTCTCCGGAACTCCCAGCTCTATGGCAACTATCTTACTTAACTGTGCATACCCTGGTGGTATTTCTAATCCTTTTTTAACAATGTGATTATAGGACGGATTAATGGTATTAACTAAGATTATGCTATTTGAATAATTTTTATCATAAATATCTACTGCTTGTAAAGTTCTGTCTCGTACGCTTCCAGTATGAAGTACAATAATATCACTTTCCTGCAACGCATCTTCAACTATCAGCCATTGACCTAAATAAGGCAATAAAAATAGGAATGTAAAAATAATGCAAACAAAAAATATCAATGAAATTGTAGCTATTCCCTTAATAATCATCATGGTACTATTTGATATTTACTTACCAACAAAGAGAGTAAATCATAAAAGAATTTTTTTAACAGCCATAATAATGTCATTATAGTCTGGATAATATGCCTTCTCCAGTGTGGTGCTGGCTGGAGCCGGAGAATCAGGCAGGGTTATATACTGCACAGGTGTCTTAAGAATGTTAAATGCTTGATTAAATACTATGGAAGCAAGATGCTCGGAAAAGCCACAGGATCGCCAATCAGGATCGGCAATAATCAACCTGTAAGTCTTTTTAACTGATTCTAAAATCAATTCTGTATCCAGAGGCTTTAAAGTCCTTGGATCAATAACTTCAACTGAAATCCCTTCTGTGGAAAGAAAATCAGCTGCCTTGATAGCTTCCCGCACTAAATAAGATACTGCTACAATTGTTACAGCAGATCCCTCTCTATGAATTTTTCCTTTCCCCAAAGGAACTTCATAAAGCTCATCAGGAACTTCCTCTTCAATTTGATATAACCAGCGATCATCAAAATATAAAACCGGATTATCATCCCGAACAGCCGCAATAAGTAAACCTTTTGCTTCATAAGGAGAAGCCGGACATACCACTTTCAACCCGGGAATATGAAGATAGATGGCAAAGGGACTTTGAGAATGCTGTGCAGCCTGCTCATTGCCCCTATTAATAATTCCTCGAATCGTGACGGGAACATTTACCTGTCCGCCAAACATATAATACCAATGAGCACAATGATTAATAATCTGATCTAATGCCAGGTACATAAAATCCATTCGGGGATGAAAAATGATGGGACGCATACCGGTCATTGAAGCACCAATTGCAGCTCCGGTTACTGCAGCTTCGGAAATAGGAGTATCTATCACTCTTTTCGAGCCGAATTTATCGATAAGTCCCAGTGTACTTGTTCCCACACTCCAGGGACTGTCTACACCCTGGCCAATAACGAAAACGCGATTATCCGAAGCTAATAATTGCCGATGTGCTTCATTAATCGCTTCTGCATAACTTTTTAACGTCATATTTTACATCCTTCTTTAAATACATACTTAATCAGATTCGAAACATCAGGAAAAGGACTGGATTTTGCATAAGATATAGTTTCACTTATCTCCGCGGATACCTTCTGATTCATTTCTTTAAACTCCATATCAGATATGATGTTGTTATCGATAAGAAAAGTAGAATAATTTTTTATTGAACACCGCTTCATCCAATTATTTAATTCATCCTGGCTGCGCAACCCGAGATCTATATCATAATTAGGGCCCACATGTCCCCGCCAGCGATAAGTACGGCATTCAATAAAACTGGGGCCTTTCCCATTTCGAGCCCTGTTTACTGCCTCTCTTGCTGCATAATAAACATCAAGCACATTATTACCATCTACAACTGTTGATTCTAAACCATGTTCTTGTGCAATAGTATGAATATTATCCTTGATACGTCGTTTATTTAAAGGCATATGTGTACAATAAAGATTATTTTCACAAACAAAAATGATTGGCAAAAGCTTCAGAGCTGAAAAATTAGCTGCTTCATGCCAAATACCTTCCTCCGGAACTCCATCGCCATGAAAAACAACTGTTACCTTTTCAGATTCTCGTATCGATTCGGCGAGTGCTGCACCAACTGCAATCCCCATACTTCCTCCTACGATAGAAGAAGTACCAAGAATATTTACTTCCGTAGCTATAAGATGCATAGAACCGCCATGGCCTTTGGAGCAACCTGTTTCTCGTCCAAAAATCTCTGCCATGGCACCTCTTAAATCTCCACCTTTCGCAATATAATGGCCATGTGACCTGTGGGAACCAAAAATGTAATCATCCTTTTTTAGAGCATAACAAATACCGGTAGCAACCGCTTCCTGTCCAATATAAAGATGGCACGGTGTAATAATCTCCCCTTGTTGCACTAAAGTCGCAATCTGCTCTTCAAATTCTCGTATGCGAAGCATGGTAAGCAGCATCCACTTTAATCCATTCGTATCTATATCCTGTAATTTAAATTCCATTTTTATGATTACCTCTTAACTTTCTCAGTGCTTCCTCAGTGGCATACAAAGTTTCCCACTTCTTGCAAAAGCAAAATCTTACCTGCGTTCTCCCTTTTTCAGGATCTGAATAAAAAGAAGATCCCGGCACTGTTGCTACCCCGGTTTTTTCAATCAGTTTGCGGCTGAAGTTAAAACCATCGTTAATATCCATCTTATTCATTAAATCAGCTACCTCTGCTATGATATAATAAGCTCCTTTAGGTAAATAAGGTTTGAATCCCTCCTGGTCCAAAATATTATACAATAATTTTCGTGCTTTGGCATAACGTAACTGTAAATTTTCATAATATTCCTTTTCAAAGGATAGTGCTACAACGCCTGCATGCTGAAAAGGTGTTGGTGCTCCTACTGTAAGAAAATCATGGACTTTTCGAATACGCCCAGTAATTTTTTTCTCAGCAATAGCCCACCCTATCCTCCATCCGGTAACGGAATAGGTTTTTGAAAGGGAATTAATGGTAATCGTTCGATTTTCCATACCTGGGATGGTGGCCAGAGAAATATGTTTTGCATCATCATACAGAATATGCTCATATATTTCATCTGTGACGGCATAAGTATCCCATTTATTGCACAAATGAGCAATTTTTTCAAATTCTGGCCTTGTAAAAACCTTTCCGGTGGGATTATTAGGGGTATTGATAACAATCGCTTTTGTTTTTTTGTTAAATGCTTTTTCTAACTCCTTAAGTGAAAATTCCCAATTTGGTGGGTGTAAATTGACATAACGGGGAGTTGCTCCAGATAGAATACCATCCGGACCATAATTCTCATAAAAAGGTTCAAATACAATAATTTCATCTCCCGGATTAATAATGGCTTTTAAAGTGGCAATCATAGCTTCAGTGGCACCGCACGTAACAGTAATATCTGTTTCCGGATTACAATTGATTCCATTATAATTTTTGGCTTTCTGGCTGATTGATCTCAAAAACTCAGGCTCCCCATAAGTGACTGGATATTGATTCCAGTTTGCATTAATTGCCTTCATGGCGGCTTCTTTTAATAATTTTGGACTCTCGAAATCTGGAAAACCTTGTGAAAGGTTATAACCACCAGCAGCATCGCATATTCGAGTCATCTCCCGAATAACTGATTCCGTAAATTTTTCAGTAATTTTAGATAATTCTTTCATTTATATACACCTTTAATAAGAATGTTTATTATAATTTATAGAAAGATCTTACCGTCTTTATAACATAATCAATCTGTTGGTCATCCATTTCAATATTCATTGGCAAGGAACACACTTCCCTGCTGAGGGCTTCGGTCTCCGGAAAACCACGATCCTTTAACTGCAGAGATTCATATTTATAATATGGTTTCCGGAATTGAACCAAGACTTCAATCCCATTTTCCGTAAGATAATCAGAAAATAAATCTCCTTGTTTTGATCGAACCACATAATTCTGATATACATGATCAAATCCCAGTTTATCATAATGAGGTAATAATAAATCAGGTATTTCTGAAAATGAATTTTCATATCGCTCAGCAATTTCTTTCCGCCTTTTTATCCATTCCGGTAAATATCTGAGTTTTACATTTAAAAAAGCAGCCTGTAAATTATCCAACAAGCAGGTAAAACCATGTCCATAATATTCACCTGTATCTCGGTCTTCACCATTATACCTCATCCTGCGGGAAAATAATGCTACATCCGGATTATTAGTCGTAATAGCACCACCATCACCATACCCACCTAATATCTTAAAGGGGTAAAAACTCCAACAGCCTGTTAATCCCACCGAGCCGGCTCTTTTTCCATTCATGCTGCTTCCTAAACTTTGGCAAGCATCTTCCACAACAACAAGATTATGTTTCTGAGCAATTTCCAGAACCCTACTCATATCAGCCATATATCCATTGAGATGAACAGGAAGGATTGCCCTGGTTTTATCAGTAATCACTTCTTCTATTTTATCAGTATCTATGTTAAAATCCTTTCCGACGTCAACCAACACTGGAGTCGCTCCTACATTTACCACAGCCGAACAGGTTGCTACAAAAGTATGAGCTGGAAGGATCACTTCATCTCCGCTGCTAATTCCTGCCGCCCGTAAGGATATGTGCAAAGAGTCATATCCGCTGTTAAGTCCCACTGCATATTTAGTTCCCACAAATTTAGCCAGACTTTCCTCAAAACTTCTTAGCTGACTACGATCAATTAGGTCACCTTTGGACATGACTTCAAAATATGCCTGGTCAAGTTCATTCTTCAACTTCTGATATAGTTTTCCCGGTTCAACAAAAGGAACTCTGTATTTTGACATTTGTCCTCCTTATTATATGAAAAAATTATTCATAAACTTCTAATATCAGTTCCAAAAAGTAGAATTTTTAAAGTTATGAATATAATTTTAAGATCTGTTAAAAAAGAATGTTCCCTGATATATTTTAATTGAAGCCTGATTTTTTCTGGCCTGATTTTTTCAAAATAATCTCTATCAGGGTCATCACTTCCCGCTAACAATTTACCCTCATCCGGATTCCAGATACATGCCCAATCAGTGATTCCCGGTTTAACCGAAAGAATGATTTTTTCTTCTTCAGTAAACTTATCAACATAATATGGAATTTCAGGCCTGGGTCCTACTATACTCATCTCACCCTTCAAAACATTTATAAATTGGGCTAATTCATCAAGATTATAATTTCTAATAAATCGCCCTATTTTAGTAATTCTCATATCATCTGACTTAGTCGATGTAACACCAGATTTATCAGCATCTTTAAACATTGTCCTGAATTTATATATCTTGAATGGCTCCCCATCTTTCCCAATCCTTACCTGCCGATAAAAAACAGGACCTTTTGAATCTTTCTTGATTAAAATTGCTAAAATGAGAAAAAATGGACCAAAAACGATTAATACTATTAAAGAAACTATAAGATCAAAACAACGTTTTAATAACAAAAAATCACCTTTTTATATAAATTAATGAAACTAATATAGAATTTGTAAGCTAAAAAATCAAGATTTATTTTTTTTATATGAACTGCTTATATATTTGAGGTAATCAATCATTTCATTATATACTTTTTCAGCAACAAACTTATCTTTATACAAATCGAGTGCATTTTTAGACATATTTTTAATAATTTTTGGATTGTTGTACAAATATATTAATTTAGAAACTAAATCATCTACATTTTCACTTTCGTATGTAATTCCACAATTGTAACTGTGCAACAAGCTACCCAACACACCCTTTAAACTTGAAATAATTGGCAATCCTGCTGATAAATATTCAATCGATTTATTAGGATAACTGATAACAAAACTTTTATTATTCTGATATGGAAGTAATCCTATTGACGACATTCTAAGCAATGTCCAAATCTGTGACTCATTTATCCAGCCCGGAAATAAGATATTATCACACCCTTCTGATTGTTCTCTATAAAAAGACAAATTTTCCCCTCTTCCGCACATAATAAGCTGAATAGGGAACTTTTTCATCTCTAATTTCTTTGCAGCATTTATTACATTAATATATTCAGACATAAAACCTTTCCCTAAATTTCCAAAATAACAGACATTCATTTTATTGTTGTCTTGGTTTATTCCTAACTTTTTCCAAAAACCTTTTGCCTCTTTGATATCTTCTTCATTAGGAGTAATTTTGGTATAGCCAAAGGGGAAATATCTATCAAGATTTTTTGCAGTTCTGTTTGCACACTTTACACCCCATTCCACATATCCTTGAGTGATACCCGTTATGCAGGTGGCATCATTACATGCTTTATGTAATGTACTATACATCGGTGAGAATATAATTTTTGCTATACCTTTTGCCCAGTACGGGATAAAATCTAAGAATACCTCCGGCCACATATCTCGCATATCAAGAACAACAGGAATATCCATTTTTTTTCCATACCTAACTGCTGATAAAGATAATTCTAATGTTGGTAGTGAACATAAAATGATATCCGGTTTAGTCACTTCACTGGCATTCTTAAGAAAACTGCGAGCAATTAAATAATGGTTTATAAAACGAGAAAGAGAAATATTTTTCCGATAACCTATTGAATGCAATAACTTAATTTCAAAGTTGTTAGCTACTTTATAATAAGTATCCCTGTTAAATCTATGTTCCTTTCTAACATGATCAAAGGTCGAAGTCCACCAAATGACCCTATGTCCTTTCGTAACTAATAATTTTGCTAAAATGCCTGTTCTATGAAGCCTATCCTTTTTATCTATTGGTAAAGGTTCACCAATAGTAATTAACCAAACAATCATTTTTACCTCAAAATTTTAAAAATTATTTTATCTTTCTATAAATAAATGTTATAAAAAAATTTTCCCAAGTAAATAATATACCAAAGGTTTTGAATGCAATCTTTAATTATTTAAAATACATCATAGCTTTTCAATATTTTTATTACTCACTTTTATGGCATTTCTAGTATCTAATACAGCCTTGGCATGATTGGCAATGAATTCATAATCAATTTTGTTATGCTTTGTGGTAATGATTACCATATCTTTTTCACGAATTGTTTTTGCTGTTAATTCTGACAGGGATCGATATAATTTACCATTATTTTTAAATTCGGAAATATAAGGATCATAATAAGAAATAATTGCCTGTTCTTCTTCCAGAATTTTTATGATCTCTAAAGCTGGTGATTCACGCAAATCAGCAACATCATTCTTATAGGTAATGCCTAACAAAAGAATTTTGGCTCTATTCAGAGATTTTTTATATTTTTTAGATAGAATTTTAGATGCCCTTTCAACCACATATTCAGGCATATTCTTATTTATTTCCCCAGCCAATTCAATAAGTCTGGTATGATAATTAAATTCTCTGGCTTTCCAGGTAAGATAAAACGGATCAAGAGGAATGCAATGCCCGCCAACACCCGGTCCAGGATAGAAAGGTATAAATCCATAAGGTTTTGTCTTGGCTGCTTTGATAACTTCCCAAAAATCGATGCCCATCTTGTGACATAATATTGTCATTTCATTTGCCAGAGCAATATTAATGTAACGAAAAGTATTTTCATATATTTTTTCCATCTCAGCAATTTTAGAAGAAGAAACAGGAAAAATTTTTGTTTTTAAAATATGCTTATAAAGATAAACAGCTACCTCAGTACAGTCTTGAGTGGCTCCTCCAACTATTTTAGGGGTATTTCTTACTTTATACCAGGGATTACCAGGATCTATTCTTTCCGGGGAAAAAGCAAGAAAAAAATCTTTACCACACTTAAGACCGGATACTCTTTCAAGCAGTGGTTTTACTATTTCTTCAGTGGTACCAGGATAGGTAGTGGATTCAAGTACTACTAACATTCCGGGATGAAGATACCTGGCAATATTCTCAGTAGAATTCTTTATATATGACAGGTCAGGCTGCACGTAAATATCAAGGGGGGTAGGGACACAAATACAAATTGTATCAACCTCTCTAATAAAAGAATAATCATTCGTAGCATGCAACATCCCTTTATCTATCACTTCTTTAAGGTCTGAATCTAAAATATCTCCGATATAGTTTTGTCCTTCATTTACCCACCGAACTTTTTTCACCTGTACATCAAAACCGATTGTTTTATACCCTGCTCTTGCTTTTTCTACAGCAAGAGGAAGGCCTACATAACCCAGCCCAATTACACCCAGAACAGCTGTTTTATTCTTAATTTTTGAAAGAAGGTTTTCTTTTATATGATTTTTTGATTTTTTCACTTCATATCCTTTTAACTAATCTTTATTGATTATGTACATTTTTATCAAATATTAAAACATTTCTTCAAAATCTATCGTTTTTATATTTAGATTCTCATTATAGTTAATCGCTTTTGAATATTTTTGAGACTGATAAGCCATCAGAATGATGCCCAGGGATTTTTTACCTTCATTTCCATCTATTAACGGAGTTTTATTATTTTTAATTGAAACAATAAAATCTTTATAAAGTAAGCTATGACCATTGCCATAAACATTCTTTATTTCTGAATTGCATTCTTCTTGTATTTTTTCAAGGAGGGATTCTCGCTCATCTTTAAAGTCCCACACTAATATTTTATTCAATGCTAAACCCCCTACGACAACAGTCCCTTTTTCTCCTAATATTGTTAGTGTTTCCTCCAGATTTTCAGGATACACACAAACAGTCCCTTCAATATTCCCTATTGCACCATTTTTAAATTTAATAATGATACTTCCATAATCCTCGGTCTGAATATATGGATGAAGATAATTCATCGTTTGTCCATATACAGAGTCAATTTTACTATTCATCATCCATTGAAGAAGATCAATATTGTGAATACATTGATTGATTAGACATCCTCCATCTAATTCCCAGGTACCCCTCCATTTAGATGCATTATAATATTCTACATTTCTATTCCATAAGATACGAGCAGTCCCGGCAAAAATTCGGCCAAATCTTTCTTTGGTAATTGCCTGTCTTAATTTTTGAACTGGCAAATTGAATCTATTCTGGTAACAAACAGCTAATTTTAATCCATTTTTTTGAGCAGTTTGAATCATCCTATCCGCATCATAGAGTGATAGCGCCATTGGTTTTTCAACCAATACATGCTTTTTTTGAGTAAAACAATCAATAGCAATTTCTGCATGATATCCCGATTCGGTACAAATAATGCATGCCTCAATATCTTCTTTTGCAATCATTTCCTGGTATTCAGTATAGATTTTGACTTTCTTAACAGGCAATTTCTTTTCTACCGCTTGTCTATGGTACTCCCTGGTAATTGATTCAGCTTTATCTTTAATGATGTCACATAAGGCAACAAGATCAGCATCCTGATCATTATCAATAATTGCCTTTATATGATTGGCTGATATTCTTCCACAACCTATCAGGGCAAATCTTAACTTCATCATGATAACCTCGAATTAGATAATTAGTTTATTAGTCTATTGGTAAGCTTATTGATTGAAAAATTGGCTAATTTTGTTTACTATATACTCCTGTTTGTCTTCAGAAAGTTCCGGATACATGGGTATTGCCAGGACATGTTTACTTGCTTCTTCGGCAATAGGGAAATCATTTTCTTCATATCCCAGGTATTTAAAACAATCCTGTAAATGTAAACATAAAGGATAGTATATGCTTGTGCCTATTCCATTTTTGCTTAGGTATTGCTGTAAATTATCTCTCTCTTTTACAGATATTATATACTGATGAAAAGTATGTTCTTTATGATTATTAAGATTACTTATATTCTCTAAAGGTAGTTTGATTTTATCTAATAGATGATAATCTTTAAATAATCTCTGGTATCTATATGCCACCTGAAATCTTTCTTCCAACCATCTTTCTAAATATTTAAATTTTACCCTCAGAACTGCAGCATGGATTTCATCAAGGCGAGAATTAATTCCAACGAATTTATGATAATATTTTACTTCTGAGCCATGGGAACGGAATGCTCTACAATATTTTGCATATTTCTCTGAAGAAGTAACAACCATCCCTCCATCCCCATAAGTGCTGAGGTTTTTTGTTGGGAAAAAGGAAAATGTCCCTAAATCACCATAATTACCAGCCTTTTTCCCTTTACATTCTGAACCAATTGATTGGGCACAATCTTCTATGACTTTCAAATTATTCTGACTGGCGATATCCATAATCTCGTCCATTTTACACATCTGACCAAAAAGATGGACCGGGATAATGGCTTTGATAGGTTGACCAGTCTGTTTATTTATTAATTGGCTTTTTTTAGAATCAAAATAACATTTAGTGCAAATATAGTCCTGTAATTTTTTTGGGTCAAGATTATAGGTTTGAGAATCAATGTCAATAAAGACCGGCGTAGCATCTGCTCGTACAATGCTTCCGGTGGTGGCAAAAAAAGTAAAGGGTGGGGAAATCACCGCATCACCAGATTCGATTCCTAATGCCTTTAAGGTTATAAAGATTGCATCTGAACCGTTAGCCACTCCTATGCCGTATTTATTGTCTGAATAATTGGCGATAGTGTTTTCAATCTTCTTAACATTTTCACCATTTATAAATTCACCTGATTCAAATACTGCTTTTAGAGCTAAATCTATTTCCTCTTTAACATTATGATATTGTTTTACCAGATCAAGTTGAGGTATTTCCATTTTTCCCCCTTTTTATTGCTTTCAATGATTGTGATGTTAGCTAAAATATACCCTATGTCTACAAATAAATGAGTCCCACTAATTCTCTTTATCTTAAAAACGAAATATATTACAGCTACTGTTTTTTATCGATTTAGGATTTGGCTCTGAACCTTTACAACACCTTGAGTATTATAGCTATCTATAACACAGAAAAAATCAATCATTGAAATATTTTTCCTGATTTTTCTTTTATTTGTATTCACAGGAAGGTAATTTATACTTTAATAGCAAAAACAATTTGATAATAAAACTCATTATTTAAAATGATCTATACCAATTTTTTCAATTAAATTTCTAATAGTATTAATTTCTGCAAATTGTTTTGCCGATAATTGTTTTCCGAAATTCTTATCAATCATTGCGATAATGGATAATACACTTAAAGAATCAAAGTCGTCTAAATCCTTCAAATTAGTCTCTAAGGTAATTTCTTGTTCTCTCTCTTCAATCTCTAATGTACTTACCAATTCTTTTATGAATTCTTCAGTCTTCATTTTTTATTATTATTCTTTCTCCAATTATATTGAAAGTTTTTTTAACCTAATTCTATTGTTGCCTTCCTCAAAGACTCTGAATCACATACATTATATACTTTTGCCTTTGGAATCATCTGTTTAATCAATTTTTTTAATACATTTCCCGGACCAACTTCTACAAAGCAATCAATCCCTTCAGTATTTATTCTGCTGATAATATCCATCCACCTTACAGGATGAGTCATCTGCTCTATCAAAGCATTTTTTATTTCTTCTTTAGTCTTTACATAGTCAGCTGTTACATTACAAATTAATGGGATTTGAGAATCATAGATATCAATACTTTCTAAGTATTGAGCCAAACTTTCTTTTGCTTTTTTCATATAGGAGGAATGAAAAGGAGCACTTACTTTCAGGGGGACTATATTCACTTCTTCATCTTTTTCCCCTATGATTAGTAATTTTTCAATTGCTTCTCTCTTACCAGAAACTACAACCTGATAAGGTGAATTATAATTAGCAATCTCCATAGTTCCAGATTTAGACACTATCTTAATGATTTCTTCTATTTTATCCCGATTGAAACTTATGATAGCAGCCATTAATCCAAAACCATATGGAGTTGCAGTCTGCATAAACTTGCCTCTTTTTCTTACTAATTTCACTGCATCTCTATATCCAATCGATGATGCAGTCACTAAAGCAGAATATTCCCCTAAACTATGTCCAGCCACTACATCGGGCATAATATTATTTTTTTGAAGAAGCTTAGATAAAATAGTACTTACAGTTAATATTGCTGGTTGAGCATTTGCTGTGCGAGCTAACTCATCCTCTGGTCCTTTTAGGCATAATCTTTTTAAATCAACAGCTTCATCTTTCAAAGAATGATTTGCTTCTTGAAATAGATCCTTAGCTTCTTTAAAATTCGCTAATAAATCTTTACCCATGCCAATCTCTTGTGAACCCTGGCCTGGAAAGATAAAAGCAATTTTTGGCATCATATTACTTAATCTCTCTTCTTATCATAAAGTATTTATACTCTTGATTGAGTCAGCTTAATTCATAATCCTGTGGCTTAGGGAATTCTTTAGCAGCTTTTCCTGCCACAACAACATTGTTTTTTGTCGATTTCCTAACCACTGCCCCCATTCCAATGACTACATTTTCTCCTATAGTTATACCATTCTTTATTGAACAATTGATTCCCAGGTAGCTCTCTTTTCCAACGGTTACACTTCCTCCGATAATCGATCCCCCCACAATAATGCATCCATTTTTTATGATATTATTATGACCAATAACAACCTGTGAACCAATGATTATATTATCTTCGATAACCGTTGGTTCAATTGTTCCTGAATTCACTGCACTTTGAGGAAATATGTCCACATTATTACCAATCATAACACCACCAAGATGAGGAATTTTTATAAACTTAGCATCCCTGTCCTTTTCGAAGCCAAAACCTGGTCCACCGATTACACAATTATGACCAACGATCGTATTGTTTCCTACAAATACATGACTACATATACGAACTCCAGATCTTAAAATGCAATTATTCCCTATAAGAACATCATGGTCAATAAATACAAAAGGTTCAATGATAGTACCTTTTCCAATATTTACATTTTCACCAAGAATGACATTATTTTTTAATTCTTTATAAGACCTGTCCTTTTGGAGTTGCTTACTTAAAATATAATTAAGAATGATTGCATATTCCAACCGAGGATTATCCACGAAAATACACTCATTATTTTTCGTAATACCCTTATCAATTTCATGATTATTTTTTTTGATTATAATTAAACTATTTTTTATTTTTAATAATTTATTTTCAATTTCCGAAGACCATTCTTTGGTAAAAATTAAACTATGGTCTTTAGGATTTTGTATAGAAGAAACATCACTTATTTGAATATCTTTGAATATTTGATTATAATTTTCAAGTTCATTTAAATCCTTTATATTAAATATAAATTTTTTCCTATTTATTTTTATATTATTGTACATTTCCATTCATATCCCTTCAATATACTG
The DNA here is from genome assembly GCA_964520685.1 of uncultured Nitrospiraceae bacterium. Taxonomy (GTDB): domain Bacteria; phylum Hydrogenedentota; class Hydrogenedentia; order Hydrogenedentales; family SLHB01; genus UBA2224. The sequence continues at coordinate 13,853 of CAZFOG010000020.1, read as the reverse complement.
AAATATTATCCTTTAAATCTTTTTTTAATTTTTTCTCTTTATCTTTAATAAAATCTGACATTCTTTCATTAAAACTGACATCTTCATCTACCCACCAAACCGGATGAGTCAATATATGTAATTTATTATATTTCTGAACATCTATCTTGTTGCAGATACAACCTTCTTTCCATTGCCGTCTCGAGTCAGAAATATATTTAAAATCTCTAAAAAATCTTTTTTCATAAGAATTGACACATTGTTTTAGTTTTACATCATCATTCAATATCCACTTTGATGGCCTATGCATTGAAACAGCAAAAATATTTATATTAAAATAATTCTTGATTAGAAAAATTTCTTTCTCAATCAACTCATTAAAATCTTGCTCATTGACAATCTCGTATGCACTCTCATCAAAGTGCAAACCAATTTGATGACCTAAGTTGGAAATTTTATGAATAATATCTGAATATTTTTTTTCAAATATATTATAAAAGGGAGACCTCAGCCAGAGAAAAAAAGTTGATTTAAGGTTGAAATTATTTTCAATTTCAGCTATTCTAATACTTTGCTCTAAACTAAGATCAACATCATGCCTTAAAATTAAAATATTTTCATAATCAAGTAAGCAGTCACTAAAAAAACAAACTTGATATTCACTTCCAGCTATTATATGGCAAATTTCTTCATAATGCTGGAGTGTAAAATTGCATATCATCTTTGATTTCTCCTTTTCCTGGCTTTATTTTCTATTATGGATGAAATGGTACACTGGTTCATCTATCAGGAATTCTCAATTCATAAGCTATTAAGCTAATAGTGTTGACTAGGATTTAAATATCCTATCCTTTATAGAATTTTTGATTTTCAATAAGTTGTTCTTCGGGAACATCACGAATAATTCGAGCGGGCGAACCCATTACCACCTTTCGAGAAGGTACATCTTTTGTAACTACACTGCCTGCGGCTATCAGGGAATCTTCTCCTATAATTTTTCCGGGAAGAATGACAGCATTTGCTCCAATCCTGCCACCCTTTTTTATAGTGATCCCCTTAAAACATGTCAGCCTTTTTTCAGTTCTGCCTAAAAAATTATCATTACTGGTTACCACTCCTGGGGCAACAAAGACATAATCTTCCAATTCTGAATAAGCCGTTATATAGCATTCGCTCTCTAATTTACAACATTTTCCTATTTTAACATAATTTTCAACAGTTACTCCTCTTCCTATAATCGTGTATTCACCAATAGAGGTATTCTCTCTAATAGAAGCTAAGTCAGCTATTAAGACATGATGGGAAATTGAAGAACCGATATAAATTACTGTATTTGCTCCAATTAAGCAATCATTACCAATATTCGTAAAAGGAAGATTTGATTCTTCTTGTAGAATACTCAAGCTTGCCCTCATTGGATATTTTCCAATCACGGTATTATCATCAATTCTTACACTATTACCTATTATTGTTCCCTTTCTAATGACCACATTATAACCAAGATGACATTTATCTCCAATCATGACATCATCTTCAATAATTATATTTTTAGCAAAAGTAATTTTTCCACCTATCTTTGCTTTATTGCTTATATAGTTTGACATATTTAAGAAATCCTTTTCATTTTTAATACTTTTGCTCTATTCTTTTTCTGATATATTATTCTATTTTCAGATATTATTTATATATTTTATTATTCCCTAAACTTATTAGTTTTAGCCACTAATGAATAAGTACTTTACAAACAAAGTCCCCCAGCGGGAGCCGAGGGACAGACTTGGACAAGTTACCAACAACACAATCTTGCTAACTTCTACTTAGAACAAATGAAAACACTTAAAAAGCCTAAAGGAATCTATTAATCCTACTAATTTAATATCTCGTTATCATTTCTATCTTAAAATACATAAAAAATGGTCAGATTATTATCTCTGCTTTATCTACAATATTTCTATAATATGTATAACCAAACTAAGTCCTTTTGTCAAAAATTTCAGGATACCAAATAAAAAGAACGATAAAATAGGCAACCGAATCTTGGAAGAAAATATGTAATTAGAAAATCAATGCTAATTCTAAGGATTATTTTTTCTTTCTAATTCTTTGATGGCTTTTCTGTAATTTATAAATTCAAATCTATGATTTTTTAAATACTCTGTCACCCAGATATACCATTTTTTACAGTTGCCAAAGCTATCATTAAAATTATTGCTGTGAAATAATATCGTAAAATACTTTATATCTTTTTTATATGCTTCCTCTATCTTTCTTTTTGTCTCATCTTTAGCTTGCTCCAATGTCTGATTTTGCCAACGACTATTTTTCTGAAAAAGATAACTATCCATAATATGTAGAGGAAATTCCCAAATATCACCAACTTTAAATGGGTTTCGTAACTCATACAAAGTGGAATCAAATATATACCCAGCGTTATTTAAAAACTCTATGGTGTTTTTATTATTCCTTAGATAATGCATTCTGATTCCAAACTCATTTAATCCTGATATTTTTTTAAAAATATTGTATTCCTTTTCAATACCTTCATAACTATCAAAGGCAATTCCATGTATACCAACATCAAATCCTTTTTGCAATATTTTTTTTATCCAAGGTTCTGAATCTTTAAGTGAATAATTTAACCCTAATCCTTTAGCAACTCCAATAAAAAAAGTTGAAGATATACATTCCTTTGTATCAAAATCTATGAGTTCTTCAATATTATGCCAATTATTTTTGAAGATATATGTAAATCTTAAGAAGCATTCCTTGCTGGTAATCATACCAGTCGTCAATTCAATTATATTCCTTACCAAATATTTAGGAATTATTAAATCTGTTTTATGTTCCCAAAAAGTAATATGATCAACATCATGTGAAATTATAATTTCCAATAAAATTTCTCTCTGTATCTATTTTAAAATTTTGTTAAAAACCATCCTATGGTAAGCTTCAGGGAATTCTCAAGTTAAAACTAATTGATTAATTTTTTAACAACATTTTTTATAAAAAATGAATTTTCAATAGATGAAATTGTATCGCTCCAAACTATCCGAATAAATTCCCAACTAAATAAATCATAAATCCTTCAAAATCTTATATTATATCATTTTAAAGTTAATATCTTTGGTCGAAATGAATTATAATGTTTGCAGAACATTTCTTGATTTGGACACTACTTTCTAATTAACACGCAATAGAAACATCATCATATAATATTATAATCTTGAATGTAAGATTTATGTGCATCATCTCTTTATCCATAGCAAAAATCAATTTTTTGCAATTATTTTCCTTACAACCTTAACATTATTTTTTATTAGTTTCATTTTTTTAGACTTAATCACAATTAGGATATAGAATTATAGATCTCATAATATTTTTGTGCAATTTTTTCCCAAGTAAACATACCAACTAAATTTAAACAATTTTGGGAAATTCTACTATAATTACTTACTATCATCTTAATTTTTTTTACAATATCATTTACATCAGTAGGATTTACTGAATATCCTATATCGCCATCCTTGAAATAGCCGTCAATTCCCTGCCCTTTAGTATAGATAACAGGTAATCCCTGGCTCATTGCTTCTACATACACCAAACCAAAGCTTTCATAGCGTGAAGGCATGATAAAAATATCAGATTCCCGATATATGTTCATTAATTGTTTTCTTTCTTTAATAGGTTCATAGATATCAATAATATCTTTATTTTTTCTTGCTATATGTATTATTTTTTTTTCATATTCACCATTACCACCAACAATTATAAACTTTACTTCATGTCCTAGGTCTTTTAATCGTCTTGCTACCTTGATTGAAATATGAACATTTTTATTTTTTGTAAATTCACCAACATAAAGTAATCTAATCTCCTTTTTATTTATATACTTAGGCTTATTATGATATAAATTTTGAATCCAAAAAGAATTAATTCCAAAAGGTATAATAACTGATTTCTGAGAAATATAATCTCTTAATTGATAAGGAAAATAACGATTAATAACATATTTTTTATAAGCAGGTGAAACAAAAATTATCTTCTTTGCTCTCAGCATTATATCTACACCTGTTTTACGTAAAAAAAACATATATTTAAAAAATATATTTACATCGGTATTTTGTATATTAACTACATAGTTAATTCCTCTCTCTTTCATTATTTTTCGAGCTATCCCACCCATTGAAAACAGAAAATCTGCATGAACTAGATCGATTTCCTTAAAATCTACTGTATTTCTAACATCATTAAATATTTTATTCACTTTATGATAGTAAAATAATCTGTCAAAATTGCTAAATGATTTTGAATAAATAAAACTTGTATTTTTTATATTTTTGATGATATTTCTATTGTAATCTTCCTTTCGTTTGGTTGGTATATAAATGCATTGACTTACGTTAAGTACATCAAGGCTTTGAATTAATTCTCCATATAATTTTCTTGATATATAATCCGGGCACAAATGTAAGATTTTCAAAATAAATACCTATAACCTTATAAATTATTTTAATTTGCGCTAAATATAATATAGCCAGTTACTCATTAATAGTCATTGAGTAGAAAAACATTTTATTTTTGAATATTTATCATATCTAAAAACTTCTTTGCTTGTATGATATTATTTTTGTTACGTAAAACAAAATCTTTTGCTAACATACCCTTTTGATGTAACTCATACTTAGTTTTTGACAAAATTTCTCTCAATGTATTGGTTAATCCTTCTACTGTTTCATCTTCGATTAAATAGACATATTGCTTATATTCTTCTGGCATACCAGGCAAATTAGTTGTTAGAGTCGGAGTGCCTGATACCATGTATTCCATATTTTTTGATGGAAAAGAGTATTTAGTGTATTCTTTATTTGTTGGTCTTGGATTAACCAGTAAGGTTGCTTTAATTTGTTCTTTAACAACAATATCATTGGGAACCATTCCAAAGTATTTTATGCCAGTATATTTCTGACATATCTTCTTTAGATACTCTTCAAAATCACCGCTTCCATAAATATGAAGTTCAGTATTATCGATATCTGCAGATATAAATGCATCTGTTAATAATTTCATTCCATAAATAGTATCAATTTGACCTGAATACATACAAACTTTTTTTTCATATTTTTTACCAAGCTCATTTTTTATATTAGACATGTTAATATCAACAAGCCCTTCAATAATAACATATGGTCTATTCCTTTTATTAATTAATGTATTCATGCATTCCGTTAGGAAAACATATGAAGTAAATCTATTTATCGCATATGTCTTTATAAACACTGCTATCCTGTTTATCAATTTGGAGCCATCTGCAGAGATTCCAGCTAATAGAATAGGAATATCGGTTACTATCCCTATACTGTTTATCCGGGTAACTTTAGAAAATAGCAAAGCAGCAAATGATATTGCAGCATTTAACACATCGCATATCACTATCCCATTTCTTTTTTTTTTGAAAAACCATTTTAATGCATTTAAAAAACAGGTAATAAATAAACAGATGTGTCTTAATATTGGAAAATTGATAAAAGGTAAATACTTATAATCTATCCCGTTAACTTCTTCTGTTTCACCTTTATAATAAAGCTTTGAAGACATTAATCTATTGACTGGTATAGCTGATAATATCTCTATTGATAATTTATCATTTTTTGCTAAACCTTCAACCATTAGTCTATGATATTTTTGAGCCGGTTGGTCAGGTTTTATTTTTGATTTTTCACATAATTCTTTAAATTTGTTCTTTGAGCATAGACTGGAAACGTATAAAATGTTCATAAAGATTAGATCCACCATATATATTTTCTAGAATCAATTAAATTGTTTTAAGAATATCTGTTTACCTTTTTATCTCTAAAATAAGAAGATGTCTTTATTCCATTAACAAATATCTAAATTTATTATTCCCTATTTTCCAAATTTATACCAACTATTCATCTTCACTCATTATACTATCTATTCTATAAAGCTATTAATTGTTTAGTATATTTGAATTCTTGTATTCCATCTTTAACAACGAGTTTTTCCCTGAATCTAAGATATTTTTTTGTTCTTATTAACAATATATTATTACGTTTATATTCTCACAAATTCACAATCCTGTTACAAGAACAAATTCGGTTGTATCTGTTACAGAAACTTTTATTATAGAATCAAACTCCCAGTTGTCTTTTTATATAAGCTTTGATTTTAATCACAATATAATCAAGGTTTGTACCAAACTGAATTCTGAAAGATTTTATAATTCGATTATCTAACTCAACTGCCTCGAATTTGCATCTATGATTACAATTATTTAATGTAACATCAAATTTTGAATTTGTTCCACTATGGGTGCCTGTCCCATCTAAACCAATGTTCCTGACTCTTGAGATAATTGGATAAACTGTTAGCATGTCTAACTTGGACTGTGTATAAACCCACCGTACTGCCCAAGAGTCAATCTTTCCCTGCATTTGAAAGTCTAACATATTTGCAATATCTATTCCACCACGATTAATTTTTTTTTGTAGATTTTTATTAGTTCTAAAATGATTATAATCAGACATGCCCCAATCTACTTTTTCCCACCTATTTTTCCAAGTTGCCCACCCCCAACTACATCCACGATAAGATAAATATACATCATGTTTGTAATCAGCCGGGATCTTTATTTTAAATGTATACCCACTAATTGACCAAATTTTTTCATTAGATTCATAAAAATCTAAGGCATCATTCATGTATTGTAGAAAATCAGGCGCTGTTATTATATCATCTTCAACTACAATAGCTCTATTATAATGATTGATAATCTTGGTAACCCCACCTATAATAGAGCTCGCTAGTCCCTTATTCATTTTTGCTTCAATAATTTTAACTGATTTAAAAAGATTCCTTTTCAATAACGAATTTACATATTCTCTAACCATACCAACTTGCTCTATCCCCTTTTCATCTTTTGCAGCATCAGAATATATATAGACTTCAGTCTCCCTTGAAAGGTAGTTTTTTGAAAGTGATTCAATAGTTTCTTTGGTATGTTCTAATCTTTTGTAGACAAAAATAATAACTGGAGCTAACATATTTCCACCTGCTATCGTAACTAACTAATCTTTAGCCATCTATCTTTAACAACTTACACTCGAATGTCTTCAAGTAGTAAATTGATAAATTTTATTCCTTGCAAAAAAATTAACATTCTTACCTTATTAGTTGGATCCAGGGGTCCCCGTAACTGCTTTAAAAAGATTAAAATAGTATTGGTAGGCAATATTTTCATATTCTTTTTGAATAAAGAAAGATAAATAGATATTTAATCAATTTAGTGCCCATTTGCCCAATTATTTTTTAGGGGGTACTCCACTCAATAAAGAACCTAGTTTATCATCTATCTCTGGAGGTATAAATTTCATTAAGCCACCATATGGAATAAATGTCAATTCTGAAAAGAATATCTTATTATTGATGTTAAATAAATCAACTCTTACAAAAGGAAAATCTTCGGATAATATTTCTGTTATACTTATCATTTTTTTCAAATTTTGTGGTTTCTCTACTATTTTGGGATTAGTATCATGGTCTGCGCTAATAAAATTTAATTTATGCCAATTCATATCATAAAAATCATTATATATATCTTTTTTTTCACCTATATTTTTACATACAACCGCAAATTCTGGCTTACCGTTAAAACAATAGAATTTAATAGCCAAAATATAATTCCCCAAATACTTTTCAATAATTATTTTTTTTTCTATATATTTGTATTGAATTTCAGAATAAATTAAAGAATAATCTTCTTTCATCCATTTATTTAATCTAACTTTTGCATCTTCAATATTAAAGTCTTTTTTGTTTTTACAAATGATAATATAACCTGAACCATGAGTGCATTTAACTACAAACTGGTTAGGTAAATCAGTCCAAGGTATTTCAGAGACAGAATTATATACACCTTTTCCTATAAATGTGTTTAATATATCTGATAATCCCTTTTGTCTAACATATTCTTTAACTCGATATTTATCAACACATATGTTAATTAAAGGATTATGATTATATGTATTCAGTTTTAACCACATAAATTTCTCGTTTAAACTTCTGGGATTATTTAATTTTAGAGGTTTTCCAAATCTTCTTTTATAAAGGTATTTACTTGACATTGTGGGGGAAATTAAACTTAATATTTTTCTATATTTAAGTTCAATTGATTCATAGAATTTTAAAATATTTTGATTTTTTCTTTTATTTTGTCCAATAATCCCCTTTATCATAAATGTCCCATCCTCCTAAACATATAATCTGATATTTTTATATAAATTATAAATTATTCTTTTCATTAATCTATTTAAAATAACAGATATATTGTATTTTTCTTATTTATTTTTAAAAATTCCTTCTAATTTAAATGCTTTTAGTATCATAATAGATGATACCCTTGTTTCCTTAAAGAATGATGGAGCGACTATTGCTACTATGACCTGGGAAACAAGTGTGGCAAGCGCAGCTCCATATCCTCCTAATATAGGTATAAGCAAATAATTGAGTGTTATATTAGCTATGGCTCCAGTACCTATATATGCTACTGAATATTTCTGTAACCCCTCACAAATCAACCAAGACTCTCTAGCAGATCCAAGTACAGCAAAAGTTCCAGCCCAAATGCTTATCATAAGGATATTAGCTGCTTTCATGAAATTAGCTCCATATAGAATAGATACTATTTGTTTTGAAAATAATAGAATTATTATGCCAAAGCCAATTCCTGTCCAAGCAATGATGGTGTATAAAATTTGAACTGATTTAAGATAAGAATTCTCATCTTCTAATTTATTATTCATAATTACGGGTTTTAATGAAGTAATAATCGCCAATGGAATAAAATACCACATCTCGGCAATTCGAACTGCAGCAGAGTAAACGCCTAATTCTACCATATTGGGCATCATCGTGCCTAACATTACCTGGTCAATCCGCATATAGAGAGTTACCATTAAGCCAGATATAATAAGAAACCAACTTCTAGATAGTATATTTTTTGCATAAATAAAACTAATTTTCCAAGGTGTTATTTTCTCTCTGATTTTAAAGTAAGCAATCATTAGACCCATTCCTATAATTACAGCATCCAATAGATAGATAAAAGCGAAGGTTATTAGCGTTCCCTTGGAAATTACCATGATTATTTTTAAAGCCGAAATAATTACATAAACAGCCATACGAATAAGAGAAGATATTTTTGCCCTTTGATAAGCCTGAATCCAGTACTCTATCACTTCAAAAGATTTGAGAATCATAGTCCATGACATAATCAAAACCAGTATGTAAAGATTTTGGTCTCCTGGTTCGATGATTTTGATTATAGTAATCGCAAGCACTGTTAGGAAAATTCCACCAAATATTCTTAAAAACAAGCTAGTACATAATATGATCCCTTCATCATCTGGTTGATCTACAATTGACTTTACTGTCAGTGTTTCTAACCCTAAAGTTGATAGAGCAGTAAAAAGAGCGACAAATGCCAGGGCATAATTAAACTGTCCAAAATTTTCAGGTCCAAAGTAGCGGGCTACAATGGCAGTTATAAAAACACCAACTGCCATAAATAATACTTTGTCGCCCACTAACCAGCCTGCATTTTTTATGGTTTTTGCTGCAACTTCATTATTATGAATAAGCTCCGCTGCCTTAATAAACTGTTCTTTAATTTTCAGATAAATAATCCTTCTTTAATACATTCAAAGTCTTAACTATTTTTAAAAATCATTTGTTAGAAATAATAGACCTATAAATTGCAAATAGCGTATTTTTATTTTTTTCACGATCATGTGTTTTCAAACCATGTTTTCTGGCTTTTTTAGAAAAATTCATGCTTAGTTCATCGTCAGCGAAAATTTCACAAACATAATGAGCCAACATATAAGGGGCATCAAACTGATAGATAAAACCCTCTTCTTTGTGTTTTAATAAATCTGCCACTCCTCCTACGCAAGAAGCAACGCAGGGAACACCAAGGACCATTGCCTCACCAAGAGAATTAGGACTATTTTCAATGCTTGAAGGACAAACAAATACATTTGACTTCAAATACCGTTCACAGATTTGTTGTTCATTTAATACTCCAGTAAATATCACATTATTTTGTAAATTATTTTTATTAATTTTCTCTTTAATATACTTACTATAAGAAGATATTTTGAATTTATCCTTCAAAGTATCGGCTTTAAAGATGTTGTCACCCCCTACATATAGCTTCGTATCCGGAAACCACTTCAAAATTAACGGCATCGCTTCAAGTATAAAATGTAATCCCTTTATAGGGTATGAGCCCTGGCTGATAAAAATAGAATATTTTTCACATTGGTTTATATTCCAGTTATGTTTATAAAACTTATCCCTTAAAGTTTCATTACAAAAATAGTATTGTGCATCCGGATTGATTTGATAGGTACATGCTTTATCCCAGGTTGTACGACCTATAATATGTTTGATTCTCTGCAAAGCTTCAATTTCTAGTTTACCACGTTCTACAAATTTGCTCTGTTGCTGTTTGAGATTATCCTGCCTTATAAAATCTCTAACAGTAAATCTGTTTTGAACATTTACAGGCAGACAAGCCATATAATGTCGAGCATAGATTGATACAAGTCCTTGAATAGATATTATGGCCTCTATATTTTTATTCTGAGAAGCATTCACTATGGCAAGAGTATGTGGATACTCAGTCCCAAAAATGTGAACAATATCAGGTTTGGCTTGATCTAAAATCTCATTAAGATAAATATAGTTTTTTAGATTTAGGTTATTATTACCTACAGGAGGGAAAGTATAATATATAATCTGAGCCCCTTTTATTACCAACACATTATCTATTCCCATTTTCGGAAAAGCAATGGAAAGATTCAACCCTTCGTGTTGTGCCAAAAAAGCTGCTGCACTTACAAACCATCCTCCATACGGGGTGGGGTTCTCTTTCATTAATGCGCTAGCTTCCGGCAGAGCTATATTTGTAATCCACAGTATATTCATCCTAATGAGCCTTTATATTTAAATAATATTGTTTTTCAAAATAACCTTTCAAAAAGAATTGTTTTGTGTATTAAGTAAACTAATAATGCCTGAAAAGAAGCAGAATGAACAAAAAAATAAAAAATTTGCTTCAATAACCGGCTCCACAAATGATGTTAATAAAAAACTAATAATCATAGTGGTAACCAAATATTTAAAATATAATGATTTTTCAACGTTTTTAATTATTATTATATAGTTTTTAAGAGTTATGAATGTAAAAAAAACAAGTAGTATAAAAGAGAATAAACCGGTTGTCCATCCTACGTCAAGCCATAGATTGTGTGCATATAGAAGGCTTAGCGGTGCTCGTTTCCCCCCCAAAGGATCAGTTAGAAGCCCATTTAGAGCCTCTACCCACGCAACCGTTCTTGGATTATGATATAATTCTCCAGTTAAAAAGCGCTCTAAAGCTTTTGAACGCAACCATAACAATTTTACATTGAAGACATTCTTATTAAAAAGAATAACTAACAATGAGAATTGAACTATTGTTAAAAATGCTATCTTGATTTTATTTGCTATGGAATTCAATCTCATCTGCGTGAAAACAATTAAAATTACTGAAGAGACTGCAATGATTAATCCTGTTCTGTGTGCTAATAAAATGGTTGAGAAAAGAGAAAGCAAAAAGATTAATGCATTTAAAGCTTTTAAATAAATATTTGTTTTTACGAACAATAAACCAGATAATGCTATCCCAAGACTTAAATAAGTCCCTATAACTGTACTGGATAGCTCTAGATTTCCAAACCATGGTATGATTCCGACTTGCTTCTGTAGACTACTACTCACAAAACCGTATGCACGTAAAGAAAAAAATACTGATAAAATACCTGATAATGCAAAGCTAAGAATAACAGCGTACAGATAATACATTATCTGTTTTTCATTCTTTGTTCTTTTCATAAATATTGAACCAAAAATATAAAATAATACAGGATATATTAAATATTCAATAAAGCTCATAATGCTAATATATTGGTATATGAATTGAACAGTTGCATATATCATACAAAAAAGAAATAAAATCCAAAATTGAATGTTGCTAAACAATGCATCAAAAACGTTTTTTACGGATTCTTTTAGAACTATATACATAGACAAAAATAAAAGAAAATATATAGAAATATTAAAAGGATTAACAAAGATAATCACTAACATAAAAACTAATAACATATGTGGATAATCAATTTTAGCTTTGAATGCTTGCATCGGATTTCCTTTCATATTCCGGCTTATTTATTTTTTTCTATTAATATTGTTAGGTTTAGATCTTCATCTACTAAAAATATAGTCATTAATCTCATCTTTTTTAGATAATCCTTGATAATATCTGACCATATTTGTCATAATTAAAGCCCTCCAATACATTTACATTTTAAGTAAAATTACAATAAGTAGGAAATGTTAAAAACAAAAATTTATACTTTAAAACTATGGATTTTCTAAAACTAGATAGTTGCAAGTACGATTGCGATGCTATTTTATTTTCTTAAATGATAGTTAAAAATTTTTTCTTTCTCTAATACCATTACCTGCAATTTCCATATTAAAACGGTTAAAAATATAACAATGGTCTTGCTATTAATTTATTTTTGAGATTAAATTCCTGCAAAATTCAGTTTTATTATACTATATTTTATAAATAATCCTCATTTTTTGCCTGTAAATAATTTTGAAAAACAAAAAGCCCTCCAGAGTTTGGTTCCACTGAAGAGCTTTATAAATTATTTTCATATAGAGAAATTGTTAAAATTTTGCTAAAGCTAACATCTTTTCTTTACTTATTTCAATCGCTATCCCATTAGGATTATTTATACCTCCAATTTTATTTGGAGTAAATATAGAACTTGTAATAACAATATTTCCTTCTGAACTATTAATTGCAAGCCCATAAACCTGTAATGGAGTTTTCCTATCATCATAAAACTCACAGGAAATAAGCTCTAAGTTTACATTTCCAAAAGAAGTCATCCCGCTATATCCTGTCTCTGATACATTATTATTTTTAGCAATTACACTATTATAAGTAACATTCTCTACTCCTATTGAATGAAATATTCCAGCATTTCCATTACCAATAAATGAACAATCTGTAATAGTTGAATTTTGTACATTTTTCATATACAATCCATGTTCACCATTCCCTTCTGAAACACAATTAACTACTGTTATATCGCTTTGGCTATCTATTGCAAGACCATGCCTGCCATTATTCCAACTATGGAGATTATCATATACATTATGAGTAGGTTCACTGGCAAGTGGCCATAAACCATTATCGGAAAGCAATCCTTTATAATTATCATGTCCGTAAACATTTCGATAGGTATTGTACTTGCCTTTTCCTGTTGCATTACAAACTGGATGCATACCATGTTCACCATTATGATGTGCGTAGATATTTTCAAATAAACAATGACTCACAGTATTTAGCTGTATTCCTGTAGTAACAGCATTTCTTACTTCAATGTTTTTGCATATTCCATAATCAGCCCCCCCATATAAACCAATCCAATTGATCATTGGTTTATCACCAGATAGTTGAGCAGTGCCATCTACCGTAAAATCTCGCAAAGTAACATAATCTTCTTGAATATTGATACCTTGAGCATCTGCAGTTAGAATGATGGTTTTACCCATACCATCACCAATTAGACTCATTTTCTTATCAATACTAACATCTCCTGATAACTGGTAATAACCAGTTTTTAAATAAACTGTTCCACCAGTTGGACATGCATTGATAGCCTTTTGGATACAGTTGTTCGCCCAGGGATTGCTCGCTGTTCCGTTACCCGTAGCCCAGTTTTGAGGGATTATCG
>CAZFOG010000019.1:0-32103 GCA_964520685.1 uncultured Nitrospiraceae bacterium | reverse complement strand
CAAAAACCGGGACTGACCCAAGCGAGCGACGCAGGAGCGAGACGGGTCTGTCCCTAGGTTTTGCTCCAGCCCATTTTCATCGTCAACGGGTGAGCCGAACGGCTCATAGCGCACTGCCTCCGCCAAACCGCTCGAAACGTGGCAGACCACCCAGATAAGCACAAGGCTTCTGAGTACAGCATTGGAAGCTGTCCACGCGCGCCAGGAAATGGCCGAGGTCTCCTTCAAGCATTGCACAAACCGCACAAACTCAGTTTAGCACGCGAAGACCGACACCGCTAGTTAGCCGTCCGTCCCCATGATCGGCGCCCGCGCGTGTTTTCCGGGGACCAGCCATGAAAAGCCAGCCACGAGAAGCGCCAGAAAAGCAGCCGTTGCGAATACGGTCTGGAACCCCAGAACCTTCCACATCATCCCCGCCCAGAATGGAATGACCATGGAGGCAATATGGTTGATCGTCACGCCAAGCGAAAGCGTTCCGGTCAGTTCGGCCGCGTCTGTTGCCAGGCGCGAGACATACACGGTGCGGCCTGTTCCGAGGGCAAACAGCAGATTGTCGAAGATGAAACATGCGCCGGCAATCCACAAGGCCCATCCCGGCTCCCCTGCGATTTCCCCGGCAAAACCATACCCCAGGCACACAACGGCCAGGGCCATGCCGTCGGCAACCATGACGATGCGCTCGCCCCACCGGTCCATGGCCCAGCCCGCAAACGGTTTGAACACCAGACCGATGCACGACGCCAGCATGAGCAGGAACGCAATATCCACGGGCGACAATCCGTACACATGAATCAACACCCACGGCCCGAATGTGATAAAGATCTGTTTGCGAGCGCCGAAGAGGAACTCGAGCATATAATACAGCCAGAATTTCCAGCGCATGACGATGAAGGATCGCTTGTAGTGCACTTCCGGCACCCGCAGTTGCGTGTACAAAGCCCACACCACAATACCGCCCGCGGCGGCGCACAGAAACCCCAGCACATACTGGGGAGACTCCTTATTGAACGTCAGCCACACAAATCCGGCGCCGAAGATTGTGCCCAACGTCCGCATGCCGCCCAATTGCCCCAGACGGAACCCGCGCTTGTCTTCCTCGCTCATCACAATCGCCAGCGAATGCGTGACCGGCTGCAGGAGGTGCATACCGGCACTGCCGACCATCATTGCGGCGACCATAAGGAGGTACGAGTCGCCCGCGAGACCGATCCCGGCTGTACCGGCAGCGAATACGACCGCGGCCAGGGCGCCCATGCGGGTCAAGGTCACGGCGCCCAGAACGCCCGCAAACACGACCACGAGAAAACCGGGTAATTCGCGCGGGAACTCGAGACCCCCGCGCATCTCTGCGGTCATCTGATAGGTATCGGACAGGAAGTTGTTAAAAATCGATTCGTTGATTCCCACAGAAGCGGCCATGAGAATCTCGGCGCCGAAAAACAGGTAGAGAGGAGAGATACGTCTCACAGAAGAGCATCCACCGCAGCCAGCGGACTACAGGCGCACATTCGGGCCAAGAAACCGGCAGGGCCACTCCTGCCCGGTGAAATGGGTCCCTCGAGTGGCTTCCCACGACGAAAAAAACGAAAGCCCGAACATGATCCCAACGAAGATCCATTCCCATCGGGTGCGCAGTTTTTCATACACGGGCACCCCCATCAGCAACAATACCGGCATGGCCGCTATATACCACCGGAATCCGTACGTGACGCCGCCATAATTGTTCGTACGCAGGCAATAGTAGGCCGTGAGAATCGCGAAGCCAAGCGCACCAAGCAGCACGGCACGGTAGCATCTCAACGGCTTCCGAAAAACGTAACGCAGCGGACTTAACAGCCCCGCAATCAGGACGGGATACAGTATGAACGCTCCACACCGCCCAAAGGTCATGTGAAACAAGTAGGTACCCTTGGGCTCATTGAGGCCGTCGATACCGGTGGGATGCCGCCAGTAACCGTTCTCGAAAAGGAACATCTCCGGATGCATCTGCACCGGCAGCGGGCTCCCCGTCAGGTGCATCATGACCCCCGCGTGAATCGCGGCAGGCACAGCGGCCGCAAAAGCCCCCCAGAGCAGCGTCTGCTTCGGGAAATGGTACGTCAGACACAGGCCGGCAAGGGCCGCCCAGATGGACGCCGGCATATCGATGGTCAGTACCAACCCCGCAGAGAGGCCGAAGACCATAAACCGCCACGCTGCCGGCTCTCGTTTCCTGTAGATCAACCCCAATGCCAGATACAAAGACAGCGTCAGAAAGAATGTCCCGGGAATATGGTTGTTGATCGAGAGACTGAAGCCGAGAAGCTGCGTCCCGAAGGCAAGAAAGAGCGTCATCACGTGCCGTATCAGCGGGTCCACGTCGAACAGGGCAATTGTGCGGTCAAAGAGCAAAACCGTGAGAACGAACGGAACTCCCGCAAATGTGAACGTCAAGACCCGTATGATCATTGCGCGATCCGATTCGTCCACAAGGTCAAGTCCGAAAGCACCGTTCACGGCAAGGTATTCCCCGGTCATCATCAGCGGCAAGACGGGAGGTTTGCTGCTTATGATGCGCCCCTGCGGCGTCATGACCTTGTCCACTGTGTACCGTGCAAAAGGATTGGGAGTCTGGCCGTCAGGCGAATCGATGTAGAACGCCCCATATTCGGTCAGGCTGTATATGGTAGCCAGTCTGCTCAGTGCCAAATCGTGCTGAACCACCGGGGGGGCCCACGAACCAAGCAGCGTGAAAACGGCCACGGTCGTATAGATAAAGATGTTTATGACAAGAACAACATTGCGCTCACGGGACCGGTCCACGTCTTCCTCCCCGGTTCGTCATGCACAGCACGCTGGTATTCGCTTGGGTCCTCTTGGCGGCCCGGCGGCATTCACACCTTCGGCGGGTCGGCGTGATCGCACTGTCAGCGGCCGAAAATACCCCCGAACATGCGCCTGAAAAATCCCTCGTCCCCGCCCGGAAGAACAGGCTGTTCTTCCGGCGCCGGCTCGACTGCACGCCACTCGCCGCCCACCTGTTCTTCCTTTGCGTCCACCACGAACATACTGGCGACCTGTGCCCAGCGGCCATTGCGCCACTGATACGTCAATGTCTCGTTCCCTGTCTCGCGGTAGAAATGCGAATCCCCCCGTGCAACGTCCCGCTTTCGGTGCATCCGCGTCGCATACCGCAGTTTCGGCAGTGTCACGTCAGCAACCCGCGGGGCCATGCGCGACTGCGTTTCCCGAATGCTGACTTCCATAGAGCTGGTGCCGGCCGGATACTGCGTAAACTCCTTCAGAAAGTAAGGCTTGAGTTTCACAACAGGAGCTGCCTCCGGAGAGTCGACGCGCGCAGCACGCGCCACGTGTTCCTCGACAATTTCGCGCAACTGGGCTTCCTGCGACTCCGCCGACACCTCGCGCCGCTGCGTGGAAGACGTTTCGGCGCTTGTCATCGACGGGTCAACTTTGTCCTTACCCCCGAACAGACCACAAGCCGGCAAGAACGCCGCCGCTGCTACCAGCCCAATCCAGAATCCATGTCGATACGTGAGAAACGTGTTCACCTGCCTGCTCCTTTAATCCGCGGAAGTCCGCCCAATCCATTCCCTTACCTACAGGGCACCCCGAGTCCACGCAGTCGCGCGATATGATACCACAGGTGAGAAAAAGACAATAATCAAAGCATGCACGCATCGGATGCGGGGCTTGCGCCGGGGACTACCCGGCCGGCGCGAAGGACCCCGACACGTAGTAAATGATGCGCCGGCCCCGGAGCAAATCCTCGACTTCCGCCTCGCTGCGCCCCACCCGGACCAACCTGAACCGGCCCGCGAATTCTTCGCCCACTTCCACGGTCACGGAATCATCGCCCGCCTCAATGGCGGCCTCCGACAGGGCGTGAAAGCGAAACCGCGCCTTCCCCCGCGCGCCGTCCGGCTCAGGCCTGACCAGCATCATCCTGTAGGTATATTCCTCCCTTTTCACTTCCCGCTCAAGATTCGCGAAAAAGTCACTGGGATCGATGATCGCCGCCTGCGTTGCCAGTTCAACGGCCTGGTCGAGGTCTTCCGCCTTCCATGGTGCGGCCGTGATATGTTGCTGGACCTGATTATACAGCGCATCGCGGGCCTGTTGCTGAATGGCTTTGTTCTCGGAAGTATCTGCTAGAATGACGGCGTCTCGCGCAGCGCTCACTGCCTCGAGCAACTTTCCTTCCTCAAGCAGCGCCGGGGCTTTGTTGGGCGGACGCTCGCTCTCCTTAATTACAGGCTCCGGGGGTACGTTCTGCCCCTGCATCATCGAATACAGCCCGAAAGCCCCCACGCCCAGTACGGCCAAAACGATCAATACCGCCAGCGCATTGGCCAACCGCCGGCCCAGAGACGGCTTCGGCAGACCATACGGCGCAGCAAAGGCTCCCGTGGGCCGCGACTCTTCATGAATCGACGCAAGCTCTTTGCTTCGTTCATCCAGCACCGGCAAGCCGCTTTCGGAAATATCTCCCCCGCTGCCGGAATCTCCGCCTGACGAACCCTTCAAGGAACTGCCTTGTGCCGCCCCCTCGTCCCGTTCGCCCGTCAGCTCCGCCCGGAACGTCTCCAGGGCAGCCATAACGCTCTCCGAAGGCGCGTAGTTTGTGCCTCGCAGGCCCCCAAGGTCTTCCGTAGAGAAATGCCGCTGATCGGTTCTCGGCGGCTCGACGCGTTCGCCGCAATGGAAACACTTGGTCGCGAAAACGCTGATTTCCATCCGGCAATAAGGGCAACTGCGCCTCTTGTCCTGGCTGTCCGCATGATTGCCTAGCAAGATGCAACTCCCTCAGTGATCATCATTTCCGCACGCAGCATATCCGAATGCCCCGTTGTACTCAAATCACCGAACGCAGCTCCAGCCTTTCGGTCAGACTATGGCGGCGCAACCGCGAGATACACCCGCTATGCCATGATTGTACCGCGTGCCCCCCCTCTTGTGAGCCGCAGACCCGGCTGCTCGCGCCGCCCAGCCCCCAAGAAACCCGAAACACAGCACATCCCCCCAACAATCGGCTCTGGCCAGTGCGTAGAGTACTCACTCGGGTTTGAACAGGCGCGTTCCGGGACTATAGGTCGCCTGGATGCGATACAACGCCGATATCTCCGCGTCCGTCAGTTTCCCGGGGGTGCCCAACATATGGGCCCAGAGAAGCGTCTCGGACGCATGTTCTATCTTCTCCAGCTTGTAATACGCATCGAAGACGTCCTTCCCCACAGTCAGTGAGCCATGCCTGGCAATTATCAGGGCGTCGCACGAGCGGATGATCCCCCGGATGGCCGCGCCCCCTTGCCCCGTGGCAGGCGTGGCGTAGGCAACGGTTGGAATGCCCCCTATCGTGAGCAGCAGCTCCGGCAAAACCGGTTCCGCGAGCGACAGTCCCGCCAGCGATGCCGCGACCGCTTTCGGAGGGTGCGCATGCACGACGGCCTTTACGTCATCACGCTCCTCATATGCGGCCAGGTGTGTGAGGAACTCCGAGGTCACAGCGCCAGGCCCGGAGACTTTCTCGCCCGATGCGTCCGTGACAATCAGATCGCCCGGCTCCATAAAACCTTTGGACACGCCGCTTGGCGTGCAGAGAAAACGCCCGTCCGACAGGCGCACGCTGATATTCCCGTCGGTGGCGGCTACAAAATTCTTCAGCCACAGGCGCCGTCCCACCTCGCAGATCGCCTCGCGCAGCGTTCCTTCGTTGTTCATATCCTGCTTTCAGGAAAGCCTGTGGCCAAGACGCGGTCAATACACAGGCGTGCACCACGAGCGGTATTTGTCCACCTTACCCATTACAACACGGAAATAGAGGTCCTGTAGCTGACGCGAAACGGGCCCGGGTTTTCCGCCACCGATCAGCCGCCTGTCAACGGATCTCACCGGCGCAACCTGGGCTCCGGTACCGCAGAAAAACACCTCATCGCAAACATACAACTCGGTTCGTGCGATGGGCCGTTCCACGACGTCAAGTCCGAGTTCGTTCCGGGCGAGCTCGATCACGGTGTTACGCGTCACGCCCACGAGGATGTCCGCGGTGGGCGGGGTGGTTATCAACTGGCCATTCATGACGATGAACATGTTCATTGCGCTGCCCTCGGCAACACTGCCGTCTTCGCGCAGGAAGATCGCCTCGTCAAAACCGGCTTGCTTCGCTTCTGTAGACGCAAGAGACGAATTGATATAGCTGCCGATGCTTTTCGCCCGGCTGGGTATCGCATTGTCTGATAGGCGCCGCCACGACGAGACCACCACGTCCAGACCCGATTCGATATCACAATAGTCGCCAAGCTTGATCACGTAGCAGCAGAAACGGCTTTGGACGCCGCTCAGCCGCGGCCCAAGTGACAACTCGCTCTTGTAGCAAATGGGCCGGATGTAAACTCCTTCCCGAAACTCGCTTCGCCGCACCAATTCCACACAGATATTCCCAATGTCTTCCGGAGTCTCCGGAATCTCCATGCACATGATGTTGAAATTCCGCACCATCCGGTCCACGTGCTCCGGCAGGCGAAAAACCAGCACGTTATCCTCTTCTGGCGAATAGTAACCGCGAATGCCCTCGAAGAGTCCTGTGCCGTAATTGAACGTGTGCGTCATAATACTGACCTTGGCTGCCTCAACCGGCACATAGCCACCCTCGAAATAAACAACTCGCCCAGGCTGCATCAATATACCCATTTTTCGTTCTCCTGCGTGGCGATACTGGATGCTTGTAGACCTCTGCGCTCCAAGCTATGCTTAGCCCGCGCATGAAATGCGGCATTTGATATACCCGAATTCCATGCGTACATTCCGGGGTTCGGGAATTGACCGCTCCCTGGACATGACTCGGCGCATGATCCGTGCTTGAAAGCTCAAGTATCGCCCGTACAACCTGTGCGATGCAAGTATCCGCGGAAACGCAGGCCAAAGAAGTGGCCCGCCGTGCCGTGCCGTTGCGCACATCAGGCAGGTCAAGGAGTTTCACGGCGAACCGGAGGGAATGTGACACATTATGATTGCTCTGCTTCACGGATTTGTGCGCCTTAACATTGCGGCATCGAAGACACTCGAGGGCCTGTTCCCCCAAGCGCGGCTCCGGCTCGAAGAAACATTCTTTGAAAGCCTTTCCCAAACCATCGAGGGAAATGACAGGGTCACGCTCCTGGACGTCGGCGGTGGCCGTTCCTCCCCGATAGGAAAGCATGCCGCCCCGCACAACGGGGTACGAGTCGTGGCCGTCGACATCTCTCGCGAAGAGCTCGCTCTCAACCGTGATGTGTGTCTCAAAGTCTGTGCAGATGCATCAAGGGGCCTGCCTTTCGCCGATAAAACAGCTGAACTTGTTGCATCCCGGTTCTTAATCGAGCATCTCCCTGACACCGCCACGTTTATCGAGGAAACTGCGCGCGTGCTCACTCCGGGAGGTGCGGCTTTTCATCTGCTGGCAGCAAAGTACTCGCCCTTCGCTCTCCTGGGGCGTCTCTTGCCTGAAAAGCTTTCAAGACGGATGGTAAGAATCATCTACCCCGCTCAGGCCGGCATTCTCGGATACAAGGTATTCTATGATCGCTGTTCCGTTCGCGCGGTGACCGACCTGCTCCGAAAACAGGGCTTTGCTGTCAGGAATATCCGCGTGAGTTATCACCAGTCAGCGTATGCCTATGCGTGCCTCCCGCTCTTCCTGCTCAGCGCCTGCTACGACTTGCTCGTCTATACCCTGAACATACAGACCCTGTGTGCGGCCATATTCGTTCACGTCCATTTGTGCACCGCGCCGGAACTCGAGCACGAACCTGTCATCCCATCAAAGCACCCTGCAAAAGAAAAATGGCTAAGCCTTTTCAGGTAAAAGGCTTAGCCATCAATACCCTGAAACGGCCGCTCCTGAGTTTCCAAGCACCCGGGATTCAGCCGATACAGTTCCAGGTTTGCCGGAGTCTTAGTCGTCGCAGCCGAGATCCGGGACTGCCAGGTCGAGATTCAGGACCCGGTTCAGGAACCCGAAGATAGAGCCGACGATGCTCTCTACCCAGCAAAGAATGGTGTTGATGAAACTCATGGTGTCTTCTCCTTCTCGATTCAGTTACACACTACTCACCGAAACACGCTATCCTACAAACGGCAACGTTAAACGTTACACGATTTGCACAATCCCTGGTATTCCCCTTATTAACGTTGCTGCCCCGCTCCAAACTCAACCCCTAAGAGGAACCCGACTTAAAGGACCCTTCCCTCTCCTGCTGTACGTATGCTTACATCTATACGACCAAAAGTTTAGCACTTTCCTCGGGTAATGTCAAGAGTTTTGTTTGGCAGGAAGCCCTATTCCCCTAATTATCAGGAAAGCCAGGGGTACTTCCAAGTTTCCGATTCCTAGGGTGTCACTGCCCAGGCCCGCCACAGCGTCACCCAAGAGTGTCTGCACGGTTTATGCGGTCAACCGGTATCTGAAACCAAAACTTTCAAATCGTCGGGGGAATCGCTACACTAATGCAATCGATTGATCCGAAGAAACTACTTCACTGCGGTTTTTGACTTGTAGGAGAAGCGTCATGGCGACCACGACATCTTCGCAGCTTGCTCTGTTGGGAGGTACCCCGGTCCGGGCACCCCACAAGCCTTGGCCCTCGTGGCCCATTTTTGATGAAAAGGAGCGTCAAGGCGTTCTGGAGGTCCTCGACAGCGGCAAGTGGTGGTACGGGGAGCGCGTGGCGCAGTTCGAGCGGGACTACGCGGCGTTTCAGGACGCCCGGCACTGCGTGACCGCAACCAGCGGTACGACGGCCGGTGAGGTCCTGCTTCAGGCCATCGGACTGAAACCTGGAGACGAGGTAATTGTGCCTCCCTACACGTTTTACGCGACCGCCAGCATGGTCGTCCGTCGCGGCGGCGTTCCCATATTCGTCGACGTGGATGATTCCTGGTGCATGGACCCCTCCCGCATAGAAGCCGCCATCTCTCCGAGAACCCGCGCCATCATGCCGGTTCATTTGGGCGGCCGCATCTGCGATATGGACCGCATCAACGAAATCGCCCACAAGCACAACCTGGTGGTGCTCGAGGATGCGTGTCATTCGTGGGGTGGAAAATGGCGTGGGAAAGGTACCGGGGCCCTGGGCAAAGCCGGCATATTCAGCTTTCAGGCATCCAAGAACATCAACGCGGCCGAAGGCGGTGCCATTCTGACCGATGATGAGGAACTGGCCGGGCTCTGCCGTTCCATCACGAACTGCGGTCGGTCGATCGGAGGCGCCTGGTACTCCCACCCAAACCTCGGCACAAACGCGCGTATCACCGAATTTCAGGCCGCCATTTTGAACGCCCAGCTCTCGCGGCTCGAGGAACAGACGCTTGCCCGGGAGAGAAACGCGGCTATTCTGAACGAGCACCTCTCACAGATCGAGGGCATCACACCACAGCCGGGAGATGACCGCATTACGCGCCGTGCGTACCATTTGTATTGTATTCGCCTCGACCCCAAGACGTTCGGATGCTCTCGAAACAAGGCCGTCGAGGCAGCCAAGGCCGAGGGGATAGCCTACATCAGCGAGGGCTACGCGATCCCGCTGTACGAGCAGCCGTCCATCGCAAACGCCCCGAATGCTCCGGATTACTCGAAGCAGGAATGCCCCGTGGCAGGCGACATCTGCGCCCGAAGCGGTATCTGGATCGGCCACACGGCTCTCCTGGGCTCGGAAGAAGACATGCTCGATATCGTCGCCATCTTCAACAAGATCAAGACGAACGCCGCCTCCCTCAGCGAATAGACGGATGCACGGCCGCTCTGTGCGCACCACTGTAAGGCGCGCCGAACGGCCAAGGTAACACGTGAAAGACAAGACCGGCTCACGAGACGGGCGGGATGCCCGGCAGCTTCCGCCAGAGACAACCACCTGCCCGCATTGCCGCTACGAGTATCCGTCAACGGAAAGGCGCTGCTCCATCTGCGGCTATCCATGGTCCTGGCTTGCATCAGAGCGCGCCCATGAAGATGACCCCGCTGAGCCGCATTGAAGAATCGATGGGATTGCCCTTGTTTTAGCGATTCTGCTATAGTTTTGGTGTTCTGACGGCGCTTGTTTTTTCCACGATTGCGTTCTGCGCCTTCGCAAATCAAACATCGGGGATCCAAGCCGTGGATGCAGATAGTTCAGTAGATGCCATCCCGCCGGCACCGGCGGGGCCAGAGAGGAATATTTCCATGCCTTCTCTTCAGAAAATCCTTACCTATGCGGTTAAACATGGTGCATCAGACGTTCATTTGACGGTCGGAAGCCCTCCGGCTATCCGCCTGGACGGCACCATCCGTTTCATCGGTGAAGACCCCATCACCAGCGACGACAACCTCAAGTTTCTCGATGAAATCATGACCGCCGAAGACAAAGAACAGTTTTTACGCACGGGAGATTCAGACCAGGCCCTCAGCTTCCCGGGTCTTGGGCGCTTCCGCGTCAACATCCTGAAGCAGCGCAATTCCGTGGGTATTGTCATGCGTCACGTCAAAGCAAAGATACCCAGCTTTGACGACCTGAACCTGCCCCCGGCGATCGAGCGGTTGACGCAAATGCACCGCGGTCTCGCCCTCGTTACGGGAACCACCGGCAGCGGTAAATCAACGACTCTCGCCGCTGTCATCGACAAGATTAACGCCGATCGGAGACTCCATATCGTCACGATCGAAGATCCCATCGAGTTCCTCCATTCCAACAAGAAGAGCATCGTCACCCAGCGGGAGTTGCATATCGACACCCACGATTTCCACACGGCCCTGCGCGCCGTCATGCGTGAAGACCCCGACGTCATCCTCATCGGCGAAATGCGCGACGCTGAGACCTTTCATGCGGCCATGGCGGCCGCAGAAACCGGGCACTTGGTCTTCAGTACCCTCCATACCACCAATGCCATGCTCACCGTCGACCGCATCGTCGACCTGTTCCCGTCCAACCAGCACTCCCAGATCAGGTCGCAGTTGTCTCTGCAACTGCGCGCATGTATTGCCCAGCGCCTGATTCCCACCGCCGACGGGGCCGGGCGCGTTCCCGCGATCGAGATCATGTTCAACAACCCGGCTATCGCTCAATTGATCAAAGAAAACAACGTGCGCCAGATTCCCAACGTCATCGCGGGCGGCAAAGAAGACGGCATGCAGACCTTTAACATGAGCCTTTACGACCTCATCAAACGAGGACTCATCACGGAGGACCAGGGCATGGCCGCTTCGGACAACCCCGAGGAACTGTCCATGAACCTCCAGGGAATCACGTTGAGCCAGGGACGCGGCGGGATCATCCGGCGCTGAGCAGGGCGTCAAAGCCCTGGAAAACGCGAGACTGTCTCGGTTTCCCCCGTTACTGCGTTGACCTTCTGAAGGCGATACGCCGCGTGAAATCGGCCCGGTAACGACCATTCATTCTCCCGCGTCAGGCAAACAAGAGTGGTGGTGTCCTGCCAGGCGAAATCCATGCACGGGCCCTCGAGGCGAACGTTTTGCGGCTCGAAACGGTCGAGGGAAGTCACGACGAGACGGCCGCCGGCCGGTTGCCAGGCCGCCATCGAGCCATCGGGAGCGAGCCGGCCGTTTTCCACGCCGTGCCCCAGTTCGACCAGCGTGCTGTTCGTCCAGCAACCGGACGCCCTCGCAATTTGTACGACCAGGCCGCTGGTGACGAAGAAGCGGAGCATGCCTTCGGTTGAGAATACCGGCGCGCCCGCCAGTTTCTCCCCGCCGTAGACCCGCTCGAGCCCGGTACCGGGAAACTCGCCGACCCACACGCTCCCATCCTCCTGCGCAACAAACGCACATAGATTGTCCCGAGCATAGAAAGCAACCGTTCCGGCCACGGGCCGCGCGGGCAACCCATTCCAGGTGACGGCTTCGTACGGCGGTTCCGACACGGCCCATCCGGTGTTGCCCTTTCCCGCCCGTCCCACGAGCAAACGCTCGCCCAGCCAGCCAATGGGGTAGCCGCCATCGCGCACCGGGACCTCCCTCACCCCGGCATCATCGCAACAGACATAGGCGCGTCCCGCGCCAAAAGCCAGCCGATGGCCCTCGGGTGACCACAACAAAGGCTTCGTGAGCGGGCTCGGCAAGCGAACGTGCTCGATCGCTTCCCGGTCAGGATGCATGATGCGAATGGTACCGGCACCCGGAGATTCCCATGTACCCGCCAGTGCCACCGCGATGGCCCCGCGGGAACTTACCGCAATTGATTTCGGCCAGTCGCGCCGGGGCCATGTGTTGTTCCCGCGTGCCACATCCGGGGTGTCGAAATACGGATCGAGCACGACGCGGTCAACGGCGCCGTCAACGCCGAACGTGAACGCCCCGCCGGAAGCGCCGGGCTCGATGTGATGCAGGTCTACCCCGCGCGCCGTTACGATGCACACGGTGACAGGCTGAAGCGCGGGGATATCGCCATGGTTCGTAAGGGAGACCTGCACCTTTCCCTCGAGAGAACGAACGTCTCCAACTCCGTAATCAAATGCGCCGGCACGGTCAAACCAGACCCGGAACATCTCGTTGAAATCCTTTTCGGACGTCAGCGCAAGGGCATGCCGGAATGCCTCCAATGTGATAGCATTACCGCCGTGTGTAAGGCACACGTTCCGGCAGGCTTCCCAGTACGCATCCCGGCCCGCGGACGATTCGAACCAGCGCGCAATATGTGCCCCTTGGCATTGTAGTTCGTTCACCGCTTCCACGGGCATTCGCGCCAGCTCGAGAGCATTCACCGTACGCAACGGTACTGCCGCAGGCTTCGGATGCTGCTGCTCGCTGTACTCCATTGCGGCGGTCCGCCCCCTGAGTTCATCGAGAACGGCCCAGCCCGAGTGCGTTGCCAGTCCCTCGAGGAGCCACGCGCCTCCATCCGCGTGCGCGGGATACCAGGACGGAGACACCGTGCCGCCCCACCAATTGCGGGAAAGGGCCGCCGCGAGGTGAACCACCGTTGCATCATCTCCGCCCGGCCACTCGAGCGGAAGCGCCACCAGGGCGCTTCCCAAATAGGCTGGGCGCGCAACCCGGTTGGTCAATACGGCATGTATGGCGTTGGCATGGTCCGGACCCAGAAACGTGCGCAGCGACACCGCCACTCCTGGAAAGAGGCCCGCCCAGGATTCTGCCGCTTGTTGCGCACTGGGGGGATAATGAACCGCCCAATGAATATCACCGTAGACACCAGCACGCTCGGCAAAGCGCCCCGCCACAAGCGGCAGCCCCATCTGCGCACGCGCGGGCTTTACACGGTAGCGGCCTCCCTCCTCTACGCTCCTGGGCGCCTCATCCACGATTCCTGCAAGCTGCAGCTCACCGCCAAGGGTGACGGTGCAATCAAACCGCACGAAGCTCGAGAAATCAACGGGGTGCCAGCACGCCTCCCATGGCAGCCAGACCGCCTCCAGGGAGATGACCGCGTCCGCAAGCGATGTATTCGCGATCAAGCCCGCATACTCAAACTGGATTCTGCCTCGCTCTCCCGGGCCCAGTGGCTCGCGCAGGCCGATCCGAACCAAACCTCCCTGGCGGGACACCGGGAGCTTTACGCCGCCCCACGACGCCGAAATCGGTTTGAGGCCCGGATTCAAAACAAAGAAGACAGCATCCAGGCCGGAGCCGCCGCACTCGACCTCGAGGATGCTCGTTCCCCGAAGCGCACCTGTACCGGGGACAACGTCGATCTCCAGGGTTTGCCCGATAATGCGCTGCGCGGCAACGGCGCGGGCCATGCGCATGTCCAGAAGCCGTTGGGTCCACGCGGGCCCGTCCGGGTATTGACTTACCAGGCCATGGGCCGTGTAGATGGCCAGCGGCACCGCAAGCAGGACGCACACTGCCCCCCCAATAAGCACAAGCGTTAGCCTGCTTCGGCCTCTCGTCGAATCGCGATTGCTCAAGTCGCTCCGTCTGGCTCAGCCTTTCGGCTCGATATGGGGAGAACCGTCATGCACAATCTTGACAAACTCGCCATCGCTGAGTATCGACATGCGCGCCGCCTCGGTAACCAGTTCGTTGATACTGCTGTTCGCGGGCGTAGCGATGAGGCGTCTCGCATCTATCTCCGCGATAATCTCTCGCCGCTTTGACAACGCGTCGTTCTCGCCCAGGCCTTCCGTTTCGGACCGTATGCGCCCGATACTGCCGAGGTTCGCCGCAACGGAATCGTAGCCGTATCCCATTGGCTTGTATCCCCGTCCCTCCCACGGCCCCAGTTGAAAGAAATCCGGGTTGATGTAGTTGAACACGGTCCCCCCCGAGCCGATGCCTTCCAGGTACGAATGGCTCACGCCGCGAAATTGATCGTTGTGCTGGATCAGGCCGGTTTTCCCCGGCCCTTCGCAGTAAATCACCAGGCCCTGTTCGTTGGGCCCCGCGCCTTCATCCGGATACCCCAGGCCGTTTATCAACGACAGCACGGCCTCGTTCTCGAATACAACCCGGCCCTGGGACCACATATAGCCCACGTTGCCGTTCGGGAAAGTGCCTTTCACCCCGTGCACCGATACGCCCGTCGGCCTGAGACCCGTAATATACTGCGTCAGGTCCACGTAATGGCATCCGATATACACAAACGGGTCCGTATTCTCGCAGGTGAACCAGTTCTGGAAATTCGAGTGCCGGTACAGATACGGCTCAAGGAGTTTCGCCTCGCCCATGACAAATTCGCCGAAATGGCCCTCTTCATAGTGCCGCCGCGCAATCAGGGCGCGACGGTCGAAACGCTTGTGATATTCGACCCCGACGAAAAGGCCTCTCTCGCGCGCCAGTTCTTCAATCTCGACAGCCTGGGCGTACTTAAGCACCAGCGGCTTCACGCAGAGCACATGCTGGTTGTTGTTGAGGGCCTCGATCACCACCGGATAGTGCAGTTGATCGGGCATGGCCACCACCACCGCGTTATGCGGCCGCATCTGCGCCAGCACCTCTTTGAAGAGCTCCGGATAATCCTGCTCCGGCGGGGCGTCGAGGGCGGGGTACGCGGTGAAATCCTGATCAGGGAACGCCTCCGCAAGCTGCGGATTCTCCTTCAGCGCCTTGAGGGGGCGGTTGTTCAGCGCGCAGATTCTGATGGACCCGACGGCTCCCAGGCGCTGCATATGATAAATGGACGGGAGAAGCAGGTCGTTGGTTATCATTCCCCCGCCAACGATAGTCACATCGAAAGGTATGGCGCTCGACATTCCTCTTCCCTTCTATGAAAAACCCTGGCCACCACGGGCCGTCACGTGCGAATGCGCCGCCGGGACCGGCAGAATCGCCCCTCTTACGCCGGCTCGTCGGGAAGCTCGGCCTCGCCGTTCTCCGCTTCAGGCGCTTCACTGGGAGCGTCCGTCGAATCCGCCTCTTCCTTTCGCGGCAGCAGTATTTCGATCTTCAGATCATCCACTGCCGACTCCAGGTACTCGTTGAACGCCATCCCTTTGGCCCGGGTCTCCACGGCCTCGCGAACCCGTTCCTTCACGCTCTCATAGTCCATTGTACCGGCCTCATCGCGGCCGTTAACCTTCATGATGTGCCAGCCGAACCGGGTCTGGAACGGTTCGCTGACCTCATTCAGCGGAAGCTCGAAGAGCAGCTTGTCGAACTCGGGCACCATCATTCCGTGCGGCACGTCTTCGTATAGTCCGCCGCGCGGCTTCGATTCCTCGTCTTCGGAAACTTCTTTGGCCACTTCTCCGAAATCCTCTTTGCCTTCCACGATGCGTGCGCGAATGGCATCGATCTCTTTCTTGGCCTCCGCCACCTCTTCCTCGGTCCCCTCGCGTGGAGCCAAAATCAAAATATGCGACACATCGGCGGTCTCGGGCTTTTCCATACGGCCGGCTTCTTTCAGCTCGTCGTAGGCCTGCTGCACTTCCTCGTCCGATACTGTGACGTCTTTCGTCTTTGCGTCATAGAACTTCTGTGAGATAAGCTGCTCGCGCAGCTTCTCCTTGACCGTGGCCTCAGTAAACCCTCTGGCCTCCATGATCTGTTCAAACCGGCCTTCCGGCATACTGGCTTTGGTCTTCTCAAAGGCCTCATTCACATCTTCGTCGGTTACGGTGGTCTCTGCCTTCTTGGCCAGCACATAGATCGCTTTGCTGCGGATCATGGACTGAAGCACGCGTTCCGCGTCATCTCTTTCGAACCCAGCCGGCGGTTGATTGGGGTCCCGGTTCGGATCCCCCGCCGATTGGGCCGCTTTCATGCGCATGGCCGTTACCATCGCCTGTTCGAACTCTTCCCCTGTGATCTCCAAACCATCGACCTTCGCTACCACCGGCGGCAACTGGGACTTTTCCTGCACAATAGGGGCCGCCGGTTGCTCTGCCTCACCGGCGATGGCCACGGGCGCGAGCAGCATGGCCAGGCACACTGCACTTGCCATCGGCAACAAATTCCATCTTCTCGCCTCAAACCATCTAGACATACTCTATCTCCTGGTCCCTGTGGGACCTTTATGATACCTCAAACGGGTTTCTGCCCTGCCGGTATCTGGTCGGTTCTTGTTCAAATGCGCGCTGCTCCAGGCTACATAGCCACGGGTTTCCCCGTTCGCGCCGATTCATAAACGGCTTCGATGACTGCAACGGACCGCCGGCCTTCCTTGCCGTCAATCAGGGGCGCGCGATTTTCGAGAACGGCTTCCGTGAAGTCTTCAATCTGCCGGCGATGCCCTTCATGCGTAACATTGGCAAGCGGGTCGGATGCCCCGGCGCCCGGGGCGGTCTCGGGCATTTCTGAACGGACCACCTCATCTTCGGGCTGCTCCTCCTTGAACTTCCAGAAGCGCAACACCCCATCCTCGAGAATCGCGCTGCCGTGATCACCGTGCACTTCAACCCGGCCGGGGTGACCCGGCCAGATCGCGGTACTCCCTTCGATTACGCCCATTGCGCCGCTCTCGAATTCGAGCACCGCGCACGCGAGGTCTTCAACCTCCAACCCCTCGTGCCCCACCAGGTTCGTCCGCCCGAAAACGGACTTGACCGGCCCCAGAAACCACAACAACAAGTCAATCTGGTGAATGCCCTGATTCATCAGGCAGCCGCCGCCATCCAGGCGCCGCGTACCCCGCCAGCTCCCGCTCTTGTAGTATGCCTCGGACCGGAACCACTTGATATATGCGTCCCCCAGCACCAGCTTTCCAAAACGGCCTTCTTCGATGGCCTTTTTCACCAGTTTGGAGCCATCGGCAAAGCGGTTCTGAAAGATACAGCCGAGTTTGACGCCGGCCTCTTCCACGGCATCGAGCAGCAGATCTATTCGCTCGGTGTTCACCTCGAGAGGCTTCTCGGAGATGATGTGTTTGCCGGCCTTGGCGCACGCAACGCCGGCCTCTGCCCGTAAACCGCTTGGTATACAAAGGTTTACAACTTGTATGTCATCACGCTGCAGCATCGCATGAAAATCTGTGTAGGCAACCGCTCCGAATCGCTCCGCCATTTGCTGGGCGTTGCGTTCCACCACGTCCGAAACCGCGATCAGGCGCGCGCCCGAAACCTCCTGAATCGCCTCCGCATGCATGGGGGCAATGTTTCCACAACCAATAGTGCCATACCCT
Organism: uncultured Nitrospiraceae bacterium; assembly: GCA_964520685.1. GTDB lineage: Bacteria > Hydrogenedentota > Hydrogenedentia > Hydrogenedentales > SLHB01 > UBA2224. The sequence goes on along the minus strand of CAZFOG010000019.1, from coordinate 14,557 downwards.
ACTTCCGCCATGATTTTGATCCCTATCGTCTGTTCTCCATCACGGTCACCGCCGCAATTCGCTTATCTGCCTGTTTCGTGGTAAATACAGGTAGGGAAACCCGTTTTGCACAGCGGTCTCCCGTCATCTCGTAGGCTGGGCCAAACCAATCAAGTCCGCCGCAGCCAACGTGTGGGTATCATAACAGATGAAACGCTGTCGATGCGACCACCCGGCCAAGACTTCCCAAGAGATAACCCCTTGGAAAAGAAGGATTTTGCCTTGACTTCACCAGCCCCTGCGAGTAGCATCCTTCTCCATATTGGCAAAACACTTGCTGTTGCTGCACGGCGCACCCTGTTTCGCTGCTTCCAGAAACTCTTGACCCCTTTGGTTTTATGCCATGCTTGAGCAAGACACAACACACATACGCCGCCCCACTCCAGCCCCCATTCGCAAGGTTCTCGAAGACCGCGGCATCGCCCTCGAGGATATCATTGTCGCCGCCGTTACCGATCTCGACATCGCCGGCGAATACGCCGAATCCTGGGTAGTCGCAACCAGGGACCATGCATTCGTTTTTGCCCTCGACGACGAATTCGGCGAACCCCTCGTGCTCAAAGATGTCGCCTTGGCAGACGTCGAAACCGTCCGGACCGACACGCGTGTAGGCTCGGGGTTCCTCGAGATCAAAGTGAACGACGTGTTCGAGGAACTCGCCCGGTTCTCGAATCGCAACGCCGAGAAATTCAACAAAATCGCCTCGCTTCTCAAGAGCCTCTCGGCCGGCAAACAGGTCTCCATGGGAAAAGGAGACGAAGAGGTTCTGGTCGGGCGCTGCCAGAAATGCGGGCGGCCGGTCCCCGAGAAACGCATGAAGATCTGCCCCAAGTGCGTCAAGCGCGGCCTGGTTTTCATGCGCTTCCTGGCCCGCGTGCGGGATTACTGGCCCTATGCTTCGGTCGCCATGGTTCTCGTAGTGCTCACCATTCTAATTCAATTGGTGCCCCAACAATTGACCCGCGTCCTGGTGGATAACGTATTCGGCGAGCAACCCCTGCCCGGATGGCTTGCCCGATTCGTTGACTCGCTGGGAGCGACCTCGAAGATCGGCATGTTGTACGTCGTTGTGGCGGCACTCGCCGTCACCACGCTCTCCGGCGCCATTGTGTTGTGGCTCCGTGAGACTCTCGCAGCCTGGCTGGCCAACCGCTTGGGCTACGACCTCCGGAAAGAAGTCTTCCTCAAACTCGAAGACCTGGCCGTTCGCTACCACGACACCCATCCCGTAGGCCAGTTGATGACGCGCTGCAGCCAGGACATCGAGGCCCTCCAGGGATTCATCAACCAGCTCACTTCGGGTTTCGGGTATCAGATTCTCCTGGTGATCGGTGTCGCGGCGATCATGCTGGCGACCAACTGGAAACTCATGCTTTGGGCGGTGATGCCCGCACCCTTCGTCATGGTCTTCACCGCCCTTTACTACCGCCGTATCATTCCGCGATGGCGAAAGTACTGGACCTCGCGGTCGAGTCTCGCCAACATCCTCCATGGCAGCCTCAACGGGGTGCGCGTGGTGAAGGCATTCGCGCAGGAAGCCCGTGAGGCCCGCCGGTTCGACCGCTACAGCTCGAATTTCCGCGATGCGGGCATGAGCGTGAACATGTCCACCGCGCGTTTCACGCCATTCATCAGTTGGCTGTTCCAGCTCGGGAGCTATTTCGTCTGGCTGCTGGGTGGAAAAGCCATTATCGATGCACACGCCGCCAGCCTGGCCGATGACACCCTCCGTTCGGCCGCCCAGGCCACCACGATGATCAGCCAGACGTCTCCCGACGAACTGACGCTGGGCACCCTGCTCGCCTTTCTGGGCTACCTGACGCTGTTTTACTCGCCCCTCAACGCCCTGACCCAGATGTCCACATGGTTTACCTCGTTCACAACTCAGGCCCACCGGGTGTTCGAAGTGCTCGATGAAGCGCCCGAAATCGAGGAGTTTGACGACGCCGTCGAGATCGAGATTCAAGGGGCCATCCAATTCCGCGAAGTGACCTTCGGATACGACCCCCACATTCCGATCCTCCACGACGTCAGCTTCCGCGTGAACCCCGGCGAGATGCTGGGCGTCGTCGGCCACAGCGGCAGCGGCAAGTCGACCACCGTCAATCTGATTATGCGTTTCTACGACCCCCAGGAAGGCCAGATCACCATTGACAATATCGACATCCAGAAGATCAAGAAACTCTGCCTGCGGCGTCAGGTCGGCCTGGTCGCTCAAGACCCGTTCCTGTTTCCCGGAAGCATCGCTGAGAACGTCGCCTATGGCAATCCGCGCGTCGCTCCCGAGCGCATTCTCGACGCCGCACTGGCCGCCAATGCGCACATGTTCATTACACGCATTCACGATGGTTACGACACGCGCCTGGGCGAGCACGGCTCCGGACTGTCCGGCGGCGAGCGCCAGCGCGTGGCCATCGCACGCGCACTCCTCCACAATCCCCGCATCCTCATCCTTGATGAAGCCACTTCGAGTGTGGATACCATCGCGGAGCGCGAAATCCAGAAAGCCCTCGAAGCGCTGAGCCTTGGCCGAACCACCATTGCCATCGCACACCGCCTGAGCACGCTCCGCAATTGCGACCGCATCCTGGTTTTCGAGGAAGGCATCATTCGCGAACAGGGAACCCACGAAGAACTCCTCGAGCAAAACGGCATCTACAAGAAACTTGTCGAGATTCAGGCCCAACTGACCAGCGACCGCGCCACCAGCGTCGACAACCTCAAGGCGACCGGGGATATCGAGAAGGCCGACGCGGTCAAGCGCGAAGCCCCCGCGCCCGTTTCGCAAGAAGAGAGAAGTTCTGAACGCTCGCGGCTGGCCGTTCCGCGCATTCGGTATCTCGACCCAAAACAGCTCCATCTGTACTCGAAAGACGAGGGCGGCATGCGTGTCGTGTATCGCGACGAGGTGTACGATCACGTCCGCGCCTACCGGTGCTTCCCCACCTCGCGCCCGAGCGAATTCATCGCCCTCTGGACGGGCGAATCCGCCCTCGAGCACAAGGAAATCGGCATGATCCGGCGCCTGAAAGAGCTGGCCCCAAGTTCCAGCCTCGCCATTGGCCATGAACTGACCAAACGCTATTTCATCCACTACATAACAAAGATCCTCTCCATCAAAGAGGATATCGGCTTTCTCACGTGGCATGTCGAAACCGACAAAGGCCTCATGGAGTTCATGACCAAGAACCACGACCGCCGCACGGTCATCGAGATGGGCACCAATGGCCGCATCATCTTTGACCTCGACAACAACCGCTACGAGATTGAAAACCTCGATACCCTGGCCCCCGCAGACAAGGCCACGTTCCTGAAATACGTGTACTGGACCTAGCTGAATCGCGTCACCGCCCTCATGGCGGCGCGGTAGCCCCACAACGCGTCAACCGGCTTGCCCCCTGCTCCGGTTTCGGAGCAGCACCCGCTGGCAGGAATGCCGGAAACACAGCAACACGACTCCGGTTACCAGCCCACTTTCACACCCCCACCCCGCGGAGGGCCTTATCTTATTTTATACCAATATGTTACGTTCTACGGAGAAATTCCACACCTAAGACCTCCCATATGCGAAAACTATGATATACTGCTAAGTGGAGCGACAACTGAGGCGGAGTTGGCAAACCAAAGGGAGGAAACGTTACCACTCTATCTTTACCCCTTACTACGAAGTATCCTAACCCACTACCAAGTCAACAAGGAGCAATACTGGTCAATAAAAACCGAAAGGAGTGATAGGGAGATGCGAAGGGGATTCACTCTAATCGAATTGCTGGTTGTTATCGCGATTATCGGCATCCTGGCTGCGATTCTACTGCCCGCCCTGGCGCGCGCACGCGAAGCTGCACGCCGGGCAAGTTGCGCCAACAACCTGAAACAGATCGGCCTCGTCTGCAAGATGTATGCGAACGAGTCCAAAGGCGAGAAGTGGCCGCCCACCAAGGCGTGGGACTGCGATGAAGTATCGGGCGAGTTCGTCATCAGTGTAATTTCCGTCTACCCCGAGTATCTGACCGACCCCGGCATACTGCTGTGCCCGTCGGCAACCACGGGCAACGACCCCGCCGAGGTATTCGATAACGCCGACGACCTCGCCATGGTTGTCATCGACCGCGCCGGGAACATGGCACCGACCGTGGGAGTGCCCAACAGGGAGTTCTACGCGTGCGAGCCGGATGACGGCTCCTGTTCGTATCTCTACCTTGCTCACCTCACTTTGTGGCCCGGAATTACAGTAGGTGCCGACGATTCGCCTCTTACGGGGATGAGCGTGATGGATGGGATCGGGTGGATTGTCACTTACCTTCCCGATATCATCCCCGTGTTCGACGCCTTGTACAGCTCACTCGAGGACATTACGCTGGATTTCGGCGATCGCGACCTGTCAAAGACGTCGGACGGCAGCGCGGACCTTCCGCTCACGGTCTACCGCTTGCGTGAGGGCATCGAGCGATTCCTGATCACGGACATTAACAATCCGGCCTCGAGCGCCCGGGCACAAAGCGAGATCCCCGTGACCGGCGACTGGGTGAGCACGGACCTCGGACAGGAATTCAACCACGCACCCGGTGGCTGCAACTTCCTGTATATGGATGGCCATGTCGAATTCATCCGTTACCCGGGTCAATGGCCCGTGAGCCCGCTGATGGCCATCCTTCAGAGCAAAGAGGTCGGAGACGCCTTCTAGGTGCGTTTACCGACAGATACGCAAATGAGGCGCGAGTTACCACTCGCGCCTTTTTCGTTGCGTACGGTTCGTCAGCCTGCAGCCCGATACGTCCTGACCGACTCCACAAGATGGCACACGTTCTCGAAGGGCGTCCGGCGCAGCAATCCGTGGCTGAGGTTGAAAATGTGCCCCCGGCACCCGCCCGACTGGATGCAGGCGATTGCGGCCTCGGTAATGGCACCCAGCGGACCGTCCGCAAGCAGCCTGTTGTCGAGATTCCCCTGGACTACCCGGTGCTCCCCCACGGCCTTACGGGCCTCGGCAATCGTGATGGATGAAGGAAGACTCAGGATATCCGCGCCGGAGGCATCGAGCAGACGCACATCCCCGATGTCCCGCGCGAAGGCTATGGTGGGCGCGGTCCCGCGCAACATGTCGAATACACGCTGCTGATAGGGCAAGGCGAACTCGCGGTATTGGCGGGCATCAAGCACAGGCGCGGCCGATTCGAACAACTGCACCGCATCCGCGCCCGCTTCGATCTGGAGTCTCAGGTATTCCACGGTGACCGTTGTCAGCTTATCGAGGAGTGCATGCGCCGCCTGGGGATGGTCCGACAAGAACCGCACAGTCCTGGGCGCCGTCCTGCCAAAGCTCTCTCCCTCGAGCAGGAAAGCCGCCAGCGTGAACGGGGCTCCCCCAAAGCCAAGCACCGGCAGCGTACCTTGGAGTTCCCCGCGAACCAGCCGGAAGACCTCGGCAATAAACGGCAATTCGCCAGCCACATCGTACAGATGGAGCTTCGCAAGATCCCGGGGCTCGCGTGGCGGCGTTTCGAGCACCGGGCCGGGCCGAAACACAAACCGCGCCCCCATCGGCGCCAGGGGCGTCAGGATATCCTGGAAATAGATGATGGCATCCACGCCGATGCGTTGGGGGAGGAGAGAAATACGTGCGGCCAATTCCGGATGGCGAAACAATTCCTCGAGGGGCAGACCGGCCTCTTCTTTGATGTTGTTGTATTCGGGGTCGGTTCGGCCGGCCTGGCGCATCAGCCAGATGGGGGGCCGCCCGGTCCGTTCTCCACGGGCAGCGCGCAGGAAAAGGCCGTTTCGGTATTGCCCCATCACGTTGCCCCAGCTACCACTGGATTTCGCATGTGATGTTGGTTCCCTTCGCGGAGTGTTTGAGGATTATTCCCTGCAATTCCGCGTCATACAACCACCCGGTCGTGGCCGCCAGCAATCCCTCTGAATTTGCCGCGCGTTCGCCCGCTCCCGTTACCCCCCGAGGTTCCGCCACGGGCGCGATAAACGTGTGGGTCACGGGGGCATACATGTCTCCCAGAGTGAAACGGAGGCCCCCTTCGTCAAGACGGGCCTCGCTCGCCACGATAGTAGCCGGCGAGTTCAGAAAAACCGCCCCGCCGCTCCTGCGCTCGAACCGGACACAGCCGATCTCAGCCGACTGGCCCCGCAGCCGGAACCCGTTCACCAGAATGTTCTCGGGGTTGATGTCCGCGGGATTGGGCCGATTCTCCACCATATTCCACGAATCCGGGTAACATCCTTTGCTTGGGCCGCTGGTGTACTGCTGCCGCATGGCTGACATCAGGATCCCTTCCGCGACGGTATTCCAGGGAAAGGAACTGTCAAACTCGGCCAGGTCCTGCAAGCCGTATCCATACACGAGGCCACACCAGACAACCGGAAGACCCAGCCACGAATGGTGGTGAAACGTCGAGCCGATCACCGAGATCACGTTGTAACGCATGGTCGGTATGCCGTCAATCTCCCACATGTAGAGGAACGGCAGCCCGGTCCACGCCCAATACCGCGCGTGTTCGAGGTGCGCCGGGTCGCCCGTGAGACGGTAGGCCTCGCAATACGCGCGAATTGCATACCCCGCGGCGAGAATATCGGGCTGATACAACGGGCATTCCCACATCTGCGCGCCCCGCGGCACTTCGTAGCGCTCCATCTGTTTCATGGCTTCGAGGGCCTTTGCCGCCAGCTCGGGGTCGCCCGTCAGGCGCGCCGTGCGCAAGGTGTAGAGCGCCGGCAACGCCGCCTGGCCCAGGGTATGATCGCCCGGCGTGCCAAGCGTGCGGTATTGCTCGCCGGCGGGCTCCCAAACCCAGAGTCCGTCCTTCCGGTCATTCAACCGGTTGGAGGCATCTTCCTTCAGACCCTTCAAGGCCTCGGGAAGATAGCCGTAAAGAAAAGGAAACTCGCCGCGCAGGATGTGGCAGCCCGCGTTCGTCCACAGTCTGCGGGGACCCAACTGTTCAAGTGCGCGCGCGGCCACAAGGTCAATACGCCGCTCAATCTCGCCAGCTACATTCGGGGCCACGCCCGAATTCAGGTCCAGCAACAACGGTACCGCGTGGCCGATGGCGGGTTCGCTGCCCCATCCGTGACAGTGACTCCAGCCGGGCGGGTCCTCATGCCAGACGCCCGTGAAATAGGCCGCGCGGCACAGGGCTTTCTCTTCCTCCCAGTCCCGCGGCGGTGTTCCAGGCCCGGGCAGACCGAACAATTCAAACCACTGGGCCATAGCTTGGAGAACCAGACCGCCGGCATAGGGGCCGTTAACAATACTGTCCTCCCCGTACCGGCTGCGATGGTCTAGCAGAAGCCACGCCTCAAGGTGCAGCCGCTGGCCTTTCTTGACCGGAAACGGCGTGTCAGCCGCTTCGCAGTGATTTTCGCGCACATAATCGCCCACGGACGGCGCAAACAGCGACATATGAATGTGGCCCACACCGGAATCCCGGCGTGGAGCCTGGAACCGCGCGGCCGGAAACCGCAGGCCTGGCGCCCACTCCTGGGAGGCGTCCCAGAGAAGTGCCACCATGGCATCATCGCCCTGCACCGCCATAAGCGGAGTCGTGATCTTGTGCACGGCCGGTACCCGGCGATCATTCAGAGGCGGGGCGAGGTCGCGTGTCGAACTGGACGCTTCTTCCCCTTCGAGATACTCGAGCCCGGGAAAGAGCGCGAAGTCCTTCTCTACCCCGAAAGCACGGTCCCCGGCAAGTATTTGCGGCATCGAAAACGCCGCCAGTGCCGCATCGCACGGAGCAATCGTTTCGATTTCAAGATGAATGCGGGGACTGTCCGCCTCGGCATACGCCATCAGCAAAACAGGCCACTCGACGCCGCTCTCACTTTCGGCCGTGCCGTAGACGGCCAGCCAGGTGGACCGCAAAGGATGGACGTTGCTGATCCGCAACCGCAGTTCCTCGAGCGAACCATCGTCATGACGCAGCACCAGGCGCGCAAGCGGATACAACGACGCTACGCGGCGCCAGGCGGCACCATCCCAGACGCCGGCCATGGCATACGCACCGCCGGTCTCATCCACGACCACGCACAGGCGCGACCACGCGCTGGCAACGACGGCACGAATGCCGCCATTCCGCTCGACCACCACCACCGGTTCTTCACTGCGCGATTGCGGGGGTTCGACCTCCTCGGCGAACACATGAATGCGCAGCTCGCGGCCCATATCGAGCAACCAGTCGCCCGGTGATGCCGCCACCAGGTCCCGCCATTCGAGGGTTGTCTCTTCACCCGGCTGCAGCGCGTCCAGCACCAGCGTTTGCTCCGCTCCGGGCCCCAACTCGGCCAGGTCACCGCCTTCTTTCACTCGAAGGGTCCATCTGCCGCCCCCTCCGTATGTGCCCCGTCCCGTGTTTCTGATGCGCTGGATGATAGTGAAGGGCTTCCCTGCCGTAACCAGAGGCGAGCTGAGTTCGGTCTCGAGTATCTCCAGCTCAGCCCGATAGAACCCCACATGGACACCGCTGACGGAAGCCGTTCCCGCCTCGACAGTCAGAGCAGGCATCTCAAAATTGTCGAATGCAACCGGCAGCAGGTGTGTGCCCTCGGCAAGAGCTGCCCCCACGCCGTGCGCGCCTGTCGAAAGCACCACCCGCGCGGAACTGCGGCATTCGATCGCGAGCAACGCCAAACCTCTTGTCTGGTCGGGAAGATTCGTCAGGTCGCGGGCCGGTTCCAGCAAGACAAGCAGGGGCTCTCCAAACACCGCCCAGTCGTAACTTGTGTTTCCCGAAATGGCGTTCGTATGGAACGCCACCGAAATCTTGCGCCCTGCCCACGGCGCCATATCAATCGCGCGCGGGTGCCACCCGCCTTCCGCAAGATCCTCTTCGAACACCACATGCCCGCCAACGGCCACCGAGAACCGCACCCCATTGGGCGTGTTGGGGACCGCGTTCCAGTCAAATCCCGAACGCAGACCGATGTGAAAGGCAAGGGCACAGACCTGCCCATCGCGCAGGGGGGGCACCCGCACTTCCGCGAACTCGAGAACGGCATCCCCCGCGCCTTTCGGGTGAAGGAATATGCCGGGCATCTGCTCGTCACCCGAGGCCTCCGCAAAACTCACCGAGCTGTCCAGGGCATTGGTTACCGTGCCCTCATCAAACCCGGCGATGAAGTCCATCAGGACGTCGACCGTGCCCGGTACACGCAATTCGGCCTGGGCCTGCCCGGCACCAGCAACAGCCAGGATAGTGCTGCAAACTAGAAGGATTTTCGAGGCTTGAATCGTCCGCATGCTCATTTCTCTAGCCTTGGCGGGATGAACGCCACGGTATCAACGCACTTCTCAGTCGGCAGGACGCCGGAAAAGAACCGCCAGAACGGCTCCCACGATGGCCAGGGCCGCCGCCAAAACCTGAACGGATGGTATTTGCTCGAGCCCCGGTATCCGCGAAGCGAACCCGAGGCAATGGGCACTCAGCAAAGCGGCTCCAAGAAGGAACATGCACGTTCCCAATACAAACATACCGCTGTCTCACTCTTCCGCAAGAGACCGGCGCGCACTGCGTATCCGGTCCCGGGCTTCCAGTCCTATCCGCCGCAGAAGTATAAAATGCCTCGACGGGCATATCAATTCCCCAATGCCGCCTCCAGCGCCCGCAAGGCCCCCACACCCCATGACCGCGACATTATCCTTGGAATCCCCGAACGTGCGCCGATACAATAGGTTGAACAGGGAAACGCGTCTCCCGTACGGAGTTCCCGGTTGGCTGCTAACCTTCAGAAGAACATGTAGAGACAGGGCGTGGACGCCGAAAAACGCATACAGGAACTGGAATCTCAGGTTTCAAAACTCACCCGCGAGCTGCACCAGCTGCGCGGCATGCGTCCATTGGAAGCAGACCGCCCTGCACCGGCACGATCCGCTACGGCAACGCCCCGTGCCGCCAAAGCCCCGGCCCCCTCCCGCCCGGGTCCCCAGGACCTGGACGTTCACGGCCGCGCCTGGACCGTATGGTTGAGCAGGCTCGCAGTTGTATTTGTCACCGTCGCCATGATACTGGCTGCCGGCAAGAGCGCCACCGCGTCTGCCCTTGATCCGCGCAGCAGGGCATTGGTGGCGTACGGTCTCGCAGCGCTCGGCATCCTCATTGGGGGCGCCTTTCCAGACCGGCGCAGCTTCTTTGCAGCCATCGTCCTGGGCGCCGGACTGGCCGCCGGCTATTTCACCACCTACGCTGTGTTCTTCATTCCGAATGCCCAACTGTTCACGGACCAGTGGAACGCCCTCCCGGCGCTGTTCGCGGCCCTGTTGGCGATTGCCGGTATGGCCGCATGGCGCAGAAGCCACGCGGCCGCCGTCATGGGCTATGGGCTCGTCTATTACACCCTCGGGCTGGCGGCTCACGATTCCGCCACGGTGCCGCAATTCGCCTATGCCCTCGGCGTTATCGCCCTGGGTTCCGCAACGGCCTTGTTCCTGCATGCCCGCTTTCATTGGCGCTTTCTGATTTGGATTGTGCTGTTAAGCACGTACGGCTGCTTCACCGCCTTCCTGTATCGCCAGCCCCCCGCCATCGTCGTTGAGCCTGAAACATATTTCTGGCTTTCGCGGGGCGCTCTTGCCGTCACTTTCGCGTCCCTGGGTCTCGCGACTGTTCTGGACGTGCGCCGCGAGAATATCCGCGCCCGAGGCATGCTCCTGCTGTCTCTGTTGAATTCGGCCCTGTTCTTCCCCATCGTGTGGTTCGGTATTCAGACATTCCACGAAAACCACGTGTGGATGTTCCGCCTGGCATTCACCGTGATACTGGCGTCATTTGCCCTCATGGCCGAAACCCGCGGCTCCAGAAGAAACTTCGTGTTCCAGGCATACATCGCCCAAGCCTTTGCAATGGCGATCCTGTCGCTCATGGCGTTGTATTCGGGCGTAACGCTCTGGCCCGCCCTCGCCCTGGCATGCTTTGCCCTCGCAGTCTTCTATCAGCAGAGCGGCGCCGTCATCCTCAAAGCCGGCAGTATCCTCTTGCTGTTTGTCGTCACTGGGGGCGCGGCCATCGCCATCAAAGCGCCCGGGTATTCGGTCCTGGGAACGTATGCCATTCCCGCGAGCTGGCTCGGTTGTGCCGGCCCCGCGCTCCTGTTCTTCCTGATTGCTATTTTCTACGAACGGGCCACCCGGCGCCGGCCTCCGCGGGCAGGTGAGCGAAGCCGCCATTGGTTTCTGGCCGGTTCCCTCCTCGATCCTCCCAGCGCGACCACGGCCATGCTGTACTCCGCTTTGGGCGCCTTGCTGCTGATGATGCTCACAATTACCGATCGCGGCCAGCAGCCCGATCTGCCCTATCTGCTGGGCGCGCTCAGCGTTGCCCTGGCAATTACCGGGTTCCTGACGTCCACACCGCAATTGGAAGTGGCCGCGGTAGCGTTGCTCGTGGCCTCCCACGTCAGCTTCCATTTCTTCCTGCTCGTGAACAAAGCCGGCTTTGAACAGAGCGGTGGATACGCCTATGGAACCGTCATTCTCGCGCTCTACACCTATCTCGCCGGGGTTCTGTGGGAACGGTATCTGAAACGCGTGGGCGATGATCGCGCCTGGGAACACAACCTCGTCGCGCCCCTGCCACATCTCGGCGCCACCTACATGGTTGCCACACTCATCGCCTACAAGTTCGGCGACGTCTATGTGCCGGCCACCTACAACGCGGTCGGCACCGTGCTACTGCTTTGCACCCTCTTCCTACCCCTCCCCGGACTCAAAATCGCGGGTATCGGCCTCCTGGCCATCGGCGCAGCGTACTTCTCGAACCTGCTCTACGACCCGGCGGCCACCTTGCTCGATGCTTCGAAGTTCCTCGCCTACATGATCCCGTTTCTGAGCGCTTACCCAATCTCAGAGCGGCTCATCTACTTCGCCCACAAGCGCCCATCCGTCGCCCATCGCATGGACGACACCCTGAGGACCATGCTGGTGGCAGCCGGCGGAGCACTCGGTCTCCTGGCCTTCAACAAATGGGCCACGGACGAATACCTCGCCCTGCATTGGCTTATCCACGGCCTGGCCGGCATTGCCCTCAGCTTTCTCTTCCGGGAGCCCCGTTACCGGTGGGCCGCGTCGCTTATCCTCGCATTGGCCATTCTCAGAGCCGTTTTCGCGTCTCCCGGTGACAGGGCATGGATGTATCAGTTTGGCGCCTTTGCCGGTTTGGGGTTGACCGCGTTGTTTGCGATGATGGTTCGAGAACACAGGCGCCGGAGAGCGCTTGCTCCCGGCGCTGCACCCGTGCATGATGGACCTTCCCTTGATGAATGAACGCCGGGCCGCGGCCGAAAACGTCTGCGCCACGTTGCGCGCCCGGGGCTTTCGTGCGCTGCTGGCCGGCGGGTGCGTCCGCGACCTGCTCTTGAATGTCGGCCCCAAGGACTTCGATGTTGCAACCAATGCGAAACCCCACGAGGTGGCCGCCATGTTCAGCCGAACAGTCGATGTGGGAGCGGCCTTCGGGGTCCAAATTGTCTTGCTCCCCGAGGGACAGTTCGAGGTCACGACGTTCCGGAAAGATGGGCCGTACGAGGATGGCCGCCACCCAAGCTCGGTCACCTTTACGGATGAAATAGAAGACGCGCGACGCCGTGATTTCACCGTCAACGCGCTTTTCTACGATCCCGTCGAACACAAAGTCCTGGATTACGTCGGCGGCATCGAGGACCTGCGGGCCGGGCTCATCCGTGCGGTTGGACCACCCCGCGAACGGTTTCAGGAAGACCATCTCCGTCTGCTCCGGGCAATTCGTTTTGCGGCGCGTCTCGGCTACGCGCTCGAAGAGGAGACCTACCGGTCCATAGTCGATTTGGCCCCCCTCATCAAGGCAACCAGCGCCGAGCGCATTCGCGATGAAATACTCAAGATTCTCACCGAGGGAGCGGCCAAACGCGCCTTCCAGTTACTGGACGACACGGGCCTGCTCGAGCAGATCCTGCCGGAAATCGAAGCCATGAAAGGCGTCAGCCAGCCTCCCGAGTTTCATCCGGAAGGTGACGTCTTCACGCACACCCTGCTCATGCTTGACCTCCTCGAGAACCCGAGTCCCACCCTCGCGCTCGGTGTACTGCTTCATGACGTGGGCAAACCGGCAACCCGAACCCACACCGACCGAATCCGGTTCAACGAACACGACAAAGTGGGCGCCGAAATGGCTCGTGCAATATGCGAGCGCCTCCGTTTGTCCCGCCGCCAGACGGAGCGCGTGGTGTGGCTGGTCTCGCAGCATATGCGTTTCGAACACATCCCCGAGATGCGCGAAAACAAGCGAAAACGCACGGTACGCATCGAGGGATTCGAGGAACTCAAGGAATTGTGCCGCATCGACTGCCTGGCAAGCCATCGCAGACTCGATACGGTCCAATGGGTGGACGCGTACCAGGCGCGCACACCGGAGGAAACGCTGCGCCCGGAACCCCTGCTGAGCGGTCGCGATCTCATGGCCCTCGGCTATCCGCCCGGCCCGTTATTCTCGAAGATCCTGAAACGTGTCGAGGACCTCCAACTGGACGGACAACTGATATCGTCCGAGGAAGCCAGGCAATTCGTGTTGAGACAGTGGCCGGCGCCCCGCCCGGGGCGCGCGAAAGGACCTTGAACCATGCCAGAGAAGGATTCATTCACCACAAGTGACGGCTTGAGGCTCTACACACGCACCTGGGTGCCGTCCGGCGAACCGGCAGCCAGCGTCATTCTCCTCCACGGTTATGGCGACCATTGCGGCCGTTATGCCGGCTTCGCCCGCGCTCTGAATGGAGAATCGATAGCCGTTTACAGCTATGACCAGCGCGGATTCGGCCGCTCGGACGGCCGCCGCGGCTACGTTGGCGATTTTGCCGCAATCCTCTCCGACCTCGACCTCTTTGTCCGCCATATCGCCCCGGATACCGCGGGCAAGCCTGTATTCATGCTGGGCCAGAGTTTCGGGGGGCTCATCGTAGTCCGGTACGCACAGACGCGCCAGCCCGGGCTCACGGGGCTCGTCTTGTGCAGCCCCCTGCTCGCGTTTCCGGATAGCGTACCCAAACCCCTTCTCGCACTTGGCAGATACATCGCCGTGGTGGCGCCGTGGCTACCTGTCAGCAGCGTCGACCCGCAAGGCCTCTCGAGACGCCCGGAAGTGGTGAAAGAAGCGGAAGACGATCCTCTTAACTATCACGGAAGCGTGCGCGCCCGCACGGGCGCCCAGATGCAGCAGGCCGTGGCGGATGCTTTTGCGGAGGTCGAACAGCTCACACTGCCCCTCTACATAGTTCACGGCAGCGCAGACCGCGTTGTGCCGGCCTCCGGAAGCCAGCGCCTTTTCGAGGCCTCTACCGCGACAGACAAGACGCTCAGGGTCTTTGACGGCGGATACCATGAGCTGTGGCAAGACCTTGACGCAGACGTTGTGATTCGGAGTGTTTGCGATTGGATACGCGAACGGTTGTCTCCGTAGCCTCATCCCTGTCATAATACTATTCCGTCGTCTATGACAGCTACGGCGGTGGGAAGATAATAATAGTCTCATGAATCCTGAAC
>CAZFOG010000018.1:17583-33256 GCA_964520685.1 uncultured Nitrospiraceae bacterium | reverse complement strand
TTGATTGAACCGCGCGTCCTGAAAGGATTTCAGGATTTTCTGCCCGAAGAGGTCCTGGCTCGTAAGGCCGTGGTCGAGGTTTGCGAGTCGGTTTTCCGCACATACGGTTTTGTTCCGCTGCAAACGCCCGCCCTCGAATACCTCGACACCCTGCTCGGCACCGGCGGCGAGGAAACCAACAAAGAATTGTTCCGCCTCGAAACCCCCGAGGGCGAACCCATCGCCATGCGGTTCGATCAGACCGTTCCGTTCGCACGCATGATGGCCCAGTATCCAGACAAATTGAAGGTTCCGTTTCGCCGGTACGCGATCGGGCCGGTGTGGCGGGGTGACCGTCCGGGGCCCGGGCGGTTCCGCGAGTTCACCCAGATCGACATCGACGCCGCGGGGTCGGATTCGGTGGCCGTGGACGCCGAGATCATTGCCGTGGTCTGCGAAATTATGACAAAACTCGGGGCAAACGATTTCTGCGTGCTGGTCAACAACCGCAAGCTCATCGATGCCCTTTTGGAAGGTTGCGGCATTGCCGGCGAAGCCAAGGCCAAGCATGTGCTACGCGTTATCGACAAGCTCGAAAAGGTCGGCGTGGACAACATCCGGGCGGAACTGGGGGCGGGGCGCGTGGACGACTCGGGCGACCCTATCCCCGGCGTGCACCTGGATGAAACGACCATCGAGGCCATCCTGTCGTTTATTGCGATCCAGGGCGATTCGCGCGCGGAAGTGGTTGCGAAAATGCGCGAGGCCCTCCCGGAAACCGAGCTGGCCGTCCGGGCGCTGGACGAGATGACGCAATTGGACAGATGCCTGGACGCGCTCGGCGTGCCGGTATCCCAGGCACGGTTTGCACCGAGTCTCGCCCGGGGTCTGGATTACTACACCGGACCCGTATACGAAATTGCCATTGCGGAAGGGCGGTTCGGGTCCGTGGGCGGCGGCGGCCGTTATGACGGGCTTGTGGCGCGGTTTCTCGAGCGCCCGATCGCCTGCGCGGGGATCGCGTTCGGTCTCGACCGGCTGATGGCAGCTCTCGCGTTTCTGGGCATTACGCCGCGTGTGCCCGCGCAGTCGCAGGTGCTGGTGGCGTTCGTGGGGCGGGTGCCCGAAGCCGAATTGCTCAAGGTTGCGAAGGAACTGCGCGACGCGGGTCTGCGCGCCGAGGTGTATTTCGGTTCAAAACGCGGCATGAAGCACCAGTTGGGCCATGCCGACCGCTGCCAGATACCGGTCGCCGTCATTGTGGGCGAGGACGAGCTCGCCAAAGGCGTGGTATCGATCAAGGACCTGCGTGCGGGCAAGGAACAACGCGAGGACATTGGCGATCATGACGCCTACCGCAAAGCGGGCCGCACCGCACAGGTCACCGTCCCCCGCGGCGAGATGATTAAGACCATCCAGGAAATTCTATGCCCATAATCTCGCGCAACGAACCGATGTCTCTTGAAGGGGGTCTGGGGGAGACTTTTCTTCAGAAAAGTTGCCCCCAGCCATAGGAGGGCTCTGCCATGACCGGCCGGGAACGCGTGTTTGCCATAATGGAGGGGCGCGCAACTGACCATCTACCCCTGATGCCGATCACCATGATGTTCGCCGCCGATCTGGCGGGCGTGAAGTACGGCGAGTACGCGGCGAATCACGAGGTGCTCGCCGAGGCCCAGGTTCATGTGGCCGAGACCTTCGGCTTTGACTACGTGTCTGCCATCTCGGACCCCGCGCGCGAAGCCGCCGACTGCGGAGCCGTCATCCAGTACTTCGAGAACCAGCCCCCCGCCGTGGACGAATCGCGCGCACTGTTGCAGGCTCCCGAGACGTTGCCGAAGCTCTCGATACCGGACCCCCTGGGCGGCGGCCGCATGCATGACCGCGTGAAAGGTGTCGCCTTGCTCAAGGAGCGCGTTGGCAACGAGCGCATTGTCGAAGGCTGGGTCGAGGGCCCGGTCGCCGAAGCCGCCGACCTCCGCGGCATCAACCACATCATGATGGACTTCTTCGAGCAGCCCGATTTCGTGCGCGACCTGTTCGATTTTGTGCTCGAGATGGAACTGGCCTTCGCGCAAGCCCAGAAAGACGCCGGAGCCGACCTCATGGGTGTAGGAGACGCCGCGGCGTCGCTCGTCGGCCCCCACGTCTACGAAGAATTCGTCTGGCCCGCCGAAAAACGCCTCGTTGACGGCTTGCACGCCATGGGACTCAAGGTACGGTTGCACATCTGCGGCGATACCCGGTCCATCCTCGAAGGGATGGGGCGCCTGGGCTGCGACATCGTCGACCTCGATTACATGGTTCCCGTTGCCGAAGGCCGCGCCGCCATGGGCCCCGGCCAGGTGCTCCTCGGCAATCTCGACCCTGTGCGCTGCCTTCGCGACGGCACTCCCGAAACCGTCCGCGCCGCCATCGCCCAATGCCACCAGGAAGCCGGCTCCCGGTTCATCGCCGGCGCCGGCTGCGAAGTCACCCGGGACACCCCCCACGATAACCTCCGCGCCCTGTGCGACTATGCCAGGAGGACGAGGTAGGCCGCGCGGGAGGGCCTTTCGCGCGATTCGGGCACGGACAGGGCATTTGAACTGCTCTGTGGGTGGATGGCACAATACACCTTCGCGCAACGAACGAAAGTGAGGCGAGATTGATGACGTGCAACGACGAACAAGCCGAAAAACAGCCCTTTGAACCATTAACAACCAAGCTGCTCAAGACCCGCACCATTCTGGTTTCCGGGACGGTTGACGAAGAGCTTGCCGAGCGGGTGATGACCGAGCTTCTTATACTGGATGGCGATTCCCACGACCCCATTAAGGTCTTCATCACATCGCCCGGCGGACACGTGGACGCCGGACTCGCCATCCACGACGTGATGCGGTTTATCAAGTCGGAGATTATCGCGATTGGCGCAGGCTGGGTCGCCAGCATCGCGGTCCCGATTCTGTTTGGCGCACCCAAAGAGAACCGTTTGGCACTGCCGCATACGCGGTTCCTGCTCCATCAGCCCAGTGGCGGCGCGGCCGGCCATCTCAAAGACATCCGTATCGAGGCCCAGGAGATCATGAAGATCCGCAAACGCCTCAACGATATGATCGCCCGCGAAACCGGCCAGCCCTACGAAAAAGTCTACGAAGACAGCGACCGCAACTTCTGGATGAGCGCCGAAGAGGCCGTCGAATACGGTGTCATCTCCCGAGTCGTCGCCTCTGCAGACGACATGGTCAAGGAATAGCGGCTCTTGCTTTCCTGCACCGCCATGGCCCACCATGAGCTGGGAACGGGAAAACCATGACAGCATCAGGACAACTCAGGCGTCTTCTGGATCAATTCCTGGAGGCGTCTGTCTTTGAATCCGGCCTTGCCGATAAATCGCTCGAGGCTTACGCGGGCGACCTCGGCACCTACGTGGAGCAGCTCGAACAGAGCGGCATTGCCGACGCGGACGAGATCACGCGGGATCATGTATTGGGCCATCTCATCGCATTGAGGAAAAGCGGGCTGAGCGCACGGTCGGCCTCCCGCCATTTGAGCGCCATTCGGCGGTTTCACCGGTTCTTGCGCGAGGAACATCTGGCGGAGCGCGATCCCACCGACGGCATGGATTCACCCCGCCTTATCCGCGCTCTGCCCCACGTCATGTCGTCTCTCGAAGTCGAGCGTCTGCTCGCCGCGCCGGATTTGGCGCGCCAGCACGGGGTCCGCGACGCGGCGATTCTCGAATTGTTCTACGCCTGCGGCTTGCGCATTTCGGAACTCGCCAATCTCCCCCTGCGCGACGTGTCGATGGAAGAGTCGATGGTCCGGGTTCGTGGCAAGGGGTCGAAGGTACGGATCGTGCCCCTGGGCAGCCGGGCCATCGAACGGATCCAGGCCTACCTGCCGGTCCGGTCGGAGGGAAAGGTACTTGACGATACGCTGTTTCTATCCAGCCGCGGCCGCCGCATGAGCCGTTCGAGCGTGTGGCAGGCCGTGAAACGGGCGGCTCAGGGCGCCAACATCCAGCAAAACGTGACGCCCCACATGCTGCGCCACTCGTTCGCCACCCACCTCCTCGACCACGGAGCCGACCTGCGCGCGGTCCAGGAGATGCTCGGCCACGCCGATGTATCCACCACGCAGATCTATACCCATGTCAGTGTGGACCGGCTGAGCCGGGCCCACAAGGAATTCCATCCCAGGTCGTGACACGCCTGCCAGCCTCGCCGGGCCCAGACGGGGCTCCCACGCCCTTTCGCCGCCCCCAAACCCATTCAGGTCACATAAGTCCCATGCGTCCTGCAGGTCATATCCCGGTGCGTGTGTCCCGCCCAATCTCTCGGAAGTGCGCGGCCGCATCTTCCTGCCCCTCGCACGCGTCGAATAGCCGTGCAGTCTCGAACGCAAGAGCGCGGGCCTCATCGGTTCTCCCGGCGCCGCGGTATGCGTCAATCAGCATAGACCGGTATTCCGCATCAAAGGCAGTTAATGACAGTCCGGCCTCGAGAGAGGCAACCGCGCCAACTGCGTCTCCCATTGCTATCTGCGCTGCCGCCTTCGCGCGGCGCGGCGGCAATACGCCAGGCCACCAATTGACGGCGCAGGTGGACCATTCGAGGGCCTCCGCGGCATTGCCCCGCTCCGCGAGCATTACGGAGAGGCGCGCGGCTGCCACGGCCTTAAGCATCTCGGGACGCTGCTCGCCAGTGGCCAGCGCCCGGCGAAACTCCACGTAGAAGGGGTCCGTAA
Source organism: uncultured Nitrospiraceae bacterium (assembly GCA_964520685.1). Classification (GTDB taxonomy): domain Bacteria; phylum Hydrogenedentota; class Hydrogenedentia; order Hydrogenedentales; family SLHB01; genus UBA2224. Next base: position 28,549 of record CAZFOG010000018.1, on the reverse strand, counting down.
CCGAGCCCATGAGGAGGGCGCCCAGGTTGCATGTTTCGGCGGTGGCCGCGCGCTCGTAAAACTGCAGGGCGATATCCGGTGCGGCGGTCCGCGCACACGTCATGGCGAGGTTGAGCCACGGGACAGCGTCGGCCGGTGCGAGTTCGCAAGCGTTCCGAAGATGCACCAAGATCTCCTGGACGGCCCCTTTCCGGTCACTGCCGGCCATTCCTTCAAGCCCTTCCGCGCGGTGCAGGGCGGCCATGGAGTGAAAAGCGGGGCAATCCGGAAACCGCGCCAGTGCGCTTGCGATCGCGTCGCCAACATGTGCCTGTTGGGCAGCTTCGAGGCTCGAAGAGTACTGCATCACATCCGCGTAACACTTCTCCGCGTCGTCGAAGGCCCGGTAAGCGCGGTCGCCGGGACGCAGGTGCGTGAGCGCATCGAAGAACACGGGGAGACGGCGTTCGAGAGCCAGTTCGGACGCTTTCGCGTGGCCCTTTTCGGCAATCGCGCGCGCTTCGTCCTCGTGTTCGAGGTAATGGACGAGCAATTCCGTCAAGTTATCCGGACGGTACAGGACGACTTCGTGGCGGTCCTGGAGGTAGTCGCGTACCTCCATGTTCGACTCTTCGAGGAAAAGCAGCGTTCCGCAGGCAAGCGCCTCGAAACACCGCATGTTCATTTCACAGCGGACGGCGTGGTTAAACACAATACGGGCGCGGTTCAGAAGGCGCGTGTAAGCCTCGTCAATATAACCGCTGCAGATGTGGATGGTGTAGCGGCCGGACAATGCGGCGATTTGCTCGAGGCACCGCGCTCGCTCGGCATGGATGGCGTGGTTCAGGCTGCCGGCAAAGACGATGTCGATGTCCTTCTCGACGTCGAGCTTGTGGTGGATGGCGCTGTTCTGGGAGTAAAACGAGAAGAAGTGTTCAGGCGATGCGCAGCGGAGTCTCAGCTTCTGCGCGCCCAGCTTGTCGCAGAACACACGGTCGTAGCGCGCCATGTTGTGTTCGAGTTGGGGAAAATAGATGTTCCAGTCCGAGAAAACCGCTACGGTGGGGATGGGACAATGTTCAATCTCGAGCGGCGGGGGGAACAGCTCGGGCAGCCAGCAGAGGAACAGGTCGACGGGCCATTCGCGCGAGATGCGTTCGACGACTTGGGCGGCGGTTTCTCGCGCGCCGAAATGATTGTCTGAGTCTTCGGAGATGGTGAGCGTGCGCAGTGCGTGGCCGTGGGGCGCGAGAAATGGTGCGAGGTCGAGATGTTTCGGCCACAAGTGCGTGCCCAGCCAGAGAACGTTCATCGTACGGCGCTGCGCTCCTTCCGTGCACCGAGTGTAGCATACGAGACGCCGCGCACGGGGCGTGGCGCTCCCGGGAGGGCCATGGGTGGCCGCCAGGTTACTCCTTCAGCCATTTCTCGAGCCAGGCAATGGCGTCGTCTTGCGCCGGCACCTTGAGTGAATGGGGTTCGTCGTAGTAGTTGCAGACGAACCGGTCGCCGGCGCCCATCTTTTCGTATACCGTGGCGAGCTTCTGTTCGGCGGCCTGCATGCCCTCGAGGGTGAAAAGCGAATCCTTCAGGCAGTTGATCACCATGAGCGGATTGGGAGCGTTAAGGGTGGCCACGTCAGGCAAATCGAGGAAGTTGTGCTGGCGCGGCACGTAGATCATCCACGTGTGCGAGTGGAGATGGTCGTAGAGGAGCGCCCTGTAGGTCGTCATCCATCCCGCGACCACCGCGCACTTGATGCGTGGGTCCAGGCCGAACAGATGGGCACTCCGGAATCCGCCAATTGAAAGCCCGATGCAACCGATGTTTTCAGGGTCCACTTCGGGGCGGGTCACAAGATAGTTGACGCTGGCGCGGTCGCCCTGGAAGAGAATGCCCGGCCAGGTGGAGCCGGCGGCGAAGATGGTCTTGGCCATCAAGGCCTCGTGGCGCCCGGCGATGGGGTTGAACCGTTGCACGTAGGTGTTGCTGCCGGGGTCATGACCTCGCAGTGGCGCGCCATAATGGCTCGGGATCTGGGTGATATCCAGCCGCTGCACGCCGAAATAAAACGCGTCGGGCACGAGAACCACAAACCCCCGCCGCGCCAGTTCGTCGGCGAAGGGGCGCCCGCCGTACGAGCCGTCGATGAAGTCCGCCAGAACCGGCACGGGGTCTTCAGTCTCGGTGATCTTCTCTTTTCCGCAATAGTAGAACCCGCCGTGGCAATGGAGGGCGACAACCGCGGGCGCGGGACCCTCGAGTCCGTCGGGAATCAGCAGAAAAGCATCGGTCGTGCGGTCGGCCGAAATGGTGTAGCGGACCAGGTAGCGCGTATAGCCCGCTTTTTGCACCGTTTCCAGAATTTCAGCGTTGGGTTCCGCGGGTTCGGGGTTGTAGGCGAGCAGCTCGTACATGCGCTCGCGCCCCAGCGTGCGCCAGGCGCCGGCATCCGGCCAGTCCTGCGCGAGATACGATAGGGGAAAGGTCGAGCGTCCGGCATACTCGTCGAGCATGGGGTAGAAATTACCCACGTCGCTCTCGGGTTCCCGGGCGTTTCCGGCACACAGGGCCAGAGGCAGGCATATCAGCAGCGAAGCACTCATATCGGGTCTCCCGTAGTGTCTGATAAAGCGGCTATGACTATAGCAAAAACCGGAGAGCGACCTCGCCACGGCAAAGCAGCGGCCCAGAGCAATCGCACGTCATCCCTCCCGCAAAAACAATTCCTACGGGAGCGGCGGTTTGTTGCGGCGGGGCGTTTTGCCTGTTCGGGCTGTTCTATTGCGGGACCGGCGCCCTCGCCGGTCATTCGAGATGGGAAACAGGTAGAAGAGATCAAATATGACCACGCGGGCCCGCATCGTCCCATACCGGAAAACACCCTGGCAGACAAGTACGCAGTGAGAAATCGGCTTTCCGGGCTAAGACACGGGCAGGAAGAGATCCCAATACCCCCGGAACTGCTGATTCACGCTAGGTTTTGGTGCGATTGTCCTGAGCAATGTCCTGACCCGGGGCCGAAATGCGTGTTGACGGGTTACCCGCCACGTGGGCGATAATGGGCCCGCGGGAAAAGGGCGAATAAATCACGGTTTCGGGCGTATTACCTTGGAAGGGTTGGATCGAGCGTACGGTAATGACCGCTAAAACGGGAAACGGCACCATCTTCCGGGTCGAGAACCTCAAGAAGAACTACCCCATGGGCGAGATAACCGTCCATGCGTTGCGGGACGTCTCGCTCGAGGTATCCGCAGGCGAGTTTCTGGTGATTCTGGGCCCCAGCGGCTCGGGCAAGAGTACGCTGCTCAACATCATCGGAGGCATCGACAGCCCGACGGACGGCAGGGTGTTCTTCAAGGATGAGGAGCTTTCCAGGTACACGGAATCGCAACTTACCCGGTACCGGCGCCGGCACATCGGGTTTGTGTTTCAGTTCTATAACCTGATGCCCAATTTAACGGCCCAGGAAAACGTTGAAATGGCGACCGAGATCTCCTCCAATCCGATGGATTCGCGGCAGGCCTTGCGCCTCGTGGGCCTCGAGGAGCGCCGCGACCACTTCCCTTCGCAATTATCCGGAGGCGAACAGCAGCGCGTGGCCATTGCGCGCGCGGTGGCCAAACAGCCCGAAATCCTGCTCTGCGACGAACCAACGGGCGCGCTGGATTTCCAGACCGGCAAGGTCGTGCTCGAAATGCTTCAGCATATCAATGACGAGACCGACACGACTGTGATTGTGATTACCCACAACGCGGCCATCGGCAAGATGGCCCACCGGGTCATCCGCATGATGGACGGCCACGTGCGCGAGATTATTGTGAACGAGGAGCGGCTTAATCCAGACCAACTCGAGTGGTGAGCTACGGTGAACGTGCTGCAAAAGAAACTGTTCCGGTACCTTTTCACGAGCTGGGGACAGGCCCTGGCCATCGCAGCGGTAATCACCTGCGGAACGGCCACCTACATCAGCCTCGCCTCGGCCCATCGTAATCTGGTTCTTACCCGGGACACCTATTACGAGAAATACCGGCTCGCCGACTTCTTCATGATGTTCGAACAGGCTCCCATGACGGCCGTGTTCAAAATCGAAGCCCTCGACAGTGTCCATGAAGCCCGCGGCCGCATCGTCAAAGATGTCAGCCTCGACGTCCCCGGCGAGGAAGAGCCCCGCACGGGCCGAATTGTGTCGATGCCCGACAATCCGGACCCGGTCATCAACGACATTGCGCTGGTGTCGGGGCGCTATTTCGAGAAGAGCGCCATGAACGAGGTGATCCTGAGCGAGAACTTCGCAAAGGCCAACAACCTCGCCCTGGGCGACACAATCCGGGCGACCATCGAAGACAGCAAACATACCCTGCGAATCGTTGGGCTGGCGTTGTCCCCCGAATATGTGATCATGATTCGAAATGCCCAGGAGCTCGTACCCAGTCCCGAGAAGTTCGGCATTCTATGGGTGTCGCAGAGTTTTGCCGAGAGCGCCTTCGACATGAACGAGGCCTGCAACGAGATTGTGGGAACGGTGGACGGAACGGTGCCGATCAAGACCGTGCTGGACCGCGCGGAGGAGGTGCTCGATCCCTACGGCGTCTACGCCAAGCTCGAGCGCGAGGACCAGATCTCGGCGCGTTTCCTGGCCGACGAAATCGCGGGTCTCGAGGTCTCGGCGAAGATTACACCGGCGATTTTCCTGGGGATTGCGGCCTTGATACTCCTTGTGCTGCTGAACCGCATGGTGCGCAATGACCGCACCGAGATCGGACTTCTGAAAGCGTATGGGTATTCAAACTGGGAAGTGTCGGGGTATTACATCAAGTTTTCACTGATCCTGGCGATTATGGGCTGTCTGGGCGGCTTTTTTGCCGGACAATGGCTTGCCAGCGCTATGATCAAGCTGTACGTGCGGTTTTTCACCTTCCCCCTGCTTCGAGCACGGGTGTATCCCGACATCCTGGCGCGCTCGATGGGCATCAGTGTTGCGTTTGCATTGGCAGGGGCGCTCTCGGCAGCGCGGCATGCCGCGCGCATTCAGCCTGCCGATGCCATGCGCACCGAACCGCCCAAATACGGTAGCCGGACTGCAATCGAGCGTATCCAGGCGCTTTGGAAACGCCTCTCGTTCACCTGGAAGATGATCGTGCGGAATGTCTCGCGGTACCGCGTCCGGGCGGGGATCTCGGTCTTCGGGGTCATGGTCTCGGCCGGCATCATGGTGGTCGGTTTTTTCACCATGGACGCAATGGAATTCATGATCGATTTTCAATTCACCGAAACCCAGCGCGAGGACGTCCGCGTGGCATTGCAGAAGGAGATGGATGAAGACGCCCTCCGCGACTTGACGCGGTTCGGGGCGGTCCGGGCCGCGGAGCCCATGCTCCAATACCCGTTTCGCATGAAGACCGCGTGGCGCGAGAAAGAAGTCGGTGTTATCGGCATATCCGGCGGCTCGCAATTACACCGGCTCATGGACCTCGAGGGGCGGCCGGTAAGCGTTGGAGAGAGCGGTATTGTCATGTCGGAACGCCTGGCCAACGAATTGAATGTTGGCCCGGGCTCCACGCTGGTGCTCGAGCCGTTACGGGGATTGATCGAAGACGAACGCGAAGTGACCGTGCGGCAGGTGGTGTCGCAGTATTTCGGGTCGTCGGCGTACATGAATATCCGCGCGCTGAGCCGGTTGCTCGATGAGTCATTCGTTCTGAACACGGCCCTGCTCGAGACGCACGCGGGCGAGGCGCGCGATTTGTCGAAGGCGCTCAAGGATATTCGCGGCATTGCGGCGGTCGAGCTGAAAGAGGACATGCTTGCCAACATCACGCGGGAACTGCAGGACTCGATGGCGATCAGCAATACGTTCCTGCTGGTGTTTTCGGGCATTATAGCGTTTGCGATCATCTACAATGCGACGATCGTTTCGCTCGAGGAGCGGAAACGCGAACTTGCGTCATTGCGCGTGATGGGCTTCTCGAAAGCCGAAGTGGGCGCCGTCGTGTACAAGGAGAACTTCCTGCTTTCGGCAGTTGGCCTGGTGTTGGGCCTGCCGTTCGGGATGGCGCTCTGCCGGCTGCTGGTTTATGCGTACGACACGGAGTTGTACCGGCTGCCGTTTTACATTGAGTCATCCACGTTCGTGTGGACGAGCGTGATGACGGTGGTATTCGTGAGTCTGGCCAATCTTGCGGCGCGGCGGCGTGTCCACCGGTTGGACATGGTGGAAGTGCTGAAGTCCCGGGAATAGGAGGACGTGTTTTGAACCGCAAACGCCTCATCATTGGAGCCATCGTGGCGGTCGTGGCGTTGGTGGCGGGGTACATCTCGCTGCGAGGTCCGGTTCTGCCGGTGGCCGTAACCGAGGCGTCGCTTCGTCACGTGAGCGAATACGTGGCCGAGGATGCGAAGACGCGGCTCCACGATGAATACACTATCGATATGCCGGTCTCGGGCACGGTCGAGCGGATTGCCTTGGACGTGGGGGTGGAAGTGAAGGCGGGCGAGGTGCTGGCGCGCGTGGACCAGTACAGCCTCGAGCGCCAGATCGAGGCAACCGAGGCGCTCATCGAGCAGGCGCGGGCGCGGATTACGGGCGTCGACGTCTCGAAACCCAAGGAGCAGCAACTCAAGTCGGCCGAAGTCCGGGTGGGCGAAAGCCGTGACGCGGCGGCCATCGCCCGGCGGGAACTCGAGGCTGCCCAGATCAATCTGACTACGGCGGAACAGAACTATAACCGCATCAGCGCGCTGTACGAGCAGGGCATAGCCAGCGAGGCCGATTACGACGAGGCTGGGCGCAAATACCGGACCCTGAAACAGGACCTCGAGCGCCTGAAACTGGCCGAGCGTGTCGCCAAGAAGAATCTCGAATTGACTCAGCTCTCGCAGCACGAGCTGGTAGACTCCGTCGATGACAATGAGTACATGCGGGAGGTCTATATGGCGGAAATCCAGCGGCTTGAATCGGAGCTTAGGATTCTGCGCGATGATTTGAAGAAGACGGAGATTAGAGCGCCGGTCGACAGCGTATTGCTCGAAAAGTACATCGAGGATTCACGGGTCTTGCAGGCCGGCACTCCTCTGATGCGGCTGGGGGACATGACAACCATCGAAATCGAGAGCGACATCCTGTCGGAGGAAGTCACCAGTATCTCCGTGGGCGACCCAGTCGAAATCAGCGGCAAGGCACTGGGCAACCGCACGCTCCTGGGCGAGGTCACGCGCATCTATCCGTCGGGATTCAAAAAGATCTCGGCACTCGGTATCGAGCAGCAGCGGGTGAAAATCCTGGCCGGATTCGACAACAGCAACGTGCATCTGCGTCCCGGCACGAGTGTGGATATCCGGGTAATCACAGAGCGCCACGACAACGTGGTTGCCGTGCCGGAACGGGCCACCTTCAAATACGACGGCGGGTGGGCGGTCTTCAAAGTCAACAGCGGAAAAGCGAAGCTGGTTCCTGTGACCCTTGGCCTCAAAAACGACGAGTGGGCTGAAATCCTCGATGGCGTAAAACCCGGCGACATTATCATCACCGAGCGCAAGAACGAACTCGAGGACGGCGTGCGCATCGACCCCATGCTGGTGAAAGCGGACGAGGAGTGACCCCCGGAATCCGCATTCGTGCCGCGGTTCGAACGTGACCGCGTCGGCCCCCGCGCAGGCATTCAGCCTGCTCGGGCTACTCTGTTGTGGGACCGGCGCCCTCGCCGGTCATTCGGACACCAGTCGCCGCATCCTTGCATAGAATTCCCGCCGTACCGGGACCCCGGAACGGGGTCCAATTTGAGTAACCACGGGCGAAGCCCCTGGATCGGCGACCGTACCAGAACATCCCGACCCTGGAACGGGGTCGAACTGGTTCGACACCGGCCTTGCGGGGGTTCTCTCACGTTATCCGGTGGTTTCGTGATCGATCTTCCTGTTCGCACGGGGGGGCAACGGGCGTGTATGATGCAGCTCGTGCGGTTTGGCGCGAAGACACTGAAACGCGGGAGGCTGGCTATGTGGCGCTTGGAGCGGTCTGTACTGGGGACATTGTTGGCGGTTGCAGCGGTTGTTTGTTCGGGAACCGGCGCCTGTGCGCAGGCGGCGCCCGAATCCGGCGCATCCATCGTCTTTGAAAACGAGAGCTTTCGCTACGAAATCGCACCGGATGGCCGCAATCTGGCGTTCATCGACAAGTCAACAGGCACCAACTATCTCAAAGAGGCCGCGCCCGGTACGATCGCTCAGGCGAAAATGGGAGATGCCGTGGTGGACGTTTCCCGGGCGGCATTCAGCGGCGGAATCCTGACCCTGGGCTTTGGTGATACCGGCGCCGAATGCACGCTGCGTGTCGAGATGCACGCGCGCCACATGCTCCTCGATGTGACGGGTGTCACAGGCGAGGGGATCCAGCAATTGACGTTTCTGAACGTGCCACTGGCGCTCGAGGGCTCGCTGAACGACCCCTTCGCCTGCTGTGTGCTTGCCCTGAATCTTCAAACGCACGTCGCGGAAATACCGGGACCCAACAACCAGCTTCGCGCCATGTGCTATCCGCGGTTCGGATTGAAGGGCGCGAAGATTGCAGTTATCGGATGCCCTCAGGCCCAGTTGCGCGACACCATGAAAACCGTCGTCAGCGCGGCGGAAGACATTCCCCAATCCAACATCGGCGGCCCGTGGGCGCTCGATGGCGAGATCAACCGGGGCTCCTACCTTTTCGATTTTGGACAATGCACCGAAGAAACGGTCGACGAGTGGGTCGCGCTGGTTAAACGGCTCGGGCTGAACCAGGTGGACTTTCATACAGGCGGGTCCTTGCGGTTCGGCGATTACCGGCCGAATCCAGGCCTGTTCCCCAACGGCCGCGCCAGCGTCAAGGCCGTGCTCGACACGTTGCACGCCGCCGGCATAGCGGCGGGTCTGCATACCTATGCGTTTTTCATCGCCAAGGACACCCCCTATGTTACCCCCGTTCCCGATCCGCGGCTGGGCAAGGACGCGACGTTCACGCTTGCCGAGGCGCTGACGGTCGACGCAGCGTCGGTTCCGGTGGTCGAGCCCACCGAGAACATGTCGACGACAACGGGGTTCTTCGTGCGCAACAGCGTCACCGTTCAGATCGATGACGAGCTGATCACGTACGCGGGTTTGTCGAAAGAGGCGCCGTACGCGTTTACGGAATGCACGCGGGGGGCTTACGGCACCCAGGCGGCTGCCCACGAGAGGGGCGCCCAGGTGCATCACCTGCGCGAATGCTTCGGGCTTTTCGCGCCGGACCCCGAATCGACCCTTCTGGCGGAGATAGCCGCCAACACCGCGGATACGTTTAACGAATGCGGCTTCGATATGATCTATCTCGATGCGCTGGACGGCGAAGATGTGCTGGCGGGCCGCGAGTACGGATGGCATTACGGCTCGAAGTTTGTATTCGAAATCGCCAACCGTCTCGAAAAACCGGCCCTGTTCGAGATGAGCACGTTTCATCATCATCTGTGGTACGTACGGGCGCGCATGGGCGCCTGGGACCATCCGAACCGCTCCCACAAAGAGTTCATCGACATCCACGCAGCGGCCAATCTGTCCGGTGGCAAGATGTTTCTTCCCATGAATCTCGGGTGGTGGTCCGTAAAAGTCTGGACCAGCCCCCGCAACGAGCCGACGTTCCCCGACGATATCGAGTATCTGCTGGCGAAGTGCATTGGAACCGGCGCGGGCCTGAGTCTGATGGGGGTGAATCCTGACAACATCGACACGATTCCCGCCTACCAGCGCCTGGCTCCCATCTTCCAGCGCTACGAGGAATTGCGGCATGCTGGATATTTCCCCCAGGAAGTGAAAGACCAGCTCCAGCAGCCCGGGGCGGAATTCACGCTTCGCGAGGACGCGGATGGGACCCCCTATTTCCAGCGGGTCAACTACGCTAAGCATAAGGTGTGCGACACGCAGGGCGTCACAAACGTGTGGACCACGAACAACACCTTCCAGGAACAACCGCTCGCGTTACGCATCGAGGCGCTGATGTCGGCGGTGTCCTATGACGCGCCCGAGGCGGTGGTGGTCGAGGATTTCAGCAATCCGGCCGGCACGTTCGATGCCTTTCGCGCGAAGGAGGGCGTCGAGGGAACGCTCGGGCGCACGACCGAGCAGGTGAAGATTGGCGACGGGAGCGCCGTGTTCACAGCGACAAGTCCCCACGAGAACCCGAGGGGCTCGTGGGTAACCTACGGCAGGACCTGTTCCCCCGTGCTCAACATCGCCCAGCAGCAGGGGCTTGGGGTATGGGTGCATGGCGACGGCCAGGGCGAATTGCTGAACATTCGCCTGATGAGCCCCTCGCATATCTCCCATGGCATCGGCGACCATTACGTCCGGGTGGATTTCACCGGATGGCGGTACTTCGAGTTGCTCGAGCATGAAGGCGGCAACATCGATGACTGGGGGTGGCCATACGGCGGCTCTTACGCCATCTACCGTGAGGACATCAACCACGCCAACATCGAGTCGCTCTCGCTGTGGTACAACAACCTGCCCCAGGGCAAACCGGTCACATGCTACCTCAGCCCGATCAAGGCTTTGCCACTGGTCAACATTACGCTCACGAACCCCTCGATCACCATCGGAGACAACACCATCACGTTCCCGGTCGAGATTCCGACCGGCGCCTATCTCGAGTTTCGCGGGATGAGCGACTGCAAACTGTACGGTCCCAAAGGCGAGTTTCTGACGGAAGTGACCCCACAGGGAACGGTCCCGATGCTGGCCGCCGGCGAAAACCAGGTCACCTTCGCATGCGAGGGCCCAATCGAGCCAAACCCGCGAGCCCGGGTCACGCTAATTACAACGGGCGAGAGGATTTAGACCGGCTGCCTTCCAACACCGCGCCAGCGCTTGAGGGACCTCCTGGTTGTCAGGAATTGAATAAACGTTCGGTTTGTTAATTACTGAAAGCGAGAAATTATATAAAATACAAGATAACTGGGCGGGTGTGGTCCGGAGATATGGG
>CAZFOG010000018.1:5855-17483 GCA_964520685.1 uncultured Nitrospiraceae bacterium | reverse complement strand
GTGCCTTATCTCTCCAGTGATGCGTATATTGCGATAACCAACCTTGACGGTTTGCCCCAGACGGTCACGATTGAATACCGGGATCTTGCAGGCATGGACCGGACGCCCGCGCCAAACACGCACGTGCTGCCTGCTGGCGGCACGGTGCGCTGGGCACCGTTGAAGAACGACCCTGCGACGGAAGGTGTCGAGGGTAGCGGCCTTCCTGATATGACGGGCGACGCAGATGCGGGCAGCGCAATCATCACCGGCCAGCAGGCTCTCGCAGGCATTCTGGAACTGCAATCAAGCGACGGTTCCTGGAGTTCATTCCTGCTGAACGGATTGGACGAAGCCGGGACAACTCTTATAGTTCCGTCTTTCGGGACGGCCTCTTTGATCGCAATCAGGAACCTGGGTACTGCCGAAGCGAATGTCGCCCTCAGTTACCAGGGGCCGTCCGAGCCGGCCCAGAATCCCGCCCCGTTTCAGCTCCCCGCTGGCGCGGCGGTACGCTGGGGGCCTTTGCTCTCGGATGTGGACCTTGAGGGCGCGGCAGGCGCTGCTATTCCCGATATGACCGGCGATTTCTCCTGGGGAAACGTCACCATTGTGAGCGACCAGCTTCTCGCCGGCCAGGTGCAACTCGATCATGCTGGACCAGGCCGTGGTCATACACTTGCCGGTACGTCTTCTCCAGGTGTTGTTGTTCCGTATTTCTATGCCCCATCACTCATTGCCCTGCATAATGCAGGCGCCGCCGCTGCAAATGTGTTCGTCTTCTATCGTGATCTGGAGAGTGCCACAACCGGTTCCGAGTCGTTTATGATTGCCGTGAACCAAACGCGTGGTTTCATGCCGAACCCGGGCGATGGTGGCATCGGTTCCGGGCATTGGAACGCCGACATCGCTGCTGACCAACCGCTCGCGGGCCAGCTCGAGTCACTCGAGCCGGGCGGCGGCGCGCGCGCATACCGGTTGCGGGGAACTGACGAGTTCTCCCAGGTCCTGACGGTGCCCTACTTCAGAAAAGGCACTTATTTCGCGGTTCAGAATGTTGGCACGTCTGCAGGCGCCGTCTCCGTCACGTACCGGGACCTTTCCGGCACCGACCGAACGCCTGCATTGGCCACCTTCGAGCTGGGGGCCGGGGAATCGGCACGATGGTCTCCTTTCCCTGAAGCCGGCAAAAAACCGGAGTTGAAGGCCGATGGACTGCCGTCAATTACGGGCGATGTGGGAGAAGGCAGCGCCATCATCACCGGCTCCCAGTGGCTCGTGGGTCAGGTGGAATTGGGCAAGGCCTTCGAGCCTGAAGATGTGAACCAGGACGGGACGGTGAACGCCGTTGATATTCAATTGGTCGTGAACGCCGCGCTTGCAATTCCCGTTGCCTATAACTGCGACGTGAATGGCGACGCCGAAGTCAACGCGATCGACATCCAGCTCATTATCAACAGAGCCCTTGTTCTGTAGCCCGCCTCACATCGTCTCAATCCCCGAATAAAGGCCAATCAAGACCACCTTTGACAGCACTTCCGCCAGGATCAGCGCAGGGATGAAGCCCGCCACGGCCCGAAGCCCTGACAGGTTGCAGGAAACGGCGTAGGCGCGGTACATCAAGGCGATCAGCCAGACCAGCATCACGATGGCCAGCACGGCTGTCATGCCGAAGATGACGAGGTCCGCGATGGGAAGCCCGGCAAAAGGATTTGCTCCCGGATTGGACACCGATTTCAGCAGGGTTTCGCCCACGCGCGTATTGGCGTCTCGGATGACGGGCGGCAGGTGCCAGAGCGCGAAGAGCAGGTAGGGGAACCGCGCCATGGCCTGTGTTCCGAGCACGTCAACCGTCCGGACGCTACTCTTTGACAGCAGTTTTCCGGCAATCAGGAAGAACAGGGCAGCGCTCAGCCACGCGATCAGTCCCTCCAGAGGATAGACCCACCATGGTGCCGGGGCGCCGGTATGAAAGTCGAGGGTACCGTCAAAATGAACCCCCGCCACCAGTGCGACAAGCGCTGATACCGCGATGATCCCGATTCCTACAGCCAGCGCCTGCCCTCCGGCGATAAAGTGAAAAGGGTTGAAAAGCCACGTGAAGACCGAATGGGGCCGGGAGTCCGGGAAAGCGGTTTCCGCGTTCATGCCTGCTCCTCCTTCGAAGGTTCGCTCATTTGGCCCTGCAGCGCTTCGACTCTGGTCCGCAAGGCGTCCACCCGGTTTCGTACTGTGGGGTACGACACCCGGTAGTTCTTCGCCAAGACTTTCAAATTCGCTCCCGAAAGCAGCAGATTCAACAAGAGAGCCCCCTCGTCGGGGGTCAAACGCATCAGCAAGGGCAAGGCGAATTCGCCCTCAACCACCGTCCCGCATCCCTTGCAGATAAAACGCGTTACATGCAGCGCCTCCCCGCAACTCGGACACGATATTGGAAGTCTCTTTTCCATTTACATAACTCCTATTACAAAATATGTAAGCACATATTCATTTTGGCACACCAAAGTGCAAAAAACAACCATTTTGTCACCGTCCAGTTTTCTTCAGCACAGACTGGCACAGGGCAGGTCTACGTCAGAGTAAGCCTTGCCGGGACCGTGAACTGCGCATATTGGCCCGTGACATTGGGCGGTTTGGGGTGGTACGCTATTCTGCTTGGTATGGAGAGCGCGTGCGGGGAGTATCGCGCGGGCGTGCCGTGAGGCCGCAAGGCCGGGGGGACGCCCGTTTTCGCGTGTTGCACACGACCACGGCCGTTTCACTGCAAACGCCCGCTAGAATTGGATAGTATGGAATCCCCACATCGATACGAAGGACTCATCGAGGTTGCGAAGATGGCGGCCCCCATTGCGTTTGGGCAGCTTTCCTACGTCCTGATGCAGTTTGTCGACCAGGTCATGGTCTCGCGGCTGAGCACCGCGGCACTGGCGGCCGTGGGCCCGGCCGGCTTGTGGTTCTTTATCTTCTCGACGTTCTTTCTTGGGATATCGGGGTGTGTGTCGACATTCGCTGCCCAGAGCCTGGGCCGCGGCGAGAAAGAACAGGGCGCCAGGTACGCGTGGCAGGGCGTGTATATCGGGTTGTTTGGCGGCGTGTTCGGCATGGCCATCTGGCCGTTTGCCGACGAGTTGTTCGGCGTGATGGGCCATTCGCCCGAGGTTACGCTCCTCGAAGTGCAGTATTTCCGTATCCGCATGGCGGGATTCGTGTTCCTGTGCTGGCAAGCCTCCCTGACGTCGTTCTTCCAGGCGGTGAACCGGCCCGGCGTGCCGATGTATTCGGCGTGGATCTCCAATGTGGTGAACGTTGTACTCAACTACGTGCTGATTTTCGGAAAATTCGGGTTTCCGCGGCTCGAGGTGGCGGGGGCAGCGTGGGCGACCGTGTTTGCGATGGGGGTCCAGGTTGCCGTGCTGCAGGGCGTGTTTTTGTCCAAGGCAATTGACCGGGAGTTCGAGACGCGTTCGCGCTACGCCCTTGACTGGGTGAAAGTGCGTGAACTGGTCCGGATTGGATGGCCGGCGGGGCTGAGTTTCTTCCTGGACGTCTTCAACTGGGGCGTGTTCACGAGTTTTCTGGTGGGCCGCTGCGGCGAGATGCAGATGGCCGCGCACAATGTCGCCATCAATTTCATGCATATTGCGTTCATGCCCGCAGTGGGTCTCAATCATGCCATCGCGCCCATCGTGGGACAATGGATCGGGCGCAAGGACATCGCAACGGCCAAGAGTCGTACCTATACAGGCATCAGGATGGCCATGGTGTACATGACCGCCGTGGGCCTCTGTTTCGCAATTTTCGCCAAACCGCTCACGCGCGCCTTTTTCAGCACCGACCCGCAGGTCGTTGATGTCGCGGCGGTCTTGCTGATTCTGGCGGCCTTGTTTCAGGCCTTTGATGCCATCAATATCGTTGTATTGGGCGCGTTGCGTGGCGCGGGCGATACCCGGTGGGTGATGTGGGCCCTGGTTATTGGCGCGTACGCGTTCTTCCTTCCTACGGCCACGTTTTTGTCCATGGATGTGATTCCGCTATCGCGCATTCCGGGATTTCCGGCAGGCTGGGACATACCGGGCATGGGATGGCAGGCCAAAGGGGCGTGGCTCGGCGCCACAGTGTACACAATCGCGTTGAGCGGGGTCTTGTTCGGGCGGTTTTACAGCGAGCGTTGGCGGGATATCCGGATATTCGAGAAAGACCGTCTCGCCGAGACGGAAGAGGCCCCGACCGAAATCACGGACGCGTCGTAATCCCGCGCCGCGCCAAGCGTTTGCGCTGCCTCCCGCGGGTGTGCTAGACTTCCCCGATTCCAAATTCACAGGGGTTCCCCGACTCCGAGAAGGTATGGTCAGGGTGCCCGGCCCGCAGGCCGGGTTGACCGCCGGGAACCCCGAGGTACAACCCAAAAGGAGCATCGACAATGGCAGCTGTAAGCATGAAGGACCTCCTCGAGGCCGGTATTCATTTCGGCCACCAAACCCGCCGCTGGAACCCGAAGATGAAAAAGTACATCTTCGGAGCGCGCAACGGCATTTATATCATCGACTTGCAGAAAACGCTCCGCCAGCTCAACCGGGCGCGGGCGTTTGTGCGCGATGCGGTGGTGGCGGGCGGTCACGTTTTGTTCGTAGGCACGAAACGGCAGGCGCAGGAAATCATTCAGCGCGAAGCCGAGCGTTGCGGCATGTATTACGTGAACAACCGGTGGCTGGGCGGCACGCTTACGAATTACGAAACGATTCAGGTGAGCATCCGAAATCTCCGTAAACTCGAGGAGATGGAAGCCAAAGGGGAACTCGAGAAATTCAGCAAGAAAGAGGCGGCGCGGATGCGCAAACAGAAAGCGCGCCTCGCGAAGTACCTCGACGGCATCAAGAACATGCCGGGTATTCCCCACGTTATGTTCGTGATCGATTCGCGGCGGGAAGATATCGCCGTGAACGAAGCGCGCCGGTTAAACATCCCCTGTATCGGGGTCGTGGATACAAATTGCGACCCGGATACGGTCTCGTTCCCGATTCCGGGCAACGACGACGCCATTCGCGCGGTAAGCCTGTTCTGCTCGATCATGGCGGATGCCGTGATCGAGGGCCGCGCCCAGAACGAGAAATACGTGCAGCAGCCCGTTGGCAAGGATACACGTGCCGCGGCGGACGCCGAAGCCGAAGATGCAGCGGAAGCTGTGTCTGACGATGAAAGCGAAGACGCAGACAGCGACGAACGCGAGGACGCAGAGGAATAGACCGGGAACACAGCCTGAGGATGCTTACTCAGTGCGGGAACATCGCAGAGGAGAAGGATAGACAATGGGAGTATCGGCGAAAGACGTGAAGGAACTTCGCGAAGCGACCGGCGCCGGCATGATGGACTGCAAGAAAGCGCTCCAGGAATGCGGCGGCGATTTCGATAAGGCGGCAAACTGGCTGCGTGAGAAGGGCATTGCCTCCGCGGCGAAACGGCAGGACCGCGAAGCGAAAGAGGGCGCTGTGGCGTCCTACATTCACATGGGCGGCAAGATTGGCGTCCTGGTGGAAATCAACTGCGAGACGGACTTCGTGGCCCGGGGCGAGCCTTTCCAGCAGTTCTGCAAGGATGTGTGCCTGCAAATCTGCTCGACGGCGCCCCGCTGGGTGCGCCGTGAGGAAGCGTCTCAGGCTGAGGTCGACGCCGAAATGGCCATTTACCTGGTGCAGGCCAGGGAATCCGGCAAGCCCGAGAACGTGCAGCAGAAGATCTCGGAGGGCAAACTCAACAAATGGCTCAAGGAGAACAGTCTTCTCGAGCAGGAATTTGTAAAGAACCCCGACGTGACCATCGAAGAGCTGATGAAGGAACTCAGCGGCAAGATCGGCGAGAAAATCGATATCCGGCGTTTTGCCCGGTTTCAGTTGGGTGAAGCCCTGGATGGCAATAAGCCAGCCGCCGGCGAGGAGTAAGCCATATGCCCAGCCCCGCGTATAAGCGCGTGTTGTTAAAACTGAGCGGCCAGGCGCTGCAGCCCAGTCGCGGGGTCGGGATCGATTTTAAGACTATCGGCCTGTTTTGCGACGAGATCGTCGAAGCCCACGGCCTCGGCGTCGAATTGGGCCTGGTGGTTGGCGGCGGCAACATCTACCGCGGCGCGGAAGGCGTGGCGCAGGGACCGGATCGTCCGACGGGCGATTATATGGGGATGCTGGCCACGGTGATCAATGCCCTGGCGATCCAGGCCATGCTTGAGCACAAGGGCGTGATTACCCGCGTGATGACGGCTATCGAGATGCGGGGCGTGGCGGAGCCCTATATCCGGCGCCGCGCGTTGCGCCATCTCGAGAAGGGCCGCGTGGTCATTTTCGGCGCGGGCACGGGCAACCCCTTTTTCACAACCGATACGGCGGCGGCCCTGCGGGCCAACGAGGTCGGCGCGGAGATCTTGTTCAAAGCCACGAAGGTGGACGGCGTGTACGACGCCGATCCGGTGAAGGAACCCGGGGCGACCCTGTACCGGGAACTTTCCTATACGGAGGCGCTTTCGCGCAATCTGCGCGTGATGGACGCGACGGCTATTTCGTTGTGCCGTGAGAATAAGCTCCCCATACTCGTCTTTAACTTGACCAAGCCGGGCAGTATCATGAGAGCCCTGCAGGGCGAGCCGATAGGCACCCTGGTGAAAGGAGACTGAGATATGCCAAACGAGCTCGAGAAAGAAGCCCAAAACAAAATGGCCAAAAGCGTGGAAGCCTTCGCCCACGAACTGTCGACTATCCGGACGGGGCGGGCGTCGGTCGCGCTGTTGGATTCTATCGAGGTCGAGGCATATGGCTCCAGAATGAAACTGAATCAAATGGCCAATGTGGCGGCTCCCGAGCCGCGCATGCTGTTGATCACGCCGTGGGACAAGTCGCAGATGGGCGCCATCGAGAAGGCGATTCTGGCGTCGCCGCTGGACCTGACTCCCGGCAACGATGGCCACGTCATCCGCATTCCCATCCCCCAACTCACGGAGGAGCGCCGGAAGGACTTGGTGAAGCTGGTGGGCAAGCTCGCGGAAGAGGCGCGGGTCGCTATCCGAAACGTCCGCCGCGCTGTGATCGACGATATCAAGAAACGCCAAAAAGACGGCGACATCCCCGAGGATGACGCGCACAAGCTCTCGGAGCACATTCAGAAGATTACCGACGAACATATCGAAAAGGTGGAAGATGCGCTCAAGATCAAAGAAGCCGAGATCATGGAAGTATAGGCTTATGAGGCGCCACCGCAACTGAACAAACGAGTGCCGCGGAGAGTTGGGCTGCCCCATCTCTCCGCGGTTTTGTTTTCTACTGGGCACCGGCCCGGGCAAAGAGAAGAGGGCGATTCGGTACGCGATGCCTGATTTGGACATGACACGGCTGCCGCGGCACATTGCGATCATCATGGACGGCAATGGCCGTTGGGCCCAAAAACACGGAGTTCCCCGGGTGGAGGGCCATGAGGCGGGCGCCAGGAGCGTGCGCGCGGCGGTCGAAGCATGCCGCGAACTCGAGCACGTGAAGGTCTTGTCCCTCTATGCGTTTTCCACGGAGAACTGGCGCCGGTCGCAGGTCGAGATCAACGCCCTGTTCAGGCTGTTGAGCAAGTACATTCACCTGGAGCTGGAAGATATCCATAAGGAAAACATCCGGGTGACGATCATGGGCCGCCGCGAAGGGCTTGCCCAGCGCGTCGTGGCCGATCTCGAGTATTGCGAGGAGCGCACCCGGAACAACACAGCGATGACGCTCAACATCGCAATCAACTACGGCGGGCGGGCGGAAATCGCTGACGCCGCACGCCAGCTGGCCCGCGAAACGGCGGCGGGCGAACTGCGGCCCGAGAAGATCGACGAAGTGGCTTTCTCGCGGCGGCTGTACGTGCCCGAGCTGCCCGACGTGGACCTGCTCATTCGTACCAGCGGTGAGATGCGGTTGAGCAACTTCATGCTCTGGCAGGTTTCCTACGCGGAAATCGTCACGCTCGGGGTGTTGTGGCCGGACTTCCGGAAACGGCATCTGCTCGACGCCATCGCGCGGTACCAGAAGCGCCAGCGCCGTTTCGGAGGGCGCTGAGCGATGCCAAAGAAGGGCAGCAAGCTTCTGATGCGCAGCGTGACCGGTCTCATCGCGTTAGCGGTGTTCATGACCGTGATCTGGACGCCCGGTCTGCGGCTGCTGTTCACGCTGTTTGTCGGCGCCCTGAGCGCGGTCGGGCTCTATGAGTACTACGCCATCGTGCGCGCACGCGAGATCTCGCCCGAGACCATCGGCGGGATCCTCGCGGGCACCGCGGTTGCCATGAGCGGGCATCTGGGTGACGCCGTGACCACCAACTTCGTCTTGTTCGGCGGTTGCGTGTTGGTCTCGGCCCTGCATATTGTGCGGGGCCAGCATTCGGTGGCGGGCCTGTCGAGCACGGTCTTTGGCGTGTTTTATATCGGGTGGTTCGGGGCGCACGTGCCGTTGATGCAAAGCCTGCCCGGCGTCGGGCCCGGACTCGTGATGACCCTGTTTGTGGGCGTGATCCTGACGGATACGGCGGCGTTCTTCGCCGGGACAGCCATCGGAAAGCATAAGATGGCCCCAAAAGTGAGCCCGAACAAAACGTGGGAAGGCGCTGTGGCGGGCCTGTTCGGAGCGATGGCGGGGTCGGCGGTGCTGTGGTACCTGAAGGAGCGGGCAGGCATGTCCGCCCTTCCGGACTGGTCGCTGTGGCGGTATGTGCATGCGGGAATGCTGGTGTCAATCATTGCCCAGCTCGGAGACCTGACGGAATCGTGTTTGAAACGGGACGCCGGGGTGAAAGACTCGGGCAATTTCTTTCCGGGCCATGGCGGGGTGCTGGACCGTACCGACGGGTTTCTGTTCGCGGCGCCGGTTCTATATTATCTCATAACCCCGCTTTTCGGCCGTTGCTGATGCGCCCGGCCGCGATCGCGATGCGTTAAAGGAAACATCGGATGTACGAAGAAGAAGCAGGACTACTGGCGGAATACAAGGAGCGCTTGCAGGAGCTTCGCAAGTGCCTCAACGTTGATGCCTCGAAGACGAAAATTGCACAACTCGAAAAGGATATGGCGGCACAGGGATTCTGGGACGAGCCCGAGAAGGCCCAGAAGATCGTGCAACAGCTCAAGAGCCACAGGGCCATGGTGGAAGCGCCGGATGCGCTTCAGCGCGAACTCGAGGACGCGCTGGTGCTGGTCGAGCTGGGCCAGGCGGAGAGCGAACCTTCCGTGGGCGAGGAGATCGCCCAGCTTGCCCGCGATCTGGCCGCAAGACTCGATCAGCTCGAATTGACCAGCCTGTTCATGGATCCGCGCGATCCGAAGCCTGCCCTGGTAAACATTCATCCCGGGGCAGGCGGCACCGAGTCGTGCGACTGGGCCTCGATGCTGTACCGCATGATCGTGCGGTATTGCGAACGCGAGGAATTTGATGTCGAGCTGGCCGATTACATTCCCGGAGACGAAGCGGGACTGAAGAGCGCCACCCTTCGCGTGGAAGGCCCGTTTGCATACGGGAAACTCAAGTCCGAGGAGGGGGTGCACCGGCTGGTCCGGATTTCACCGTTCGACGCCAACAGCCGCCGGCACACCTCGTTTGCGGCGATCGAAGTCGTGCCCGAGTTCGAGGAAAACATCGATATCGAGATCAAGGAAGACGAATTGCGCATGGATGTGTTCCGCTCGAGCGGGCCGGGCGGGCAGAAGGTCAACAAGACCAGCTCCGCGGTTCGCCTGACGCACCTGCCGACGGGGCTGGTGGTGGCCTGCCAGATCGAGCGCTCGCAGCATCGAAACCGCGAAACCGCCTTGCAAATGTTGAAGGCCAGACTCTACGACCTCGAGATGAAGAAGAAGGAAGCGGAAGCGACGGCGCATCGTGAGGACCAGCAGGACGTCGCCTGGGGAAGCCAGATCCGAAGCTATGTCCTGCATCCATACCAGATGGTGAAAGACCACCGGACGGATGTCCAGATCGGCAACATCGACGCGGTGTTGGACGGGGACCTCGACGAGTTGGTGGAGGCGTTTCTCAAGTGGAATCTGAAGCGCCACAAGAGCAATTAGGATGGGAACGGAACCCCGTTCGAACCGGCGTGCAAAACCATGGCGGCCAGTAAGACCCGCCGTATCAGGAATGGAGTCATGACCGAGGAACATCACTCGACCGAGCAGCAACTGATCGAAAACCGCATCGAGAAGATGACGCGGTTCCGCGAACGGGGCGATGAACCCTTCAAATACGCATTTGCGCGAACCTGCTCGATTGCGGAGGCGCGCGCGGCCTTCGAGGCCGCCGAGCGCGATTCCGCGGAGCCCGATCAGGTCACGGTGCCAGTCACGGTGGCGGGGCGCATGGTGGGGCTGCGCGGCCAGGGCAAGGTCACCTTTGCCGACCTGCGCGATGCATCCGGCCGCATCCAGGTATTCCTCCGGAGCAACGACCTTGGCGATGACGCGTATGGGCATCTGAAAGACCTCGATATCGGCGATTTTCTCGGCATCGAGGGGCACGTGTTCCGCACGCGGCGCGGCGAGGTGACCGTGCGGGCCGAAAAACACTTGCTGCTCACGAAATCATTGCGCCCTCTTCCCGAGAAATGGCACGGCCTGACCGACGTCGAGACGCGCTATCGCCAGCGTTACCTCGATATGGTGGCGAATCCCGAGGTGCTCGAGACGTTCCGGCGCCGCATCAAGATTATCAGCATCATGCGGCAGTGGCTGTCGGAACAGGGGTTTCTCGAGGTCGAGACGCCCATGTTGCACCATATTCCGGGCGGGGCCACGGCGCGCCCGTTCATCACGCATCACAACACCTTCGACCGCGATTTCTACCTGCGCATCGCGCCCGAGCTGCATCTCAAACGCCTCATCGTCGGGGGATTCGAGAAGGTCTTCGAGATCAACCGCTGCTTCCGCAACGAAGGCGTGGATACGCTGCATAACCCCGAGTTCACCATGATGGAACTCTATGAAGCGTATCAGGATTACATGGGTTTGATGGACGAAACGGAGGAAATGCTTTCCCACGTTACCCGGGAAGTGGCCGGCGGCGCGGCGTTCGAATACCAGGGCCAAACCATCGACATGGCGCGCCCGTGGAAACGCCTCTCCCTGTTCGAAGCCATCCGGGAATACGCAGGCATTGACCTGGAGCCTCACAAGGACGCTCGGAACGCCGCCGCGAACCTGGCCGAAAGCGCGGGTTGCGTCATCGATGACCAAATGGGTTACGGGAAGATTGTGGACGAAGTGATGTCGGAGAAAGTGAAGCCCAACCTGATACAACCCACGTTTCTCTACGACTATCCGCTCGAGATTTCTCCCCTGGCCAAGAAAAAGCGGGGCAATCCGAATCTCACCGAACGGTTCCAGCTCTTCATTGCCGGCATGGAAATGGGCAACGCGTTCAGCGAGCTGAACGATCCGATAGACCAGCGGGAGCGGTTCATGGACCAGGTGCGGCAGCGCGAGCGGGGCGACGACGAAGCCCAGTATCTCGACGAGGATTACATCACCGCTCTCGAGGTCGGCATGCCGCCGACGGCAGGCCTGGGTGTCGGAATCGACCGCCTAGCCATGTTGCTGACCGACAGCGCGTCCATCCGCGAGGTGATCTTCTTCCCGCAACTGCGCACCATTGA
>CAZFOG010000018.1:0-5755 GCA_964520685.1 uncultured Nitrospiraceae bacterium | reverse complement strand
ATGCGGTTTGAAGCCTTCATAGCGAGCCGGTATTTGCGCGGAAAGCGCAAGAGCCGGTTTGTGAGCCTCATCACGCTCATCTCGGTGGCGGGGGTGAGCGTGGGGGTGATGGCCCTCATCGTGGTGATGAGCGTCATGACCGGCTTTGACAACGCGCTCCGCGCGACCATCATCGGCAACCGCGCCCACCTTACCGTCATGGAATGGGACCGGGACGAAATCCTCGATTCGGATACGCTCGAGCGCGAAATCCGGGCGCTGTGCCCCGAGGTGCAGGGCGCGAGCCCCTTCATCGAGGTGTTGTCCTTGCTGAAGACTCTGCGCGGAGCGGACGGTTCTCAGGTCGTCGAGTTTGCTTACGTCGTGGGGGTTGACCCCAAAAAGGCCAGCGATGTGACGCTGCTCGAAAAGAATCTGTCGAACGAAGACCACCGCGCCCACGCCGTGGGGGAGCTGCCGGAATACAAGGAAATTGTGCTGGGGTATGTACTGGCGAGCAAGCTCGGCGCTTATCTGGATACGCCGCTCATCATCGTGACGCCGCAACTCAAGAGTGGCACGTACATGAGCCGGCCAACGGAGATGCTGGTCACGGTGAGCGGACTCTCCCAGGCCCAGATGCACGAATTCGACACGGTGTATGGGTTTATCACCCTCGAAACGGCGAAGAAGCTCACGGGGAAAGAAGGCGTGGATGGCATTCAGTTGCGCCTCGATGATCCCTTTAAGGCGAAGGAGATTTCGGAGCGGCTCGAGGCGCATTTTCCGTCGCTCACCGCTGTCACGTGGTACGAAAGCCAGCAGGCGTTTTTCGATGCGTTGAAAGAAGAGAAAGTGGTGATGTTCATCATCCTGCTGTTCATCATTCTGGTGGCCGCGTTCAACATTACCAGCACGTTGATCATGGTGGTGATGGAGAAGCGCCGCGATATCGGCATCCTTCGCACCATCGGGGTGAGCAGCGGGTCGGTGTTGCGCCTGTTCGTGCTTGAGGGCTTGTACATCGGGCTCTCGGGGACACTCGTTGGCCTGGTTATGGGCATCGTGCTCGCCCACAACCTGAATGCGGTGGCTTCTTTCATTGCGTGGATGATGGGCGTCGATCTGTTCAACGCGCAGATCTATTACTTCGACCGTATCCCCGTGGCGATCCAATGGATGGATGTCCTGTGGGTGACGGTCTGCGCGGTTTTTCTGACGTTTTTGTCGACCATCTACCCGGCGTGGAGCGCTTCGCGCCTCGACCCCGTGGATGCCTTGCGCTATGAGTAACGAAACGAAAACGCCGGTGATCGAATGCCGTGACCTCGAGAAGACCTATCACGACGGCAGCCGCGAGCTGCGCATCCTTCAGGGGATCAATCTGGAAGTTCACAATGGAGACCTGATGGTCATCACCGGTCCGTCGGGTGTCGGCAAGAGCACCCTGCTCCATATTATCGGCACGCTCGACAGGCCGACGTCCGGCGATGTCCTGTTCCGCGGGACGTCGCTGCGAAAGACGGGGCGGGGAGCCATCAATCGCATCCGTAACGAAGAAATCGGATTTGTATTTCAGTTCTATCACCTGCTGCCGGAATTCACAGCCCTCGAAAACGTGATGATGCCGGCGTTGAGCCGGGGTAAACGCAGAACCCAGTGCCAGCCGCGCGCCGAAGAGCTGCTCAACACGGTGGGTCTTTCGGAACGCATGACGCACAAACCCGGTCAACTGAGCGGCGGCGAGCAGCAACGCGTGGCCATAGCGCGCGCGCTCTACAACGAGCCGAGTGTGGTGCTGGCCGACGAACCGACGGGCAACCTCGACGAGCACACGGGCAAGGGCATTCTGGAGTTGCTCTATACCCTTAATGCAGAGCGGCAAGTCACGCTGGTCATGGTAACCCACGATGAGAGCCTCGCCGAACGGGCGGTCCGGTGGATACACCTGCATGAGGGTCGCGCGCTCGTGAAGAAATGACGGCGAGACGGTGTCCCGTTTTGCTGCGCCCTCCCTTCACTGAAACGACCGGTTAGTGGTCGCGGCCTTCGCCCGCGAACCCCATGGTGAACTGAAACGCGTATAGCCCCGCCTCTTTCATCTCGACCTCGAGCCGGGTCGGTTTCATGGCACGGCTGGTTACGTCGCCACCCGTCTTCCAGCGCACGAGCACATCGACTCCGTCGCCCGTGAGCGGCACGCAGTCATCCAGGGCACGGTCCTGGACGGCTTGGCCCTGTTCGTCGAGCAGTCCCACGCGAACATTGCCGCCCTCACGTACCTTAACATTCAGTTTGAGCAGGTTGCCCGTAAAGCTCAATGGGGGCGTAACGAACCGGCCCCCTTGCGGTCCTGCTTCGGCCGAGACGTAACCGTCAATGCGTGTAATGATTCGGCTGAAGAACCGGCTCTTCGGATTCTCGGACGCATCTTCATCGTGGAGGAGAGGCGAACCACCGTAATATTGCCACAATTCGTCGCCGGCGCGGAGGAGGCCTTGGCCCATATAGAGGGAGCCGCTGTCGAATGCACCGGGTTCTCCGAGGGGGATGAATGCCTTGTTCCGTTCCGGCCAGCTCCAGTTCACGCCGTCACGGCTCACCGCGAGTCTGATCTCAAGGGTCTGGGCCTTGTGTTGGAATAGGCTTACAAACATGAAGTAGGCGTTTGCGGCATAGGGGTACTTTAGGGCCGCCGGGTTATAGAGGTCGCTGTCATCGGGGTCGTTATCATCCGTTGTGAGTACGAGCGAGAGGGCGTCGAAGTGCGTGAAATCGCCACTCTCGCTGCGGCCGATGGCCCGGCCGCGTCCGGCGGTGCGTCCATAGACAACATACCGTTGCCGTGTATTGTCCCAAAACGCGGAGTACTGGCTGTCGGCAAAGACGTCACAGATGGGGTCCGCGTAGCGCTCCCATCGCAGACCGTCCGGCGAAAACATGCCGGCGATCCGGTGGGGCGGTGTACCGAGTGCGGAGAACATGCCTTGAGAAACGCCCTTGTAACGCTCCGGCTGTGGCGCTCCGGGGTCCTTGAAGACGCAGGCTCCGTGCACGCGCGAGTGGGCGCCCTCGGGGCCGATCATGCGAAAAAGTATGTTCGTGTCCGTGCTGCCCTGATACTCGAAAAGCCCCAGGTTTGGCTTGGTCCACTGGATGCCGTCTCTGGATTCCGCGTAGCAGAAGGACGTGTCGTCCGAAGTAGGCCATCCCTCGAGGTCGTAGCACTCGTACCACATGCGGTACCTCGCGCCGTCCCCGAGCGCACCGCGGGGATCCTCCATGACAGTGAACCAATTGAGGGTGGCGCTCTCCCAGGGCCTGTCGCTCTCGACGTTTTTCTCGCCTGTCTTGACGGCCGGATGGACCTCAAGAGTTACGTTCTCAACGGACTCGAAGAAGAGGTTGTCGATGAGGAGCTGGCGCTCGCTGCCAACGTGCATTACGTTCCCGGCGGGTTCCTGGGCGATGGCGTTCCAAAACAGCGCAGTGGCAAACGCCGCGGCAAGGAGGCAGTCCCAGCGCATCATAATCATTGTGTACCGTCCGTACTGATGTGCCCGCGCCCATCGCGGGTAAGGTACCGGCGATTGTAGGCGTGCACCGATGCGAGTTCAACACGGATTGGATCGGCGATTTGCCAAGGCCTTTTCCCATGATGCACGCATGAGTGTACAATGCCTCCTGTCGTAACGAAGGGAAGATTTAGAGGGGGACTGCATCATGGCGATGACTCGACGGGGATTCCTCAAGACGGCGGCCCTTTCGTCAGCGGGGCTGACGTTCAATCGTGCTGTCTCTGCAGTGGATGGAACGGACCTGGGCGAGGCCTGTGAGCGACTCGGCCGCATAGCGCCGGCTGCCGGGCGCGACATCAAGGCGTCGCCCCTTTCGGTGGGGTTCGAAGTACTGGATCGGCATGGTTTTGATCCTGCGCGCACCTATGAGCATGTCGCAAAACTGGGCGTCAAGTGGGCGCGGTGCCAGACGGGCTGGTGCCGGTGTGAGACGGTCAAGGGCGAATACGATTTTGCGTGGCTGGACGAAGTGGTCGACAGTCTTCTCGACGCCGGTGTCACGCCCTGGTTCAATCTGGGCTATGGAAACCGCCTCTACACCCCCGATGCACCCGATGAGTTTGCCGTCGGCTGGGCGCCGGTGTTCAGCGACGAGGCCCTCGCCGGGTGGCTGCGCTTCACCGAGCATCTGGCGCGCCATTTCAAGGACCGCGTGAAGTGCTGGGAAATCTGGAACGAGCCCAACATCACCCACTTCTGGCAGCCCGAAAAGCCTAATGCGGAAGACTACACGCGCCTCGTGGCGAAAACCACACCCGTTATCCGGGAACAAATCACCGACAGCTTCATCATCGGCGCAGCGCTCGCGGGTGTTCGTGTGGACTACCTCGATGCCTGTTTCGAGAGCGGCCTCGGCGGGTTCGTGGACGCCATCTCATACCACCCTTACCGGGCCATACCTGAGGAACGCTACGACCTCGACATGGCCGCTTTGCGCGAATCCATCGCGAAATACGCCCCGGGGCTCAAACTCTGGCAGGGCGAGAACGGCTGTCCATCGGTAGGCGGCCCCGAGAGCACCGGCGCATTGTCGCAGCTTGAGTGGGACGAAACGCGCCAGGCCAAATGGCTCCTGCGGCGCATCGTGCTCGATTTGCGGTACGGCGTGGATCTGACCAGCTATTACCACACCGTGGACCTCGTCGGATACCGGGGCAAGACCAACTTCAAGGGGCTGTTGCGCGGCAGCGATTACACGCCCAAGGCGTCGTACTTTGCCTACCAGTGTCTGTGCGCCCTATTCGACTCGGCGACGCAGCGTACGGAGTTGCGCCTCGAACTGATTGGCCAGGAGAAGGTAAAGCTGCAGGAGGCGCATTTCACACGCAACGGCAAGGCTGTGTATGCCTATTGGTTTCCCGCCGATTTACAAAAGCCGTGGGACCCTCGCACCCTCAGCATGACCCTCGACACACGCGAAGAAGCAGCGCTCGATGACACGGTCCTGGTCGACCCGCTATCACAGGAGGTCTTCCGTCTGCCGTCCGCGAAACACGAAGCCGGCAGGGTTATCCTCGAGAACCTCCCGCTCCGGGATTATCCCCTTCTGATCACCGGCGCGGGGGCCGTCCGGCTGGCATAAAAACATGGGGACTGTGCCAAGGGAGTCCGCCTGTGGCGTACGACACGGGACTGTCCCGACTTCCCATCCGACGCCCTCTCCCGCATCGCGGAAGACCTCAGACGCATCGCGGAACGGCCTGGCGTGTATACCGCAGGCTACGGCGAGGCCCTCTACACCTTCCTCCTGGAAGTCCTCAAGACCCACATGAGCCTCAAACGCGCCCTGCTCGAAAGATTCACCACGCGCCAGAAGGTCGACCGGTTTCGCCGAATGCTCACGCAAGCGCGCATCAGCGTCTCGCCCATCCCCCTCCAGCCGTCCAAGCGCGATTTCGTCCTGCTCGCGGCCGGCGTTCCGCCGTTCCACTACCACAATCACGCGCACCGCGTGACCCCCCAGGAACGCGGTCTCGCCATCTACCTCGATGTTTCCGGCAGTGTCAACCAGCACTTGCCCGAGATCATTGGCCTGCTCCGCAGCCTGAGAACGGAACTGAAGACCATCTTCCTGTTCTCCAACAAGGTCGTCGAGATCCCTTTCCGAAAACTGCTCGTCGGCCATATCGAAACCACCTACGGTACCGACTTCAACTGCATCGCGGCATCTCAGCCGTAGGCGAGATGCTCGCGTCGCA
>CAZFOG010000017.1:27872-33280 GCA_964520685.1 uncultured Nitrospiraceae bacterium | reverse complement strand
AGCAATTGAATCGTGATGGGCAGTTTTCCCGGCTGCTCGCCGTCCACGTTCAGCAGGACCTGTTGCGACGACTCCGCCACGATACGCGATGCGCGGAAATACCGCACCTTGTCGGGCTTGCGCAACAGGCGCCCGCGATACAGCTTCGGAAGGTTGATGACCGCTTCCGCTCTGCCGACGTCGCCGATGACATAGACGTCGAAGGCGCGGCTGTCCAGACGGGCATGGGGGGCAACATGCATGCCCCCGCCGTAATACTGGCCATTAGCAACAATGACGTTGTTGATTCTGCCCTCGAGTTCCACTCCGTCAATCTCGAGCTGGATCTCAGGATTTTCGTAGGAAATAAGGGTGGAAATAACGCCCCAAAAAAACGAGAGGAAGCCCCCGAAAAACTTCGAGGTCATGTTCACCCGCCTGACCACTTCGCCGCCGGCCCCGAAATCGGCGATATTGATGAAGTAGCGCACTGCCAGGTCGCCCTCGGATGTGGTGTACCGCACACGGCCGATATCCGTGCGCGTATACATCCCGTCAACGACATAGGGCAGGGCGTCAACACCCCACGGCATACGCAGGGTGCGGGCCAGGTCCGAGCCCGTGCCCGTGGGAACGATGGCAAGAGAGGCCTCGGGATTGATCAGCGATTCATCTTCGAAAAAGCCGTTGACCACCTCGTTGTGGGTCCCATCGCCGCCGACGCTGATAATGCGGTCGTGGCCTTCCCGAAGGGCCTGCCGCACCAGCTCGGTGGCGTGGCCGGGCGCTTCGGTCAGCATCAGGGTATAGCCACCCACGGCCTCCCGAAGCGAGGCCCCCATGGTCGGCCAGCGCTTGCCCGTGCGGCCGTTACCCGAGCGCGGGTTCACGACTACGGCGATCCGCCCCGCCCGGCGCTCCTTGCCTATGGTTGACACGCCTGTCTCCTCAGCCTATACGCGAACATCTGACGCGGCGCCCAGCTTGTCGCGATGCCGTTCGAGAACGGGGCCGGCTTCCTCGCGCAGAAATTCGTCGACCTGCTGCGGTGCCCGCCCAACGAACTTTGCAACGTCCAGCACCTCTTCGATCGCCTCGCGGGGCATGCCAATCGCCGGGTCCGCAACCAGCCGGTCGAGCAGGTCGTTGTCAGCGCCCTCGATTTTGACGCGGGCAGCGGCATCCTGGGCGTGTTTGCGGATGACTTCGTGCAATTCCTGGCGATCACCGCCCCGTTTTACGCACGCCATTAGAATATTCTCGGTTGCCATAAAGGGCAACTCCGCTTTCAGATGCCGTTCAATGACCTTCGGATACACCGCCGGGTCCTCGAGCACACTTAGATACAGGTTCAAGATGCCGTCGCACGCCAGAAAGGCCTCGGGAAGACTCAGGCGCCGGATCGCCGAATCATCCAGCGTTCGCTCGAACCACTGGACCGCCGACGTGAACGACCCGTGCAGGGGCGAGACCATCAGGAAACGCGCCAGGGCGCAGGCCCGCTCGCACCGCATGGGGTTGCGCTTGTAAGCCATGGCCGAGCTGCCGACCTGTTTCGCGCCGAAAGGCTCCTCGACCTCTTTCAGGTTTTGCAGCAACCGCATATCCGTAGCAAACTTATGGACGCTTTCGCCGATTCCCGCGAGGACCGCAAGCACTTGGGTATCGACTTTCCTCGGATAGGTCTGGCCGGTCACGGGATAGGACCGCTCGAAGCCAAGTTTTTGGGCCACAAGCAGATCCAACTGCCGCACCTTGTTCGAGTCCCCGTCGAACAGGGCCAGAAAGGACGCCTGGGTGCCTGTTGTGCCTTTTGCGCCCCGGCACCGCAGGCCGCCCAGAACATGCTCCAGCGCTTCGATATCCAGGAGAATGTCCTGCGCCCAGAGACAGGCCCGTTTGCCCAGCGTAACAACTTGTGCCGGCTGATAATGCGTATAGCCGAGGGTGGGCAGATTCTTCCACTTCCCCGCGAAGTCCGCCAGGCGCGAGAGCACGTTCACTGCTTTGACCAGAATCAGTTCTAAGGCTTCCCGTAACAGAATTAGATCGGTATTGTCGCCCACGAAACAGCTCGTAGCGCCTAAATGTATGATTGGCTTTGCTTTAGGAGCAACGGCCCCGAATGCGTAGATATGGGCCATCACATCGTGCCGCAATTCCTCCTCGAACTTGCGGGCGGCCTCGAAATCGACATCGTCAACATGGGCGCGCATTTCCGCCAATTGCTCGTCCGTGATGGGCAACCCGAGCTCTTGCTCGGCTTCCGCCAGGGCAATCCAGCAGCGTCGCCAAGTCGAGAATTTCTTCTGAGGACTCCACAGGGCGACCATCTCTTTCGTGGCCACACGCTCCACCAGAGGCGAGGTATAAGTGTCGGTCATGGTTCCTCCCGTTCAGCTTCCCGCTTGAGTTCCTGCAGCGCGGCGTTCCACCGGTCCCGCAACTTATGTCTGCTGAATATGCGCATCAAACCGAAGCTGAGTTTGCCGCATTCTTTCTGCCGTTCGATAACCGGCTCGCTGTTCGGCTCGATCTCCTGTGCGCATTGGTAGTAGAAGACCGCTTGTTCGTACAGCCTCAGCGCGCGGAAACTGTCGCCGAGGAAGAGCCAGCACAAGGCAGCCTGGGGGCGGAAATGGGCCGCCTCGGCCAGATAGCTTGCGGCCAGGGCGGGCATGCCCGTGTGCAGAAAGGCCCAACCCGCGAGAAAATAGGGCTCCCAGGGATTGCTCGCGCGCTCGATGGCCTCCTCGAAAAACCGCTGCGCCTCGAAGCGGTTCTCGCGCTCGAATCGCAGCAACAACTCGCCCATCACCGTGCGGGGATACCACGCGCCCGGGTCGCCCTCGAGCGCCACACTGATGAGCGGAAACGCCTCCTGGTACTGCCGCCGGTGGGCCAGCACCAGTGCACGGGCCGCATAGAACAGCCTCACCTGGCGGTAGTTGGAAAACGCATCAGACGACACCTGGTCGGCGAAATCAAGCTGATTGTTGCGCACCAGTGTGTCGATCAGTTCGCACCAGGCCCCGTAATGCTGATCATTCAGGCCTATCGCCTTTCGGTAATACTCACACGCCGCCGCCAGATGGGCCGACTCGCGCATGTTCCGGGCTGCCTGATAGAACGACGATGCGTCATGGGGGCGTACACGCGGCGAAGGGACGGTCCGGCCGCGCTCGCCAGTGTTGATCTCCAGCCAGTTAAACCGGTCACTCATCGGTTTCCTTTTCGGAGGAGGGTTCAGAACCCGATGTGACAGGACGGGCCCGGTCCCGCGCCCACATGCGCAACTCCTCGATCTTTTCGCGCATCGTGCGGGACAACGGCACGGTATCCCGAATGGCCTTGAGAATGTCGCGGGTTTCCAGCTCGCGGTTGTCGAAAAAGCTCTCATGGAGCCCCGCGATGATGGCCTGCTCGATCTCGGCGCCGCTGAACCCGCTCGAGGCCTTCACAAGCTCGTGCAACTCGTATTTCATGGGTTCGCGGCGCACTTTGTGGAGATGGATGGCAAAGATCTCGGCGCGCTCGCGGCTCCGGGGCAAATCGACGAAGAATATCTCGTCGAGACGGCCTTTCCGGAGCAGCTCGGGGGGCAGATCGCGCACTTCATTGGCGGTCGCCACGACGAAAACCGGCGCGGTCTTTTCCTGTACCCACGTGAGGAACGTGCCCACCACTCGGGCGGTGGTTCCTGCGTCGGAGCTGCCCGACCCTTCGACGCCGGAAAAGGCTTTTTCAATCTCGTCGATCCACATCACCACCGGCGCGAGGCTTTCGGCCGTTTTGGTCGCACTCCGCATGTTCTGCTCGGAACTGCCGATGTAGCCCTGAAAAATCATGCTCATGTCCATCCGCAGCAGCGGCAATTGCCACTGTCTCGCGATGGTCTTGGCCACGAGGCTCTTGCCGCAGCCCTGAACGCCCATAAGCAGGATGCCCCGGGGCTGGGGAAGCCCATACTTGCGCGCATCGTCGCCAAACGCGCGGACCCGCTTCCTGAGCCAGTCTTTCAGCACGTTCATGCCGCCAACATCCGCCAGGTCCCCGCTGACATCATAGTATTCGAGAAGGCCCGACTTGCGGATCACCTGCCGCTTTTCGGATACGACGGCCGCGATGTCGTGCGCGTCCAGCACACTATCGCGGACAATGGCCTGGGCGAATGCGTTTTCAGCCTCTTTCAGGGTCAATCCCTGGGCCCCTTTAATGAGGGCGTCGCGATCCTGGGGCCGGAGCCGCACTTGAAATTTGCGGGCGGAACTCGGGGGCCCGATAGACTCGTCGAGGAGCTGACTTAACTCGTCGTAGGTGGGCAGGGGGAGGTCGAGAATGGTCATGTCCTTCTCGAGTTCGCGGGG
Organism: uncultured Nitrospiraceae bacterium; assembly: GCA_964520685.1. Classification (GTDB taxonomy): domain Bacteria; phylum Hydrogenedentota; class Hydrogenedentia; order Hydrogenedentales; family SLHB01; genus UBA2224. The sequence goes on along the minus strand of CAZFOG010000017.1, from coordinate 28,934 downwards.
CAGCTTGAGCACGGGGGACAGGAAGACTATGGTCTTCTTGGTCGGGCCGAGGGCACTGCCCAGGTCCCGCACCTGGCGAATCATCTCCGGCGCCTCGAGGTAGCTGTGAAAATCCTTGAGCACGTAGATGGCCGGACCGTCCTTCTGCAAGACCTCGTTAAGCATCTGCATCGCATCGCGCGTGCGGGACACGGCGCCCTGGGCACCCGCGCCATACACGCAGCGAAGGCCATTGGTGATGGACCACTCGTACAAGGGTTTACGCTGCCCTTCGGCCAGGCGCATGAGGATACGCATGGCGCGGTCCTCTTCCCACGTCACGACATACAGGAGCGTGTAGCGGGCGCGAATCAGCCGGTCCAGTTCGTCGTTAAACCCGTCCGTTGTCATGTGTGGGGCGCGTCCGTAGTTGCCAATTCAAACCCCGTCTGCGAACTCATCGCCGCAACGGCCGTCACGGGATTCGTCCGCTCCGCGAAAATCCCGCCCCCAAGCAGGAAATCGCAGGCATCCTTGGCCGTCTTCACGCTGAACTTGCCGCTCTGGGCGTCTGCAAGCGTGCCCTCTTCGTAGGTGGCGACATAGTAAAACATCCCCGCTTCGAGAGGCATGCGGCGCACATGGAGGCCATCCTCGCGCACAATGCCGAGATAGCCCGAGCCGCCGTTACGCCTGTCTACCACCCCCGCGATGCGCGGCGTGTTGAAGTCGTCCTTTTCGTAGTCCAAGGTCATCAGCGAGAGCAACAAGGCATCCCGGGGACTCATCCCCGCCATGATCTTCTCGGCGACGGGGTCGGTATGGCTCCCGTTTGTCACCACCGCCACGTCGCCCCCGCAGACCACCCGCACGCAGTTGTAGGCGATGTACGGATTCTTGTGCACGTCGGCTTCGTGGCCGGCCTTTGGCACGATGCTGACCCGGTTTTCGCGCACCACGGCCGTCCGGTTCGGAAACGAGCGGCTCGATACCCGGTATGCGCCGCACAGGCGGCAGTCTTTGGTCATAGCAATACTTACAATGCGTCCAACGTACATATTCACCCCCAATTGACAAGACTTC
>CAZFOG010000017.1:6293-27772 GCA_964520685.1 uncultured Nitrospiraceae bacterium | reverse complement strand
GTAACATCCGGGTTCGGCAAGTCGTGGGGGCCGCCCCTGCACGAGGAAACGCGTTCCGCCCTGAAATCCGCGGGACTGACCCCCGCCGGTGCTCCTATCCCCGGTGCCCGCCCGAATGCTCCGCGCGAAGACGTGGTGCGCATCGCGGATGCCCTCGACGAACAGTCGCCAGAGGTCGTGGTGGCGGTCGGAGGGGGGAGCGGGATTGACGCCACCAAGGCGGCCGTGGCGTACCGGGTCCTTCGCGAGGACCATCCGGACCTGGGCGACTATTTCGGCACGGGTCAGGTGAGCAGGCTCCTGGAAGTTTCCGGCAGACACATCCTGCCCATTTTAGCCGTGCAACTGGCATCGGGCTCGGCGGCCCATCTCACCAAATACGCCAATGTGACCGATGCCGATACCGCCCAGAAGATGCTGATCGTGGACGACGCGGTCGTGCCGCCGCGATGCCTCTTCGATTACGCGAAGACCGTTTCCATGCCGCCGGATTTCACCATGGACGGCGCGCTCGATGGCGTGTCGCACTGTCTCGAGGTCTTCTATGGCGCCTCCGGGGAGAGCATCGAGACGGTCCGGCCCGTGTCGCTGCTGGGCATCGAACTGCTGGTCAATCACGTGAAACAGGCGTGTGCCGAGCCAGACAATCTGGAGGCCCGCGAGGCCTTGGGACTCGGTACCGACCTTGGGGGCTATGCCATCATGATTGGCGGTACCAACGGCGCGCATCTGACCAGTTTCTCGCTGGTCGATGTACTCCCCCACGGTCGGGCCTGCGCCCTGATGAATCCCTACTACACCGTGTTCTTCGCCCCCGCCATCGAGGAGAAACTGCGCATGGTCGGAAAGATATACCGACGGGCAGGGTACACGAAGGCGAATCTGTCGGCGTTGCGGGGCCGCGAGCTCGGCATGGCGGTCGCCGAGGCGATGCTCGAGCTGTCGCGCAGCATCGGATTCCCGACAACGCTCGAGGACGTGCCAGGATTCACGGCTGGCCACATCGAGCGGGCCCTGACCGCCGCCAAGAACCCCAAACTGGCCATGAAATTGCAAAACATGCCCGTGCCATTGACCAGCAAACAAGTGGAGGAGTATATGGGGCCAGTCCTCGAGGCCGCCCGGACGGGTGACTTCGGAGCGATACGCAATCTGAAAGGGTGAGACATGAAACCGGCTGTTGCTATGCTGATTCTCCTGATTGGTTTGACGCCGACGCTGGTGTGTGGCGCCGCCGAGACTGAGGAAGGAACCCCGGCCGTGAACGCAAAACACGTGAAGGTCTACTATGAAAAGGGCCGGTTTGGCGGGTGGCCCGCCAATTTCGGCATGTGGAACTGGGACAACGAGATTCTCGTCGGGTTTGCGCGAGGCTACTATAAGGACCTCGGGCCCACGCGCCACCACATCGATCGCGAAAAGCCGGAAGAACATTGGTTTGCCCGGAGTCTTGACGGCGGCGAAACCTGGTCCCTCGAGTACCCCGCCAAAGATGGCGTGCTGGTGGCGGAAGGCGAGGGGCTGCACGGCATCGAGACGCCCGGCCTCTCGATTCCCGAAATGAAGGAATGTCCCGGCGGCATCGATTTTACCCATCCCGGCTTCGCCATGACGCTGCGTATGACGAGCATTGATGCGCGAAGTTCGTCTAAATTCTTCTACACCTACGACCGCGGACACACGTGGGAGGGGCCCTTTATCCTGCCCGGCGCCGGCGTGAACGGCATCGCGGCCCGCACGGATTACCTTATCGACGGGGAAAACGAGTGCATGCTTTTTCTGACGGCAGGGAAGTCGGACGGCACCGAGGGGCGCCCCTTCTGCATGCGCACGACCGACGGCGGAAAGACCTGGGAATTCGTGTCGTGGATCATGCCCGAGCCCACGGGATTCGGCATCATGCCTTCGACCGTGCGCCTGGACGAAAACACCCTGCTCACGACCATCCGGCGGCGCGAAACCGAGAACCGCTGGATCGCCGCGTACATCTCCAACAATAACGGCCAATCGTGGGAGTTTCTCAACGACCCCGTTCCCACCAACGGAGAAGGCAACCCGCCCGCGCTGATCCAACTCGCCGACGGCCGACTCTGCCTGACCTACGGCGTGCGCGAGGCGCCGTTCCGCATCTCCGCAAAACTCAGCAACGACGGCGGACGAACCTGGACCGACGAAATCGTGCTTCGCAACGACGGCAACGACCGCGACATCGGCTATTGCCGCAGCGTGCAGCGCCCGGACGGCAAGGTGGTTACCACCTACTACATCAACGACAAGGAGACCGGCCCCGAACGCTACATTGGCGCCACTATCTGGGACCCAGCGGGGGGGATATAGCCTGTTTTATACACTGGGCTCCACACCTCTATCTTTCCCATTGGTCTTATACGACCCATACGACTTATAGGGTTTTCCGAAAAAGCGAATGCCCCGGCGCAATCCTCCCTGGGGCTGCCGGGCGGGCCCGGCATCGGCGGAAGGCGAGCGATGCCAAGAAGGACAAAGGCCGAAGAAGCGTTTGCCGCTCCTCCGGCCGCTTTGGCAAAGAATTGTGACTTACGCCGTGTACGTCGAGGCAGCCGTATCGCCGCCGCGACCGGTCCAGTTGGTATGGAAGAACTCGCCGCGCGGTTTGTCGACCCGCTCGTAGGTGTGGGCGCCGAAGTAGTCGCGCTGCGCCTGGAGCAGGTTGGCGGGCAAGCGTTCGTGGCGGTAGCCGTCGAAGAACGCCAATGCGGTGCTGATGGCGGGCACGGGGATGCCCATCTTGACCGCTTCCGTCACTACGTTACGCCAGGACGCCTGGGCCGAGGTGACCGCATCCTTGAAGAACGGGTCGAGCAGCAGGTTGACCAGATTCGGGTTGTTGTCGAAGGCCTCCTTGATCTTGCCAAGGAAAGCGGAGCGGATAATGCAGCCGCCGCGCCACATGAGGGCGATGCCGCCGTAATTCAGGTTCCAGCCGTAGGTCTTCGCGGCGGAACGCATCAACTGATACCCCTGGGCATAGGACACGATCTTCGCTGCGTAGAGGGCCTTGCGCAGGTCGTCGACAAAGGCTTTCTTGTCGCCCGAGAACGGCTTGGTCACGCCCCTGAGCTGTTTCGATGCCTCGACGCGCTCTTCTTTCAACGCCGACAAACACCGCGCGAACACAGCCTCGCCGATCAGCGTCAGGGGTTGGCCTTCGTCCAGCGCGGCGATGGCGGTCCATTTGCCCGTGCCCTTCTGGCCGGCCGTGTCGAGGATCAGGTCCACAACCGCATTGCCGTCCTCGTCTCTGTAGCCAAGGATGTCGCGCGTGATCTCGATAAGGTACGAGTCGAGTTCGCCCCTGTTCCATTCGGCAAAAACGTCGTGCATTTCCTCATTGCTCATCCCGAGGCCTTCCTTCATCATCTGGTAGGTCTCGCAGATCATCTGCATGTCGCCGTATTCGATGCCGTTATGGACCATCTTCACGAAATGGCCCGCGCCGCCTTCGCCGACCCAGTCGCAGCAGGGCTCGCCGGAGTCGGTTTGGGCGCAGATGGTCTGGAAAATGCCCTTGACATGGGGCCAAGCGGCGGGTGACCCGCCGGGCATCATGGACGGGCCGTTCAGCGCGCCTTCCTCGCCGCCCGACACGCCCGTGCCGATGTATAGCAGGCCCTTGCTCTCGACGTATTCCGTGCGGCGGATGGTGTCCGGGAAATGGCTGTTGCCGCCGTCGATGATGATATCGCCTTTTTCGAGGTGCGGGATGAGCTTGTCGATGAAGTCGTCAACCGCCTGTCCGGCCTTCACCAGCAGCATTACACGGCGCGGTTTTTTGAGGTTCTGCACCAGCTCCTCGATGCTGTGGCAGCCGACGATGTTCTTGCCCTTCGCCCGGCCCTGGACAAACTTGTCCACCTTCTCGACGGTACGGTTGAACACCGCCACGCCGAACCCCTTGCTCGCCATGTTGAGCACGAGGTTTTCACCCATTACGGCCAGACCGATCAATCCAATGTCTTGTTGCGCCATCGCTCGCGTTCTCCTACAGCTCGGGTTGCTATCACGCCCGGTCGGACGCGGATTTCCCACCTAGAGGGCGTACGGAGGTTATAGGATACCACACGCAGCGGGCCGAATTCCTCCTCGCGGCAAATCCGGCAGCGCGGATGTGCCGGACCTTCAGCCCGGGCGGTTCTTGGGACTCCCCCGATACCTGGGCCTTCAGCCTGGGCTGGTATGTTACCGCGCCGTTTGCGCTTGGGAGACGTGAAGCCAGGTTTGCTTTGTCAACCCTGGGTCTCCGCACAAATCCCGGTAAACTGTAGAGACACGCTTCGAGAGCATTGACCGCAGGGTGAGAACCCGGTCACACAATCACCCATGGGGTGAGACAAGCAGTCACGGGGCGTTCCCCAGGCGCTGACCATTCTGCGGGGACCCCGGAACGGGGTCCAATCTGAATAGCCGCGGGCGTAGCCCGTGGATCAGCGACCATAAAGACAACCCGACCCTGAAGGGGTCGAATTGGCCCGGCTTCTTTGTTGAACCAGGGTTCTGAGGAATAGCTGGGGGCTTTGATCCCGGGGCTGCGTCACGCGTATCCGCGCGACTTGCCCCGGGCGACTCAAATTCGACCTCTACGGAATCGTTTGCGCCCGGCTCTACTTGATCGCCACTTCCTTGCCCTTCTTGGACGATTCGTAGATGGCGTCGAGGATCTGCTGGATGCGTAACGACTCCTGGGGTTTCACCCGCACGGGCAGGCCGTCGCGCACGCATTGGGCGAAATGGCGGATCTCCATGCGGTGCCCTTCCTGCTCGGGCAACCAGTCGTACTGCATGCTTGTGAGCGCATTGTTGGCGGCACTGCTGATGGTCAACGGATTTGTGGTAACGCCGGCTTTGTCGCCCAATATGCGGAGCCCCTGGATCTCCTTGGGAATGTTGGCCGCCCAGGAGACTTCGAGGCTCAGGGCGATTCCGTTTTCGAAGCGGATAAATGCGGCGGCGTGGTCCTCGACGTCGAACTCCTTGAGGGGATAAGGCACGCCCCAATCGCCGTTACACAGACCTTCCCGGTCGCCGAATTTGCGATTGACATGGCCCGTGGCCGACACGGGTTTCGGGCATCCCATGAGCCAGACGATCAAGTCGAGCATGTGAACGCCGATGTCGATGAGCGGTCCGCCCGCGGATTCGCGTTTGATGTGAAACTTCCCCCAGCCCGGAATGCCGCGACGGCGCAAATAGCGCGCTTCGCCGAAGTAGATCTCGCCCAGGTCTCCGCGCTCGATAATGGCTTTGATGTGCTCGTTGGGGGCCTCGAACCGCATGTTCTGGGCCACCATCAGTTTGCGTTTGTTGTCTTTGGCCGCGGCGATCATCTTCTCGCCTTCCTTCGTATTCATGGCCATGGGTTTCTCGCAAAGGACGTTGGCGCCCGCATGCAGCGCATCCACCGAAATGGTGCTGTGGTGGCGGTTCTGGGTGCATACATCGATGATGTCGTAATCGCCCTGCTTCAGCATGGTCTTGTAGTTTGTGTACGTCTTGGGCACTTCCCACTTTTTGCCGACCATCTCGACACGGTCGGGGAGGATATCGCACACGCCCGCCAATTCGACGGCCCCGTCGGCCTCGAGTTCTTTCCACGAATCTAAATGAACCCACTGCGCCACGGATCCAACGCCAATCACGCCGACTTTCAGTTTCTTGTCTGCCATGGATAGGTTTCCTTCTCAAAAAGGCCGGTTACACTACGAATCGGGACATGCCCGGACATTTGCCCGAGCAAGGCCGCGATCATACGCAAACCGGTAACGCGGGGCAAGAGGCAAACGGGCAAAACAGGAGGCCCAGTACAGGCGGGCCGCGGGGGCCCGGTTTTCCGTCCACGCGGTCCATACCGTCCATACATGCGGGGCCGGTTTTTCCTGGGGCGCCTGTGTGCTACAATCACATTCTCTGTCTCGGGTACTCACGGTTAACGGGCGATCCGCCCTTGAACACAGGAGAATAGGCAACCATGAAAACGATGTCTGCGATGCTGATGGGTCTCGCGTGTGCGGCCATGCTGGCAACGTCCTGCGCCACGGCGCAGGAGGCTCCCCCGGCAGCGGCCAAAGGCGCTCCGAACGCCGAGAAGCTGGGGTGGTTCCTCGGGTGCCAGGCGTATAGCTTCAACCGGTTCACGTTCTTCGAGGCGGTTGATAAGAACCACAGCCTCGGGCTGCGCTACATCGAGGCATACCCCGGCCAGAAGTTCAGTCCCGAGAAACCCGATGCCACCTTCGACCACAACATGTCGGAAGAGCTGCGCCAGGAAGCCCTCGCCAAGCTCAAGGCCTGCGACGTCAAACTGATGAATTACGGCGTGGTCGGCCTTTCCGCCGACGAGGCGGAGTCCCGCAAGGTCTTCGACTTCGCCAAGGCCATGGGCATTCAGACCATCTGCAGCGAACCGGCCCCGGAAGCCTTTGACACCATCGAAAAGCTGGCCGACGAGTACGGCATCAACGTCGCGCTCCACAACCACCCGGAGCCCTCGCGGTACTGGAGCCCCGATTCGGTGCTCGAGGTGGTCGAAGGCCGCAGCAAACGGATCGGCGCCTGTGCCGACACCGGCCATTGGCCCCGCTCGGGCGTAAACTCCCTCGAAGCCCTCAAGAAGCTCGAAGGCCGCATCATCACCTTCCACTTCAAGGACCTCAACGAATTCGGCAAACGCGAAGCCCATGACGTGCCGTGGGGCACCGGCGTTTGCGACGTCGAGGCCATGCTGAAGGAAATCCAGCGGCAAGGTCTCAAGAACGTCGTATTCTCGATCGAATACGAACATAACTGGGACAACTCGGTTCCCGAGATCGCCCAGTGCGTTGCCTATTTCGATAAAGTCGCCGCCGAACTGGCGAAGTAGTACCGGAAATCTCAGCCGCCCCGGGAGACCGCGTTTCCCGGGGCGCTTTGCTCAACAGCAACGTCGGCAAATGGGGGATGTGTCATGACACGGCGCACGTTCTTGCACCTGTGCGCGGCCGGCAGCGCCGCGGTGGCGGCGGGCGGCCGGGCGCGTGGGGGAGAGGCCACCGCGAACCGGCCCAATATTCTTTTTTTCTTCATCGACGACCAGCGCAACGACACGCTGGGGTGTGCCGGTGACCGCATGGCCCGGACACCCACCATCGACCGTCTGGCGCGGCAGGGCGTGCGCTTCCAGAACGCTTTCGTGACCACCTCGATCTGCGCGGCCAGCCGGGCATCGGTGTTCACGGGTCTGACCGAGCGCACCCACGGCTACACCTTCGGTAAGCCTCCCATCAGCGAGGCTCACATCGAGACGAGCTATCCGGCGGTGCTGAAAGCCGCGGGCTACCGCACCGGGTTCGTCGGCAAATTCGGCGTCAAAACCAGCGCCAGGCCCGATGAGACCATGTTTGATTTCTTCAGCGAGCGCGACCGGCCCTATCTGCGTAAGCAGCCCGATGGCTCGATTCGCCATATCGACGAAATCAACATGGAACACGCGCTCGAATTCCTCGACGGGTGCTCGGCGGACCAGCCGTTCTGCCTCTCCGTGAGTTTCAGTTCCACCCACGCCGAGGACAGCGACAAGGAGAACCACTATCCCTGCATCGAGGCGGTCAAGGGGATGTTCGAGGATACTATATTCCCGCCGCCGCTGCTGGATGCCCCCGAGATATTCGATAGCCACCCCGAATTCCTGCGCGAGTCCATGAACCGCGAGCGTTTCTTCTGGCGCTGGGACACGCCCGGGAAGTACCAGAAAAACATGCGCGCCTACTACCGTCTGCTCGCGGGGGTGGACTACATGATCGCGCAAATCGCGGCCAAACTCGAGAAACAGGGGCTCGCCGGCAACACCGTGCTCATCTACGCAGCCGACAACGGCTACTACATGGCCGAGCGGGGTTTCGCCGGCAAGTGGTCGCACTTCGAGGAATCCCTCCGCGTGCCCCTCATCATCTTCGACCCGCGCATGCCGGAGAATCTGCGGGGACGCCTCCTAGAGCCCATGGCCCTCAACATCGACATACCCGCCACTGTGCTCGATATCGCGGGTGTGAATGTGCCGGACCGCTACCAGGGTCGGAGTCTCATGCCCTGGGTCAATGGCGATACGCCCGAAGACTGGCGCACGGCGTTCTACTGCGAACACCGCATGGACCACGAGAAGATTCCTACCTGGGAAGGCATTCGCGACGAGCGATACGTCTACGCGCGCTACGACGGCCAAGACCCGCCCTACGAGTTTCTCCACGACCTCGCGAAGGACCCCTACCAGCTCCACAACTACGCCCGGGATGAGGCCCACGCCGCCACGCTGGCCGAATTCCGCAAACGCACCGACGCGGCCGTGGATAGGTACGCCCAGGCAAAATAGGATCCGGAGCATCCGCCACAGAGGGCACAGAGGTAGATTCAAGACATCATGGACGCAGGTCTGGTGTTAACCCGGGCCACGACTGAGTTTATTCTACAGCGGCGTTTATGCCGGCTTCCTCAGTCCTTCTTCAGATGAAACCGGTACCGGTATTCCGGCCCGCCATTTCCGCGGACCAAGGTGAAATCGACCTCGGCCTTCTTGAACTTCGGGAGGGCAAACGTTTCACCAAATCGAAACGTGAACCGCCCCTCCGTTTCGATGAATTCGGGATTCTCCGGTTCATCTTCATCCGGCACTCTGGGATGCAGCACCGCTGGCGCGTCCGCATCTTCACGCTTGTAGTGAGGTCGGAACTCGACTGTTTCCTGTACGATCCGCAGGGGCTCTCCCGTTTCATTGCGGACTTCCACAAATACATTCGCGGAATGACACGTACCAGGGCTGCCCACTTCAAAGGCCGATACCCGCACGTCAATCCCGTCGCGCAGCATTACGAGTTCCCGGTGAGGCGAGCCTTCGCTCCATCCCTTCCAGTCCCGCTTGACCTTGGTTTCTTCCCCTTCCAACGATGTCGACAACGGTTCAAAACGAAACGCTCTGAGTTCCATAATGTAGAAACAGCCGACCATGCAAAAGGGAACGAGTCCGAGAACGATAGCGCGAATAAATCTGCTTCGAAGACGTTGCTTGCACATCATCCGGCCCCTGACATCTCGCGCCCCAACCACCACATCTCCGCTGCTAACATACCAGCCTCAAGACCTTTCCACAACACCTCAAAGCCTACTCCCCTAGCCACTGAGTCCATAAACTTTGTTCTGTATACTGCAAACACGGTTTTATATTAATATCGTCTATATGTTCTCTGTGTCCTCTGTGGCTGACTCTCATCACAACCCAAGGAAAGGAGTTTTCATCATGGCAGACGAATTGACGGAACGCATCATCGGGGCAGCAATCGAAGTGCATCGTGTTCTCGGTCCTGGTCTTCTCGAGAGCATCTACGAGGAGGCGTTGTCACACGAAATGGGGCTTCGCGATATCGCCTATGAGCGGCAGAAGCAAGTGGACGTTATCTACAAGGGCATCGCAATCCACGGCCAGCGCCTGGATTTGGTCGTCGAGAACAGCGTTGTCATCGAACTCAAATCGTGCGCGCAGGTTGCGCCTGTCGTGCAGGCACAAATCCTGTCGTACCTGCGGGCGTCGGGACTGCGACGTGGCTTGCTACTCAATTTCGGCGAAACGCGCCTGGTTGACGGAATCCAGCGGTTTTCAATGTAGGAGTTTAAGACTGCTTGCCACAGAGGACACAGAGAAATGTAAGAGCTGAGATGACCGCTCATGAGCGAACCTCGCCGAGCATTGGCCACACACCAACGGAATTCGAAGTAATCAACAACACAGGACGGCATGAGAATCTGCAGGTCGTAGCGTAGACACCGGTCGAAATTGATCATCTTCGCGCCGGCCTTCTTCTGTATTTCAAAGCTGCACAATGCCCGAAGAGGCTGCCTTCTCGTCCTCCACTCTGTGTTCTCTGTGCCCTCTGTGGCGGAAAATCCGGATTCTCTTCTATTTCCGTAGCGCCTGCAGGGTGTATTCGGGCAGTCTTTTGTCTGCGAAAATGGGCTTGAAGCGGGCGAAACGCTGGCGGCCGTTGACGACGGGCACGCTGGCCCAATCCTCGCCGACCAGCGGCTGGGCGTAGGCCACAAATTCGTCGGTGACATCGTACTTGTTCGGGGCCAGCCACGCTTTCGGGAATTCGCGCTCCGAATTGGCCACCTTCTCGAGGGGCACCTTGTCGTAGCGCACGTTGTAGATGGGACCCGGCTCGCGCAGAATGGTCGACATCCACCCATTCTCGCCCGACTCGGCGATCAACGCGGCCTTCTGGCCAACCTTGTAGGCTTCATCGAGATCGGGAATCGATGCGTAGACGGCCGTCATGCGCTGGTCCGTGCCCATGACCTGTCCGCGGGCCTTGCCCGGCACCGGCAGGCCATGTTCGTTTAGAACCGTCACCAACTGCTGCGCGACGGTCGTCTTGGACGCGCTGAACTGGGTGTGGCCGAAGCTATCCTTCGTTTCGCCCAGTTCACCGACCTCGAACCCTTCACTGACCACGATGACGCAACGGCCGTCCTTCTTGAGTTGATCATTGACGTTATCGCACAGCTCCTCAACGGTCACTTTCGACTCGGCCATGTAGATTTGGAGGGGCATCTCGCGTTTGGGGTCGGCCAGGCGCGCGGCGGCCGGAATGAACCCGATTTTCCGGCCCATGGCTTGAAGCACAAGCACCGGGTCGGCCGGGCACGAGCCGCCGTTTTCCTCGTTGGCGTTCTGGACGATGCTCATCCAATACCGGGCGACACTGCCATATCCGGGCGTGTGGTCGATCAGCTTGAATTCCGAATCGCCCACGTCGTTATCGATGGTTTTGGGCACACCGACGGCTATCAGGTCGAGCCCGCGCTCATGGGCCATTTGGGCCACCTTATGGGCGGTGTCCATCGAGTCGTTGCCGCCGTTGTAGAAAAAATACCCGACGTCGTGGGCCTTCATGACCTCGATAACCCGCTCGAAATCCTCGTTTTGGTTCGCCTTGAGTTTGTAGCGGCAGGTTCCGATGCTCCCCGCGGCCGGCGTGTACCGGAGAAGCGCAATTTCCTGTTCATCCTGGGCGGACAAATCCAGGAGTTCCTCTTTCAACACCCCCTCGATGCCGTGCCAGCCGCCGTAGATGGTCCCGAAAGTCTTGGGGAACATCTTGCAGGTCTCGATGACCCCCCGGAGAGAGCTGTTGATAACCGGACTCGGACCTCCCGATTGCGCGACAATGACATTCTTCGCCATGGTTGACTCCCTTGAAAACCGCGTCCAGGAACGCACAATTCTATCCTGTTTTTTGATTGAAGCGACGTGATAGGGCAAACGATACCACAGTTTTGTGCTGGAAATCATGTCGCCCGAGGGAATACCTGCCCACCCTGATTGCACCACTTTGCGGCATTGCACAGAACTGCGGTTTGGAGTACTGTGGAGGAGAATAGGGAGGGGCTACAGGGGCGGAGAGAAAGATGGACGCTACCGGCAATCCTGCGCAGGGCCGCACGAGGGGCCAGACTGTTTCCGCGATTCTGGCTGGTTTGGTGGTCATATACGCACTAACCGTCGTCGTCAAGATCGCCCTTGAGCCCCAACACTTCCAGTTGCTGTTCTGTACGTATTACGCGGCTGGCCAGGCTTTTGCCCAAGGGCTCGACCCGTACGATATCGACGTGCTCAGAGCACTCGAGCCGCGAATACAAGGACTGCCCTACGTCTATCCGCCGCTGACACTATATCTTTTCCTGCCCCTGGCTATGCTGCCATTTTATGCGGCGTACCTGGTCTATCTCGGGGTGAAAACCGCGTGTCTTATTGCGCTGATATGGATTTGGCACAAATGGTTCCTGAAACGGTCTCCGGATGGGCTGTTTCTGCTGGTATGCCTCATGGGCTTCAATTTCGCGATCTACTGGGATTTCTCCGCGGGAAATATCTCGGTTTTCGAGCAGATTCTGCTTTGGTCCGGACTTCTTGCCTTTCTTCGGGGGCGCCTGAAAACCTTTGCCGTGCTGGTGGCGCTGGCGGCAAGCTTCAAACTCACTCTTGTATTGTTCCTTGGATTGCTCGTGTTTCGCCAGGGGCGGGCCCGCTGGTATGCAGGGCTCCTGGGAACGGGCGTTTTTGTGGGACTGTTGGGTTTGTCGTCAGTGCTGCATGCCGAAATGATGATCAGCTTCGTCCAGAATATCCGGGGCACAACGCCCGGTCTGCAGACAGGAAGCGCCGTGTATTACGATCACCCCCCTGCATCGTGGCCCCTCCTTGCCGAGATTTCCGAATCGGTATGCGAGAAAGTGGGGAGAGCGCCCGCCGCGAAACCGGTGGCAGCGGTAATGTTCCTGACTCTGTCAGCCATCACGGTTATCCTGACATGGGCCGCCATTCGGCGGTTCCGTCCTGCCACGCGCGAGGATAAATACACGATGGCGATAATGGTCTTTTGCCTTGCTTACATGATGCTGGTGCCGAGACTCATGATGTATTCGTATATCCTCGCAATTCCGGGTGCCTACTATATCGCGCTCAGAACGCGCCGTGTAAACGCATTGCTCGTCCTGCTGGGTTTCATGGCCGTTTCGACGTCACCCTACCAGCCCCCGGGGTTCAACATGCTGCAGAAAATCCTGCCGCACTACTACCCGCTATTGCTTACCTGCGCACTGTGGTGTGCGGGGATCTACCTCTGCATGCGCACAGGAACTCAGGCCAAACCAGCGCCGGATTCGCATGAATCCGCCGGGCTCTGAGGTTCCCATGACCGATGGAGCCGGAGAAAGAGCGCCGTTAAAGGCAACGGCGCCACAGACCTCCACCACCCGGAGCCGATTGACCTGCCTCGACGAGACGCGAGCGCTGGCCATTGTCGCCATGATCGGCGCGCATTTCGCGCCCGCCCTGTTTGCCCGCGTTCCCGCCCTGCAAGGTCTGGAGGCGCCTGTGCTCTTCATGTGCCGGTTTGCCACCCCCGCCTTTATCTTCGTGTTCGGGGTAACGGTCGGCTTCGTTTATTTCGAGAAATTCTGCGCGGGAGGAGAGGCGGCCATCTGGCACAGCCTGAAACGCCGTGCAGTACTACTGGCTCTGTGCGTCGTCATCATCCGCACAGAAAGCCTGTACTGGCTCGCTGTGGACCGCCAGACCGACCCCCGGGTGTGGCTGCTCACCACCTACTCGATCCTCACGTACTATCTGTTTGCCGTTTTGTGCGTTCCGTTGTGGCTTCGAGCCATTCGCGCACGCCCCATCGCTATGGCGGCGCTTCTGGGCATGTTGCACTGGTTCGCGGGAGGGCTTCTGGCATTCTACCTGTGGCGAGGCTCGGCAAATGGCGATGCCCTCACATATACCGAGGTCTTCCGGTGCTTTCTTGTGTCGGGCTCCTACGCGTATTTGCCGCTTTCGGGCACCGCATTGCTTGCCATACCCCTCGGGATAGTGCTCCGCAAGGTGTCGAGGAAAACGACCGTGGCCCCCGTGCTGGCCATCTTCTTGGGCATGGGCATTGCCATGACCGGTCTCGGCTGGCTGCTGGGCCGCCTCTGGGGGGAATTCAGTATCGGCCCCATCGTGCATGGCTTCGTCAAGGCGCCTCCCCGATTCTGGTATTTTCTCTTCTTCTCCGGACAGACCCTGGCTGTGCTCGGGCTTCTGGGACTCGCCAGCCACTACTTCCCCAAACGGAGCCGCCTGCTCTATCCGATGCAGTTATTCGGCCAGGCGTCCCTGCCCATCTATACCTCGCACGCCCTGGTGTTGCCCGGCGCCGCCGTGTTAAACCACTTGTTGCCCTGGCCGGATGTGCTCGGGGATCTTACAGCCATGACCGCCTTCATCGTCTTCTGCCTGTTCCAGATGCTCCGCAAGCACAAGAAGATGTTGGGATTGCCGCCACCCGGCAGGCCGGTTTTCTCGAAGCCCGTGGTGGAAGCCTCGGCCGCGCCGGAATAGCCACGGCCACGGCGCGCTGCAAACGCCCCCCTAAGGCCAGCGCTCCGGTTACAGCTTGAACGGTTTGGGGCAGGGATTCCCTTCGCGCAGGCGGTAGAGCACTTCGCCGGCATGGGGAACGAGTAACAAGCCTTCGTTCTCGCGGTCTTTCCAGTCGTCGGGATTGATGCTGCCGGGGTCGCGGTAGCCGAGATTGATGGCCTCGCACTCCTCTTTCGGAATGCTTGTCGCCAGTGTCACCTGCATGCGTGGTCGCTCGACGCCATTGACCATCTCCCCGATACCTCGAACGTGCGTGGAATGGGCCAAAATGCCGCCCGGGATATCGGTATATTTTTCCATCTGCGACAGGAAATAATCGCGGGTGTGATAGCCAATCCGCTTGATGTATTTCCCGTGGGTGACACTCACTTCCTTGATGTGCTTGCCGTAGATGATCAATTCGCCGCCGTCGGCCACGACGGGTTCGAGCTTGTACATGCATTTCCCGGCCACCCAAATCTCGTCGTACATGGCAGGCGCCATGGCGAGCACGCTCTTAAACGGCTTCTCCTTGTACACGATATGGGTGCGCAAGGCCATGGTGGCGGCGGCCTCCCACGCCTCCTCCGGCGTGCCGAAGAAGAGTCCATGGCAGTCTTTGCCCATGACGTTGAGGGCAATGCACCGTTTTTCGACCCGGATGAATGCCGCGGCACGGTTGACCACCTCGCGCACCGGCGTGTGCATCGTCCCGTTGATGACTGGATTGCTGATCAGAGCCCCAAGCCAATGAAACAAGTTGATGATGTCGGATCCGGCGATGCCGGGGAAGAAATACTTGTTGCCGCCGCTGAACCCCACCACCTCGTGGGGAAACACGGGCCCCACCACGCAGAGCAGATCGTAGTCCAGGATCATCTTGTTCAGCGTGACATCGACGGATTGCCGCATCAGCCCGCCCGAAATCTCGAAGATGTCGTCCTCTGAAATTGTGCCAATGCACGCGAGCTGTTCCGGGTTATCCCATGCGTGGTTGACGATGCCGACGTCCTTGAACTCCTCCGCCCGCTCGTCGGGGGTGATGCCAACCAGAGCATTAAGCATCGCCTCCGTCATGGGCGGATGCGTGCCCAGGGCGACAAGGAAGTCCATTTTCTTCACGCGCGCGCTCAGCTCTGCGTGCAATGCCCGGAACATGGCTGGCATGGGCATGCTGCGCGTATGGTCGGGAATGATGAACAGCACCCGTTTCCCGTCCAGTTCCAACGAGGTCATGGCCTGGGCCACAAATGCCCGAATTTCGTCGCTGGTGATCGATTCGTGTTCTTTGATCAACTCCATGGGACCATTCATTCCTCACATCGAAACCCCACGCCGGAGAACATCGCCTCCAGTTCAGGGTTTCCCGGATTGATGACGGCCCGCGTGTTAAAGAACTCGCGCCGTCTCGGGTAATTCTTGCGCAGCTTGTCGAAAAAGGCGCCGCGGTCCGCCTCGACTGCATCGAACAAACCGCGCATGGCCTTGTCATCGCTCCGTATATCATACACGTTTCGCACCGCCCCGCGCAGGGCGGCTTCCGCGTCTTCGGCCTTCCCGTCTACACGCACCTCGGGACATTCCGGCGCCGGGAGCAGGGGAGAGGGGTCCCAGGCGGGTTCCATTCCCAGAAACGCGCAGGCGGCTTCGTAGATCTGCCGCGTTCCATTGACTTTCCCGTCAAACGAGTACCCCGCGATGTGGGGCGTACCGATGAACACCCTCTCGAGCAGCGCCAGGTCCACGACCGGTTCGCCTTCCCACACATCCAGGACGCAGGCCTTCAAATGACCGTCCAGAAGCGCCTGTTTGAGGGCATTACCGTCGGCCACGGCGCCGCGCGCGCTGTTGATGAGGATGCTGCCCGGTTTCATGCGGCGCAGAAAGGTTTCGTCGACCAGGTGATGCGTCGCGTCCGGGCCCTGCTTCGTGAGCGG
This sequence comes from uncultured Nitrospiraceae bacterium, assembly GCA_964520685.1. Lineage (GTDB taxonomy): Bacteria > Hydrogenedentota > Hydrogenedentia > Hydrogenedentales > SLHB01 > UBA2224. Next base: position 11,866 of record CAZFOG010000017.1, on the reverse strand, counting down.
CACATGCACGGTGACGATGTCGCAATCGAAGATCTCGTCAATGGGCCGGTACTTCGCGTCGCCGGTTTCGCGTTGCAGGGGCGGGTCGTTGAGCACGCATTCCATGCCCATCGCCGACGCTTTCTTCAACACCCGCGACCCGACGTTGCCGACGCCCACAATGCCGAGTGTCGTACTGCGCAGCCGAAAACCGTATGCTGCGGCCAGTTCCAGCAGCGCCCCCGTGATGTACTGGCCCACGCTGTTGGCGTTGCACCCTGGCGCGCTCGAAAACCCGATGCCTTTCCCTTTGAGATACGCCTTGTCGACATGATCCTCACCGATGGTGGCCGTTCCCACAAAACGGACCCTCGAACCTTCCAGCAGGGCCGCATTCACCTTCGTGATGGACCGTATAGCGAGGAGTTCCGCATCCGCGACGGCTGCCGCGTCTATCGCCCGCCCGGCCATGGTGGTCACATCGCCCAGGGTCGAAAACGCTTCCCTCCCGTAGGGCATGTTCTCATCGACAATGATCTTCATGGGATGTTGTTCCGTGCATGATTGTATGCTTCGCAAGACAGGCCACATCATGCACGAAATGGTGCCGTCTTTGCACACTCATGAATGCAGGCGAGACACCCGCGCTGCAAGAAACAACCGGAGAAAAAGCCCGATCCTATTTCTTCCAGGGCGGAAGCTCGGGCAGGTATGAGTCGAATTCCTCGATCAACGCCGCTTCGTAATCGCCGGCGAACTCGCCCGCAAAGAACCTGTCGAGCCCTTCTTCGTACAGCCGTTTCCACGACTTGTCTTCGTCGCCCGGATTGATGGGGAAAAAGAGGGCGTTGTTGGCTCGGGCGGCTTTCATGTCACCCGGGGCATCGCCGATCATGAGCATTTTGGCCGAATCATAGCGGCCTTCGGACGCAAACGCGATGTGCTCGGACTTCTTGCCCATTTCCTGGCCGGCAATCGCGAAAACGTATTTGTCGATGCCCTGTTCTTCCCATTCGCGGGTCAACGCCTCGGTGGGGGTCTGCGAGCAAACCAGCATGTCGGCTTTGGTCTGGGCCTTTTCGAGACACTCCCGCACGTACGGGAACGGCGGCAGCCCGCCTTTCACGATATCGGCAACGGTTGCGTTGACCGCCTTGCTCCATTCGAGCGCCTTGACCATTACGGCGTCATCCGGATGGGCTTTGCAGTAGGTCTCGAGTACGGGATTGCCGAGTTTCGATTCGGTGGCGACCCACTTGCGCAACGATGCCACATCGGGCGACGTGAACCCGCGTTCCTGCACCTTGTCCCACTCGTCGAGGAGATCAAAAACCATCAGGAGAGCGGGGAACCGGTTGACGCCGCGCCATTTCGAGTACAGGTTGACGAACTCGGCCGCCGCGCGCGCGTATTTCGACACAGGCTGGAGGTCCCAGTACTTAATAATATTGGGTATGAAGCACTCCTTGTGCTTGATCTCCATCGTGTCGAACGCGCAGCCATCGCTGTCGATGGAGATAAGAAACTCGTGTGTGGGTTTATGCGCTTTCAGGATCGCTACCGGGTCGCTCATATCATCCAAACTCCTCTTATCTGCACGTCTGCGTTGCTCCGAATTCCGCTCACACTCCCGAGAAAGCGGAAAAACCGCCGTCGATAGGGACCACAATGCCCGTCACGAACCGCGAGGCATCTGATGCCAGCCATACCGAGACTCCAACGAGGTCCTCAGGCTTGCCGAATTCGCCCATGGGCGTGTGGTCGATGATGGTCTTCCCGCGGGCCGTCAATTCGCCGGTCTTCTCGTCGGTCAAGAGGAAACGGTTCTGTTCGGTCAGGAAGAACCCCGGCGCAATGGCATTGACCCGCAGTTTCTTGGTGTACTCTTGCGCGAAATGCACCGCCAGCCACTGGGTGAAATTGCTCACGGCGGCTTTCGCCGCGCTGTATCCGGGCACACGAGTGAGCGGCGCGAAGGCGCTCATGGACGAAATGTTGACGATACTTCCGCCCTCCGGGTTATCTTTCATCCGCTCTCCGAACACCTGGCACGGCACGATGGTGCCCGCGAGAATGTTGAGATTGAACACCTTCGAGAGGGCATCGGCCGGCAATTGAAAGAACGTCTGTTCGGGAGAAGTAGTCGCGCCTTTCATATTGCCCCCGACGGCATTGATAAGAATGTCCACGGAACCGTAGGAATCATAGGCGGCATCGCGGCATGCTTCGATGGTCGCCCGGTCGAATGCATCCATCTTGACTCCCATGGCGGTCCCACCGGCGTCCGAGATGCTCTTGGCGCCCTTTTCGGCCATATCGGGTAGAAGATCGCCGATAACCACCTTCGCGCCGGCACTGGCCAGACCTTCGGCAATGGCGCTTCCCAGAACGCCGCCACCACCGGCCACCACGGCCACTTTCCCGTTAAGACTAAACATATCAGCAACTTGCATGATGCAAAACTCCCTTGCTATCTCGGAATCCCCGGATTCCAGAGGCGCAACAAGGCCTTTCGCTGTCCTGACAACTCGGGAACTGCCACAGAACTTGGCCCCGTCGGCTTCAGGTGTACACGTGAGGAAGCTTAGCATACGCATTTGCCGGATGCAACCGCGAAGCGATGCCTGCGCAAACAACCTTAAGTTATTGCAGGCCGTTCAGTTAAGATCGGCCGCGCGGGGCCGTAGGACGATAGTCTGCACACGCACACGGGGGCCAGGAAGACACCACGCAGGGCCATGGTCAATGCAAGTGAATCCGTCGGCGGCTTTGGTCGTCTTGATACAATCAGGCATCCGACACAAATCCGTGTTTTCATGGTAAGGTTAGTTGTGGGAATCGCCCCGAGTTACACGCATGAAAGGGCCCGTACCGACGTGATAAATGGACGAAAAGCCCGGAAGTTCCGTGCGCCGCAACCGCTTGTTTTCCTGATATTTGCAGGGATTGTACTGCTCTGCGCTGCCGGTCAGGTCCTCGCAGATGACGGATGCCAGAACTGCAATGAGGACCGGTTTCCTGAAGCATCGGCCTTCCTCGAGGCGCAGGGATACCCGGCGGACAGCTACGACCTTCTGCTTTCGTGGCGTGAGCGCGGGCGCACCCTCGCCACAGGCACCATTACGGGCTACCGCTTGGCGCCGGTTGGCGGCGGTGAACCCTTCGATCTCTACAGCGATGCGTCGGGACGCCTGCTCTCGAGCTCCGAAGCCGAGCAAGCCGGCATCAAGAACAAATCATGGGACCTGCCGCCCGCGGAACAGTTGCCCGAGATTTCTGAACGGGTATCCAAGCACACCCAGCCCAAACCGCGAGCGCTCGGTCCTCTCAAAGGGGCAAGACCGGGTAAATGGGTCCTGCTCGAGCCTGTCGATTTGGGTAAGGTGCTGGCGGAAGACCTGGAGCGGGAGGAGCAAGCCGTAAAGAGCGCCAAGCGTATCGGCGTGTTCCAGGAATTCCCCCGCAACCTCTTCGTCAACGGCGAATATGCGTCCGAAGGTGAATGGCAAACCCTCCCGGACGGTACCCGCCTCTGGTCCGTTCGCATCTACTCACCCGAAGCGGTGGCGCAGCGGGTCCATTTCACCACCCTCGACCTTCCCCGCGGAGCCGAAGTCATCGTGTACAACGCATCATATCCCGAAGAAGCTTACGGCCCTTATACCGCAATCCATCCGGGAGATGGCGACCTGTGGGCGGCATCGTGCTTCTCCGACACCATCGCGGTCGAATGTATCGTCCCGCATGGCGTGTCTATCCAACCCGTTCGCATTTCCATTGACCAGGTGGCCCACATTTACGTTGACTTCGCCAAACTCCAATGGACCAAAGCTCTTAACGACGCTGGGGCCTGCAATCTCGATGTCGCCTGCTACGACGACTGGCAGGAGACGTCGTGGGGCGTGGGAGGGATTGGCACCATCGGGTCTACTGGAGTCTTGTGGTGCACGGGCTCGCTCATCGCCGATTCGGTCGCAGAAACCAACATTCCGTATTTTCTTACCGCGGAACATTGCGTTGGAACGGCCCTGGAAGCCAACTCGATAGAAGTCTACTGGCTGTGGCAACGGGAGACCTGCGGCGGTGTTCTCCCGCCTGTCTATGCGGTCCCGCGCACCGGGGGCGGCGCGGATCTGATGGTATCCGCCGAGGCGCCTACCTTGTTTCCAGGCGGTTCAGATTTCGCGTTGTTGCGCCTTCGCAATCAGCCGCCTGCCGAGATCACCTACCTCGGCTGGACCACAGGTCCGCCCCCGCTCGGCACGAGCATTACGTGCATTCATCACCCGAGGGGCGACTATAAGCGCATCAGCTTCGGCGACACTATCGAGGGAGCCGCCTACAGCACCGTCCACCGGGTTGGCTGGAACGAAGGCACGACCGAGCGAGGCTCGTCTGGCAGTCCGCTTATGTTGGCCGATACGCAACAGATCATCGGACAGCTCTGGCGGGGTACCGCCTCCTGCACGATGCCCCGTGAATTGGGCGGTTGGGATGAATTCGGACGCTTTGACGTCACGTATACGCTGGCAAAGGCCTGGCTGGGCCCCATCGAACCTGCCGGCCCAGCGGACGTGAATAAAGACGGGTTCCTCGATGCCGTGGATGTGCAACTGGTGATCAACGCAGCCCTGGGCATTCCGATCAACCCCGAATACGAACCAAACGTTGATAGCGACCCCGGTGGCCTTGTCAATGCTGTCGACGTTCAGCTCGTCATCAACGCCGCTCTGGGCATGTAGAGTCCCCGGTTCGTCGCCGGGGCGTCTCAAGTAGAAAGGCGGCGAATCAACCACGCATAGAAGAGCAGCAGCCCCGCAGAAACGATGGCAAGAACAATCCGCCGCGGCCAGGGTGATCGTTTCCCCCTCGCGGGCGCAGAAGCGTGCGGCGCACGAAATGACAGCACGTAGAATGCGATGATTCCCGCCCCGGCTATGCCCAATACAACCCAATACACTGTGCTCGAGATTGCCGGCGGCAACCCTCCACGATTGAAACCTGCCTCTATCCGGCCGCTGTCCAATTCGGCGGCGGCGCATCCCTTCCGTTGGTAGACCTATGATACGATATCTGGCCACGATTGCGAAGGAGAACCTATGTACATCGTGTTTCTTGTTCTGGGCCTGGCGCTCCTCGTGGGCGGGGCGGAATTGCTGGTGCGCGGTGCGTCACGCATCGCGGCCATGGCCCGCATCAGCCCGCTTATCATCGGCTTGACCATCGTCGCCTACGGCACAAGCGCGCCCGAGCTGGCGGTGAGCGGTCGCGCCAGTCTCACGGGCGACGCGGGACTGGCCATCGGAAACGTGGTCGGAAGCAATATCTTCAATGTGCTTCTCATTCTGGGCATTGCCGCGCTCTTGCGGCCCCTGACCGTATCGGCCCAACTGGTGCGGCTCGATGTGCCCATCATGATTGGCGTATCACTGCTGGTCTGGGCGCTCAGCAGCAACGGAGTCGTCGGACCGGCGGAAGGACTTCTGCTCCTGGCCGCCTTGGCAGGCTATACGGCGTTGCAGGGAATTCTGTCGCGCCATTACGCCCGGAAACACCTGGATTCCGGCCAGCTCGTCTCGCGCCCGGAATCCCTG
>CAZFOG010000017.1:2005-6283 GCA_964520685.1 uncultured Nitrospiraceae bacterium | reverse complement strand
GTTCAGATTCAAGAGCTTCGTGCTTCAGGTGTGCCTTGTCCTCGGGGGACTCGCCGCACTTGTCGCCGGCGCGCATTGGTTCGTGAAAGGCGCCATCGAAATCGCCGAAATGCTCGGCGTGACCCAACTCATCATCGGCCTGACCATCGTTGCCGCCGGTACGTCCCTCCCCGAGCTGGCCACCTCGATCTGGGCATGCATACGGGGAGAGCGCGATATCGCCGTGGGCAACATTGTGGGAAGCAATATCTTCAATTTGCTGGGTGTACTGGGTCTTTCGGCGTTGCTCGGCCCTGGCGGCATCGAGGTAACGCAGAGCGCCCTCGAATACGATATCCTCGTCATGGTGGCCGTGGCAGTTGCCTGCTTGCCCATTTTCATTTCCGGCGCCGTTGTGTCTCGGCTCGAGGGATTCTTTCTGGTGTTCTATTACGTCCTATACACGGCCATGTTGCTCCTCGATGCCGTCAACAGCCCTATCGAACGGCCGGTAAGTCACGCGGTGGCTTTCATTTTTATCCCTCTCACGATCGTGGTCCTGCTCCTGTCCATATTCATAACCGAAAAGCAGCTCGAACGTATACTGGGACCGGTGGCAACCGACTTCGAAGTGACGGCCAAACGAACGCTCCGCCAACTTAAACGGCTTCTTATCCTGACCATCGGCGGAACAGTTGTCCTGATCGGGCTGGTAATGATCTTCTTGCCCGGGCCTGCCACCATCGTCATCCCCCTCGGACTGGGTATCCTTGCCACCGAATTCATCTGGGCGAAGCGCCTCCTCGTAAACACGATCGACCGCGCCCGCCAACTTGTATCCGGCGCACGCAAGGAAGACACGGACTCCTGAACCGGCGGAAGGAATCTATTGTTCGTGCCCTGAAACAGGCCCCCGAGAACTTGATGTCCACCTGGTACATAATGTCTTTGGAGACTCTATATCCGGTACCCAATTCCACTCGCGCCGCAGGACCTCCAGGGGTATCAAGGCATTCGCACTGGAACCTTGCGTGCATCGGCAGTTCCGGGGGTATCGGGTTTTCTTCCGCCCCGCGTCTTAATCCAGAAGGCCGGTTTATCAGTGCGGTATTGCCTTCGAGGGTGCTTCCGGTATGGGACCAGGCGAACCCGCATCGTCATATTCAATCTTTGCCTGTTTCCCATCTCGAATGACCGGCGAGGGCGCCGGTCCCACAAACGAAGAGCTCGAACAGGCAGAAGCTCCCGTCATAGAGGGTCTCCGTTGCCTCAAGTAGAAGAGTGTCCGAAAAGGGGTCCGAAAAGGGTCTTGACAGGGCGGGGGCAAAATCGTATAATCACATGTGATAAGGGAGTAAACATGATAAGCAAAACCGCGCTGCACACGTTAAAGGCGGCCGTCCTGCTTGCCGAGGACCCTGACCAGCGTTTTCATGGCGCGAGCGAGATCGCTCGAGCCATCAACGCCCCGGCAAACTACCTGGGAAAGCTGCTGCAAACCCTTGCGCGGCAAGGGATTTTGATATCCCAGAAGGGGTTGGGCGGAGGGTTCAAACTGGCGCGCGACCCGCGCGAAATCAGCATTTATGATGTCGTCGAGCCTATCGACGACGTGAGCCGGTTTTCAGGGTGCTTTTTGGGACGGCAACGGTGTTCCGGCGATAATCCGTGCCCGCTGCACAAGCGGTGGGGTCAGGTGCGAGAAGGCTACATGGCCATGTTGCACGAATTCACCCTCGCGGATCTGGCTGCGCACGCACACAAATAACACGCACACAAACAGGGCAGCACCGGCGGATGTTGTTTGCGGTGTAACAGGATATAGGCATGCGATTAGCACTATTAAGGGAAGAGGCCGGGCCGTTCGGCCAGGCGGCAACGGGCGAAGCTGCTCAGCGGCTGCATCATCGGTTTTTCAAGGCCGGTATCGCTACGGTCCTCACCCTGGGCGCCACCTGGGGCGTGGTGCTGCTGCTGCGTATCGGCGAATCCGCTTCGTTCACCGCCATCGGCATTCATACGATCAACGCGCATGGTCACGCCCAGGTATTCGGGTGGATTGGACTGTTTGTCATGGGCTTTGCCCTCCGCATGGTTCCCCGCTTCAAGGAAACAGAACTGGCCTATCCGGATCTCGTGCCGCTCACGTTTCTGTTCATGGCCGGTGGCCTGATAACCCGGTCATTGGCACAGGGGATGCTCTTCTGGACCCCGGCAATGCGCATTGCCGGTCTCGCCGGTTCGATTGCAGAGATTGTGGCCATTGGATTATTCCTGCTCAATATCGTTGCTACGGTCCAGCGTTCCGAGGGAGGATGGCCCGCTGCGGACAAATACATCACGGCGGCCATCATTTTCTTTTTCATCCAGGCAGTCGCAGGGACCTTCTACTTCAATGCCACCGCCCTGGCCGCCTCGCGCGCCGGCCTCCTCGAGCTCGTCGCCACTTGGCAGGCGCCCCTTCGCGACCTCCAGATCCACGGATTCATACTGCTCATGATACTGGGGGTGAGCCAGTGGGTCCTTCCATCGGCCTTCGGTTTCCGGGTAGGCAGGCGTCGCCTGGCCCACGCGTGTCTCGCAATGTTGATTGCCGGCCTTGGGGCGGAGAGCGGGGGACTGGTGCTGATGCGCCTCGCGGGCCAGGCGTGGGCGGCTTTGTGGCTGGGAGGTGTCATCGCCATCACCGGCGCGGTAGCGGCGCTGGTGTGGGACTGGCGCGTGTTTGGAAGATCGCCTGCCAGGCATCGCAGCCTGAACTACGTCCGCACGGATTACGGATGGCTTCTGGTATCCCTGCTGATGCTGCTGCTCTTGCCGGTATATCAGTTTGGCATAGTGCGCATCTTCGCCCCCGCAAGTCAGGCAGCCGAGCTCGGGTTCTCACACGCCTACTACGGAGCCGTTCGTCACGCAATTACGGTCGGTTTTGCAAGCCTCATGATTCTCGGCGTTTCGTCGTGGCTCATCCCGAAGCTCAACGACCTGCCTGCAGACACCCTGCCGGGACTCTGGCTGCCGTTTGCACTTGTCAATAGTGGGTGTGCCCTCCGGGTGGGCCTTCAAGTCGCCACGGACTTCAGAAATGAGGCGTTTTCGCTTATCGCGATAAGTGGCGTGCTCGAAGTGGCGGGCCTGGCCCTATGGGGCGCGTATCTTTGGCGTTTGATGAACAAACCGGGGCCTGATGAAGGCGCCGTTACCGCAACGATGAAGGAGACTGTGCAATGACGACAGCGATAGACATCACAGCCACTCTGGGCCAATTGGTAACCGAGAATCCCGCCCGTTCGCTCGTTTTCGAGACGCTGGGGCTCGACTACTGCTGCGGCGGCAAGAAGACGCTCGCCGAAGCCTGCCGTGAGAACGGGCTGGATCCCGAAACGGTGAGCGATGAGGTCGCCCGTATAAGCGCCCGGAGCGACGGCTCGCAACGGAATCCGGCGGCTATGGGCCTGACCGAGCTGGCCGACCACATCGAGCATACCCACCACGCCTACCTCCGCGAAACACTGCCGACCCTGCAAAGCATGGCGGGCAAGGTCGCCCGGGCCCATGCCGGCAAGGATGAGCGTCTGCGCGAGGTCGAGAAGGTCATGGAGGAATTGGCGCAGGAGCTCTTGAGCCACATGATGAAGGAGGAGCGGATCCTCTTTCCCGCGATTCGCCGCCTCGATGCGGGCCAGCCCCTCGAGGGATTCACGTGCGGCGCACTGTCAAGTCCAATCGAGGTCATGGAAATGGAACATGACCAGGCGGGAAACGCCCTCGAGCGGCTGCGCGAATTGACAGACGACTATGCCATTCCAAAGTGGGCATGCAACACCTATATGGGGCTCATGACGGAACTCGAGCGGTTTGAACAGGACCTGCATCTCCACATCCATAAGGAAAACAACATCCTCTTTCCAAGAACGCTGGAGCGGGAGGCCGGGAATTCCGCGTGATTCACGCGGACAACGCCACGCCGGGCTGATTTCTTCGCAGGCCGGGCAGGCGCAGGACGTAAGGAGAAGTTACCATGTTCGGCAATGGCCAGGTTTCCGAAAAAGTGGCGGTAGTTGCGCAGGACAATGAGGATTACGCGGAGTTTCTGCCGCACCTCGAGATGCTCTACGGGGTGGCGTGGCACTTTACCCGCGACGCGCGCAAAGCGGAGCTGCTCATCGAGCAGGCTCTGGTGGCGGCAGTGATACGAAAACACACGGCCGCCGTGCCTTCAACACCCAAAATGGCATTGCTGAGTGCGCTGCGCGAAGCCTACGTCCACTCGTCACAACTGGCCAGCCCAAGCCCGGC
>CAZFOG010000017.1:0-1905 GCA_964520685.1 uncultured Nitrospiraceae bacterium | reverse complement strand
GTGCGCCAGCCGTGTTTGCGCATCCAGGTGCATTCGCTGATATAGAACTCGGACCGGTGCGAGCCTTCGGGGTCGCTGAAGAACCGCTTGTTAGATTTGCCGTCGAACCGCAGGCCCTTGGCGTAGCGCTTCAACCCGCACACGTCGAGGACGGTGGGCAGAAGGTCCTCATGGAGGGTGTACGCCTTTGTGCGCACACCGTGGGGCACCTTCCCAGGCCAGTAATACATCAACGGCACCACCAGGGTCGGCTCGTACAAGCCATGGTGGTCGAAGAAAATCTCGTGGTCGTACAAGGTCTCCCCGTGATCGCCCGTGATCACGATGAGTGTGTCTTCAGACAGCCCCAGTTCGTACAGCCGAGTCAGAATCCGCTGAATGCACGCATCCATGTACGCGATCTCGCCGTCGTACTGCGCGATTACGTAGTCTTTGTCCGTGATTCCCGGCGGCATCCAGGACCGGAGAAAATCCGCAAACGGTTTGAACGCGAACACGGGTTTCATGCTCTTGTTGCCCCGGGCGCAGGGGTTCTTCGAATAGAACATGGTGTCGTAGGGCGCGGGAGGCAGATACGGGGCATGGGGGTCCATGTGCCGGAGAAAGAGCAAGAAAGGCTTTGAGGAACGGGCGAGCCGCTCCAACTCCGGGATGGTCACCGCATTCAGGTTTTCGGCCTTGCGGGCAGGCCGCTCCTCCCACGAGACCCATCCCTCGAAATTCAGGTACCTGTCGAATCCACGGTAGAAGTCGCCCCCAAAACCGACGCAGGTCGAGGAATACCCGGCGTTTCTCAGGATTTCGGGCAAGGTGGGCAGTTCCGCGGGAAGCGGGCCCTTGGGGCGAAGCGACGGCTCCTGGGTGCGGATGACGTCACACCCCGTCAAGATAGACGAATAGGCCGGCGTCGTCGGTATATAGGCGCTGAACGCGTTCTCGAACAGCGTGCCCCCCGCAGCCAGACGGTCCATATTGGGCGACGTTAAACGCCCGTACCCGTAACAGCTCATATGGTCTCGGCGAATGCTGTCAATGGCAAATATGACGATGTTCGGAAGTCTCTTTGGCACGAAAAGCTCTCCTTGATTGCGTGTTATGTCACCCCATGCGCGCTACGGCATCGAGCATCCCGATCATGCCCACAATCATCAGTCCGGCAAATAAACCGCCAACAATAACCGACCAGACGAGCAGGCCGCGTTTTCCAAACGATTTGGCGATGGCAAACAGGCCCGCCGTATCCGCCACAGCAGCCAACGGAATCGCCCAGAACCAGTGGTGTTGCACGAAGCCGCCCAGACGTATGATCAACTGCGCCGATGCCGGCAGTGGCCCGCCATAGTTCACTGCCGTGGCCGCAAATTCCGGAACAATATAGCTTAGAAAGACGATGAACAAAACAAACAACGCTGCGTGAAACACCGCGGTAGTCACCATGCGTCCCGGCGAGACGGCTTTCCGGCCGGATGCTTCAGACATATACGGCTTCCTTCCCTGGCAGCGTTGTCCGCCACCGCTATCCGTTTCCGCACAACTTCCTCGGCCGGTGCCCGGGCACACCCCGAATCGCATAGTACGCAAAGCCGCCAGCGCACACAAGCCCCAGAAACAGCGAATCATGCGCCGATCGGCCGAGCTGTTGAGGATGAAATTGGGGGAGCGATGAGCAGAACAACGGGACTCCGGAAAGCGCCGGTGCCATAAGAGTTAGGGAAGACCACGGTGCGGAAGCTCTTCCTGGGAAAGCCCCCTCTGGGACAGGGAACCATGAGCCGGTGGCTGAGCCGTAGGCGATGAAAATGGAAATGACCGGTGAGGGCACCGGTCCCACAACAGAGGGGTCCGTTTCTGGAATTTTCGAGGCAGCGAACCATGAGCCCGCGGCTCACCCGTAGACGATGAAAA
>CAZFOG010000016.1:0-35504 GCA_964520685.1 uncultured Nitrospiraceae bacterium | reverse complement strand
GTCTCGTCACGTTTGGGGTATTGGCGGTTACGGAATGGAAGGGATTCGACGCCATTGCCGTTAAGTACCTGCCGGACTTCATGATTTACGAGGGCCAATTTCTCGAGTCCTGGCAGATTCTGTTCTACCTCGTCTCGGGGTTTGTCGTTACGATCATTGTCAGCCTGTTCACGAAACGGGTGGACAGCAAGCGTCTCGACCAGCTCTATGCCTGCCTCAATACCCCGGTGGGCGACAACGAACCTCATCTCGAACCCTTTACCCTGCCCGAGGGCGTCGAACCGGGCAGACCCAACAAGCTGATCGAGCTCCCCGACCTCGAAATCCCCAAACCGAGTCTCGTGGGCATGAGCGGATTTCTGGTGTTCTGGATACTCGTGGGGTTGTTGATCGCGTTCGTATACTGGCTGGCCCGAGTGGGGATGTAGCGTCTCCGCCGGTCTGCCTCGAAAATTCATATCCCTTCCGGAATGTGGGACCGGTGCCCTCACCGGTCATTGTATTTTCATCGTCTACGGGTGAGCCGAATGGCTCATGGTTCGCAGTCCCTGGGTTTTTGAAGAATCCTCCCCCCGAACGCCTTCCGGCGTTGAGGTGCCATGCGCATCTTGCGCATGATTGACTCCGGAAACGGAGGATGGGTTTTCCAACCCGTCCATAGATCACTGCGGGCGGACACGCCCGTGCTCCGGTTCAATCCCAAAGCGGAAGCGCGGCCCGTTCGGCCCGCGCGTTGGTTCAATGGCGGGTTAGAAAACCCGCCCTCCGTTGCGCCCGCAACCCAAGTTTCCGGGAATGAAGCGGCTGGCATTCTCTTCTACGTTTCAGGATGTCTTCAACGTAGACGCGGCAGCCTGCCGCGTCCCAGCGATGCAACCCTTCAGCCGCAGGCTTCAACGAAGCGGGGTCTTCGAAGTGGCATGCGCATCTTGCGCATGATTATGGCGTGTGGCGCCGGGGCCAAACGGGGACACGTAGCCACGCCGGGGACGGCGCTTTAAACATGTCCCCGTTGACGCCAGTCTTCATCGCCTGCAGGTGAGCGAAACGGCGTATGCTTTGCTGTGTCCCGAATTCACGGGGCCATTTCCGGCACGAGCGCGCCTACAGTGTGCCGGCCTCTTTCATGCGCCGGATATAGTCGCGGTTCTCCCTGATGACAATGCCGCCGAGACCAAGCAGGGCGATGAGGTTTGGAATCGCCATCAGGGCGTTGAGGTTGTCGGCAACGAGCCAGACCAGGTCGAGTCCGCTCACGGTACCGATGACGACGAATCCACAGAATATCCAACGGTACGGGGTGACAGCGCGGGGCCCGAGGAGATAGCCCCAGCACCGGTCGCCGTAGTAGGACCAGGAAATCATCGTCGAATAGGCGAACAGCATGATGCTGATGGCGACCACGTATCGCCCGAGCGCGCCGGTGCCCTGCGCGAAGGCGTCGCCGGTGAGGGAGGCGCCGGTTGGCACGGGATACAGGGCGCCGTCAGGCGCGGTAAGCGGTTCTTCGGTCGTGGCATCTCCGACGACTTGCACGCCGTCCACGAGCACCGGCACGCCCGAGCCGCCCGGTCCGTAGAGCAGTTCGCCCTCAGCCCCACGCACCTGCCATGCGCCGGTGACGATGATGACGAGAGCGGTCATCGAGCACACCACGATGGTGTCGATAAACGGCCCGAGCATCGCCACATAACCCTCGCGCACGGACTCTCTGGTTTTGGCGGCGGCATGGGCGATAGGCGCGGACCCCAGGCCGGCTTCGTTGCTGAACACGCCGCGCGCGACGCCCTTCTGTATGGTGCGCTGCATGACCACCCCGACGAACCCGCCCCCGGCGGCGACCGGCACGAACGCGTATTCGAAGATCTGGGCAAATGCCATCGGGACCTCGGCGGCGTAGCGAATCAAAACCAGCAAGGCCCCCGCGATGTAGATCCCGCACATGATCGGCACAATACGCGAGGCAACCATGGCGATGCGCTTGATACCGCCCAGGATTACCAGCCCCACCAGGACCGCCATGACCACCCCGATCACGGGTTTGGCAACGAGGGTGCCGCCGATGACGGGCAGGCTGGCGGGAAGCCGGGGTTCCGCCACGGCGCGGGGCAGAATGCTGAGAAGGCCGTCCGCGACGCTGTTGGACTGGACGGCGCACCCGATCCCGAATGAGGCAACGCCCGCGAACAACGCGAACAGCACGCCGAGCCAGCGCTGACCCAGGCCCTTGCTGAGGTAATACATGGGCCCGCCCGCGGCGCTGCCGTCGGGAGCGATGTCGCGATACTTCAGTGCGAGGGAGCAACACGTGAACTTGGTTGCCATGCCGACGAGGGCGGTGACCCACATCCAGAACACCGCGCCCGGACCGCCCAACGCGATCGCGGTCGCCACGCCCGCGATATTGCCGGTGCCGATGGTTGCCGACAGGGCCGCCGCCAGGGCCTGGAAATGCGAAATGTCCCCCGCTTCGCTGGGGTCGTCGAATTCGCCCGAGATACAGCGAATGCTGTGCATGAACCGCCGCACCTGCACGAAACGCAGCCGGATGGTGAGATAGAGGCCCGTGCCCACCAGCAGCACGATCATCACCGGACCCCACAGTATCCCGTTAAGCTGGCCCATCACGCCGGCAAACCACGTCATACACGTGCCTCCAAAGAGTGCGACTGCGAAACTGCTCCCGGGAAACGGGCGGGAAGAACCCCTTCACACCGGCCTGACACCCCCGGCCGGCTCGGATTCTTCCGCCAGACGCTTATCCTGCCAGACCAGTCCGGGTAAGGCAAATGGACCGGGTGGACCGGGTGGACTGAGACGAAAGACTCGCGAGGCTGGCTGCGGTCTTGGTGTGGCATGAGCATCCTGCTCATGATTGGCTTCCTGCAATGCCAAAACCCGGGAATGGACAAGATGGACGGAGTGGACCGGATGGACAGCGAGAAGACGGGCAAATGTTTGCGGCCCGGATGCTCGGGAGTCTGCAGAGGGGTGGCGGCGGCCACTGCAAATCACGGTATCGCGCGCGAGCCAATTATGAGCAGGATGGTCATCCCGCCTCGATACCCGTCTCACATTGGAAGCGCGCTTGCGGCAAGACCGATCCTTTGTTTAGTATGGCGGATGCGCCAGTCGCGGTGTGTCAAATCCATGGCGAGAAACGGTTCTTGGAGGTTTTCATGCACGATTTCCGCCGAATCGGTTTAACTAGAGACGGTGTCATGGTGTTGGCCCTCTTGCTGCCACTCGCGCTGTTTGGGGCAGCGTGCGGCGGCCCGGGCGGGCAGCCGCAAGAAGACGCCGGCGCCGAAGGCCGCGAATCCACGTCGACCGCGCCCCCCGAAGCTGCCGGCGAGCCTGCCGAGGGCGACTGGATCATATCGCGCATGGCTGCCGAAACGGAGAACCTCAATCCCTATACCAGTACCGACGCGTATGCGTCTCGGATCAACGAGTTCATTTTCGAGAGCCTGCTGGACCGGGACAACCAAACCCTCGAGATGATCCCCGAATTGGCCGAATCGTGGGAAATCTCGGAGGACAAGCTGGCCTACACGTTCACCCTGCACGAGGGCACCGCGTTTTCCGACGGCACACCGCTGACGACGGAAGATATCAAGTTCAGTTTTGACACCATTAAGGACCCGAAAATCGATGCGCCGCACCTGCGCAACTACTACAAAGACGTCACCGCCTGCGAGATCATCGACGCGCGCACGGCTCGGTTTACGTGCTCCAAACCCTACTTCCGGCACATCGTCATGATTGGGGGCCTCGAGATCATTCCCAAGCATATCTATGGCGTGGGTGAGTTCAATAAACACCCGAACAACCGCAACCCGGTAGGCTCGGGTCCGTACGTGCTCGAGAAGTGGGACCCGGGCCAGCAGATCGTGCTTGCCGCGAATCCTGCCTATTGGGGGAAGCGGCCCTATCTTGACAAGCGCATCTATAGACTGATTCTGTCGGATGGCCCGGCCCTGCAGGCCCTCACGGGCGGCCAGTTGGATACCATGAGCCTTACACCCGATCAGTGGGTGAAAGAGACCAATACGCGGCGGTTCACGGAGACATTCAACAAGTTTTCGTTCTATGGCCCCTACTACAACTATGTCGGGTGGAACAACCGCCGGCCTCAGTTCAGCGACAAGATGGTGCGCCGTGCCCTGACCATGCTGCTCGATCGCGAACAGATTCGCGAGACGATCTTCCACGGGCTCGCCATCGCCGTTACGGGCAATTTCTTCATCGACAGTCCGGAGTACAACAAAGATGTCCAGCCGTGGCCATTCGACCCCGAGCAGGCAAAGCAACTGCTGACCGGCGCCGGCTGGACCGATAGCGACGGTGATGGCATTCGCGACCAGGACGGGGTCGCGTTCCGTTTCGAGTTGATCATCAAGAATGAATCGCCCGAAACGGAAGGGATTGCCACGGTATTCCAGAACGAACTCAAGCGCGCGGGCATCCAGATGACCATTCGCCCTCTAGAATGGGCCACCTTTCTGCAGCAGGTTGATGCGCGCCAGTACGACGCCTGCATTCTCGGGTGGTCCATGCCCCCCGATCCCGACCCGTACCAGGTGTGGCATTCCTCCCAGGCCGAGGGGAGAGGGTCGAATTTCGTCGGATTCACCAGTGCCGAGGCCGACACCATCATTGAAACCGCGCGCGAAACTTTCGACCGGGACAAGCGAATAGAACTCTATCACCGGTTCCACGAAATCCTGCACGAAGAACAGCCGTACACATTTCTGTTCTGCAGCAAATCGCTTCTGGCCGTCGACAAACGATTCCACGGCATCGTCATGTATCCATTCGGTCCGGACTCCGAAGAGTGGTGGGTGCCCAAGGCGCTGCAACGATATCCTTAACCCGGTTGGTACAACGTGAAGGCCTATCTTATACGACGACTGCTGCTCGTGATTCCGACGTTTATCGGCATCAGCATGATTTCGTTTGCCGTGATTCAGCTGGCGCCGGGCAGCCCGGTTTACATGAAGCTGCGCACAGCCGAGCAGGGTCTGTCCACGGACGCGGATCTCGAGAAGATTCTGGACGATATGAAGGAGCTGTATGGGCTGGACAAGCCCCTGCACATCCAGTACATCACGTGGCTGGGCCGCCTGGTGACCCTGAATTTTGGCGATTCCTTCAAGGACCACCGGCCCGTCAGGGACAAGATCCTCGAGGCCTTGCCCATCACACTGCAGCTCAATATCATCTCGATCTTCCTCGTGTATCTGATTTCGATTCCGATAGGCGTGTATTCCTCGACCCACCAGCGCACGTGGTCCGACAGCATCATCACCATCGCCCTTTTCATCCTCTACAGCATGCCGAGTTTCTGGGTGGCCATGCTGCTCATTTACTTCCTGTGCGGCGGCGAATGGCTCAACTGGTTCCCCGTTTCCGGAATGAACTCGATCGGGTCGGAGGGCTATTCGTGGTTCCATTGGCTGGCGGATCGCCTCTGGCACCTGGTGCTGCCCGTGTTCTGCCTGACCTACGGCGGGCTGGCGGGGCTCTCGCGGTACGCCCGCGCCGGCATGATCGAGGTGATCCGGCAGGACTATGTCCGCACGGCCCGGGCCTACGGATTCTCCGAAAAGATCGTGGTGTTCAAGTACGCCATGCGCAACTCGCTGATTCCAATCATCACGCTGCTCGGAACGCTCCTTCCCGCCCTGCTGGGCGGCAGCGTGATCATTGAAAACATCTTCTCGATCCCCGGCATGGGATTTCGCGGGTTCGATGCGTTGCTGTCCCGCGACTATCCCATGATCATGGGCCTGTTGGCGGTCTCGGCATTCTTGACGCTGATTGGCCTATTGCTCTCTGACATCCTATACGCCGTTGCGGATCCGCGCATCAAATTCGAGAAGACCGAGTAATACGACGTCATGAGCGAGATGGTAACAACAAAACAAAGCTACTGGCGGCTGGTCTGGCGGCAGTTCCGCAAGAACGTCCTGGCCATGGCAGGGCTTTGCGTCATCCTCCTCCTGTTCGCCATCGCCATTCTGGCCCCATTCCTGGCCCACTCGCGCCCCATCTATCTCGTCAAAGACGGCCAAACCTACTGGTTTGCCAATTTGATCGAGTATCCCGAACTCATCGAAGTCGACTTCCGATTCTGGATCCCGGGTGAGGGCGAAAAGGCCGTCCGGCCTCCCATTCCATTCAGTCCCCTCGACGACAACACGCTGGACCGGCTCGAACCGCCCTCGTGGGCGGCCGTCTCGAGCGGTGAAGCCGTCGAGGGGGAGGCTGCCGGGGCGCCTGCACGCCGCACGCACTGGCTGGGCACCGATGACCGCGGGCGCGACGTTCTGAGCCGTCTCATCTGGGGCACGCGAATCTCCATGAGTATCGGATTTGTGGCGGTGGGCATCTCCATGATCATCGGCACGGTATTTGGCGCGCTGGCGGGTTACTACGGCGGCAAGATCGACATGGTCATTCTGCGCCTCATCGAAGTGGTGATGTGTTTCCCCAGCTTCTTTCTCATACTCACCCTGATGGCCTTCCTGCCTCCCAGCATCTGGAACATTATGGTGGCCATCGGACTGCTTGGCTGGACCGGCATCGCGCGGCTCGTGCGGGGTGAATTCCTGCGTCTGCGCGAGAGCGATTTCGCAACGGCCGCCCGCGCCACGGGGCTGCACGACGGGTGGATCATCTTCCGGCACCTGCTCCCGAACGCCCTGGCCCCCGTGTGGGTATCCGCCACGTTTGGCATCGCGGGCGCCATTCTGACCGAATCGGGCCTGAGCTTTCTCGGCTTCGGCGTTCCACCGCCCACGGCAAGCTGGGGGGAGGTGCTGAAGCAATCGCAACGGTTCATCACAACCGCGTGGTGGCTGGTGACCTTTCCGGGCGCGGCCATTTTTGTCACCGTAACCTCATTTAACCTGGTGGGGGAAGGATTGCGCGACGCCATGGACCCGCGGCTGCGGCAGTGACGACGCGAAGGAGAGTTGTATGCGCATTGAACATCTGGCTTTGAACGTAGGGAACCCGGCCGAGCTGGTCGAATGGCTGTGCGGCAATCTCGGCATGCGCATCCTGCGCCAGTCCGGTGAACCGCCGAGCGCGTTCTTCGTCGCCGACTCGGAAGGCTGCACCGTCCTCGAGATTTACGAGAATCCGCGCGGGGCCATCCCGGATTACCCGGCCATGAACCCGCTCACGTTGCATCTGGCGTTTCTTGCCGACGACGTGGCGGCCCTGCGCGAGAACCTGCTGGCGGCTGGGGCGGCGCCCGAGGGCGATGTCATGAAAACACCGGAAGGCGACGAGCTGGCCATGGTGCGCGCCCCGGGCGGCCTGGCCATCCAGCTCATGAAACGCGGTAACCCCATCATTTAGCAAGACATGGAAACTGCGCTCAGCATAGGCAACCTGAAAACATACTTCTTCACCGACGCGGGCGTCGCGAAGGCGGTGGACGGTGTCTCCCTCGATATTCCGAAGGGAAAGACCGTCGCCCTGGTGGGCGAGAGCGGTTGCGGCAAGAGCGTGACTGCCCTGTCCGTGTTGCGCCTGGTACCTGCGCCGCCCGGCCGCATTGTCGAGGGGGAGATTCATTTCGGCGGCCACAACTTGCTTGCGTTGTCCGAGCGCGAGATGCGCCGCATCCGCGGTAACGGCATCTCGATGATCTTCCAGGAACCCATGACGGCATTAAACCCGGTATTCCGCGTGGGGAGCCAGATCGCCGCGGCGCTCCGGGTCCATCGCGACGTATCCTGGAAACAGGCGATGGACCAGACCGTCGAATTGCTCGACCGGGTCGGAATTCCCGATCCGGCGCAACGGGCCACCGAGTACCCCCACCAGATGTCGGGCGGCATGCGGCAGCGCGCCATGATCGCCATGGCCCTCGCGTGCGGCCCCGAGCTCCTCATCGCCGACGAGCCCACAACAGCGCTCGACGTGACCATCCAGGCGCAAATCCTCGATTTGCTAAAGCAGCTCCAGGCCGAACACCGTATGGCCATCCTGCTCATCACCCACGACCTGGGGATCGTCGCGGAATCCGCCGATGACGTGGCGATCATGTACGCGGGCAAGATTGTCGAGCAGGCCTCTGTGAATGATTTGTTTGATGCACCCAAACATCCCTACACGCTCGGGTTGTTCAACAGCCTGCCCCGTCTCGACGAGCCTCGCGGGCGACTCCGCACCATCGAGGGCCGCGTGCCCGCGGCCACGCATTTCCCGCCCGGGTGCCGCTTTCATCCGCGCTGCCGGCACGCCATGGAGATCTGCCGTACACGGGAACCGCGCCTCGACATCGGCACACCGGAGCATGGCGTGGCCTGCTGGCTCCACGATGAGGAAGCCATGCGCGAACAGGGGCTTCCCGCAGGCATTCCCGAGAGCGAGGAGGCTGCGCGATGACGGAAAACGCCAATGAGCAGCACCTCCTCGTGGTGGACGGTCTGGTGAAGCACTTCCCCGTGCGGGGCGGCGTGTTTTCGCGCGTATTGGGATGGGTGCGGGCCGTCGATGGCGTCAGCTTTTCGATTCCCAAGGGAAAGACACTGAGCCTTGTCGGTGAGAGCGGCAGCGGGAAGACCACTGCGGGCCGGAGCATCCTGCGGCTCATCGAGCCATCGCGGGGCAAGGTCCTGTTCAACGGCGTTGACCTCACAACACTCGATAAACGCGAGATGCGGCGCTACCGCAAATCCATGCAGCTCATCTTCCAGGACCCCTACGGGTCGTTGAATCCGCGCATGACCGTCTACAACGTGCTGTCCGAGATTCTATCGACCCACAAGATTGTGCCGCGTGCGGAGCGCCGCCAGCGCGTGTATGAGATTCTCGAACTGGTCGGGTTGCCCCCCGAGAGCGCTGACCGCTATCCCCACGAATTCAGCGGCGGCCAGCGCCAGCGCATCGGCATCGCCCGCGCCCTGGCTGTCGAGCCCGCGCTTGTCGTCGCCGACGAACCCATCTCGGCGCTGGACGTGTCCATCCAGGCCCAGATCCTCAATCTCTTGCGCGACCTGCAGGAACGGCTCGGCCTCACGTACCTGTTTATCGCCCATGACCTCAGCGTCGTCCGCCACATCTCGGATTACGTTGCGGTGATGTATCTCGGGCGCCTCGTCGAGCGCGGCACCGTGGACGACATCTTCGAGCGGCCGGTTCATCCCTACACGAAAGCGCTACTGGCCGCGGCGCCCGTGCCGAACCCGCATCTCGAGCGCAAACGCCAGCCCCTCACCGGCGACGTGCCGTCCCCCGTCAATCCCCCGCCCGGCTGCCATTTCCATCCGCGCTGCCCCGATGCCGTCGCGTCCTGCCGCGAGATTGAACAGCACTTTGTCGAGGTGACACCCGGCCATTTTGCAGCCTGCAGCGTCCATGCCCCGCACGATAAACACGACGCGGAATAGTCACGCGGCGAAAAACCGTTGACAGTGGAACGGGCGGACCACCCGGACAGTGCCCTTCAGGGCGCGACGTAACGCAGAGTACCCCTTGGTGGTATTATCAAAAGCAGCGAAGTGTGAATCTGGCGAGGAATGGGACATGAAACGCACGAAAAACATCACAAAGAAGCTCTATATCGAGGAGTTGGAGCGTCCGGTCACGGCGGCGCTTGATAAGGGTCTTGCACCGACGACGCTGGCGGTGGGCGAAGAGGCGGACGTCACTACGATGGCCCTGGGCGAGGAAGCCTGCAAGTGCGGCTGATCGCGCTCGGCTAAACTGCTTTGAGCGCGGTACTTATTGTTGGTGTGCGGGGTGACCCCGAGGCGAAACGGGTTGCTGCCGCGGTGCGCGCGCGGCGCGGGAACGCCATCTGGTGCGATACGTCCACTTTTCCCGAGACAAGAACCATCTCGGTGTTGAACGGCCAGTTTCATATCGGAAACCAGCGCATCCCCGCCCTCCGGAGCATTTACCTGCGCAGCCTCGAGTGCAACCCCCTTGCGCCCGCCCACGCGGAGGACCTGGCGGCGCGTCCCCACGGTCTTCTGGCCCAAAGCCGCGAGAAATACGCGGTGCTGGCCTCATTGGTCCTGACGCTGCAGTCCGAGGGGGTGCGCGTCGTGAATCCCCTCGAAGTCAACGCGCAGCATAGCCAAAAACCGTACCAGCTCGAGTTGCTGCGGCGGGCGGGGCTTCCCGTTCCCCGGTATCTGGCCACGAATGACCCGCGGGCCGTGCGGCGCTTTGCGAGGCAGGTCAAACGCGCCGTCTACAAACCCCTTGCGGGCGGCGCGACGGTGCGCGAGGTCGAGCCCTCCGACCTGTCCGCCGAACGGCTCGAAACGTTGGCGACCGCCCCTGTGTTGTTTCAAGAGCTTGTGGAAGGCGTTGCGGTCCGGGCGTATGTCGTCGGGAAAATGGTTGTGGCGGCCGCCGAGATCCGGTCCCGCGAGCTGGACTACCGCCGGGGCGAGGAATCGGTCACGCTGACTACGCTCACGCGCGGCGAAACGGCTGCGGCCCGCCGCGCCGCGACGGCATGCGGCATGGCCTTCGCGGGGGTAGATATGTTGCGTACGTCCGAAGGCCATGTGCTCCTCGAATGCAACCCGTCCCCCATGTTCGCGGTGTTCGAGGACAAGACCGGCGCCGACGTCTCCGGTCCGCTGGCGGAGTATCTGCAATCTCGGGGCCCCAATAGGACGGCGCTGGCCCGCACTTTTCACCAGCTCAGGCGTGCCTGAATCGGAGCGACATGCGCAGAGCTGATGGCATGGGCGTTTCCCTCCGTCATTCCTGCTTGCGCCGGAAAGACGCCGCCGCTCCCGGCGGTCATCACCTTCTTCTCCTGGGGAATTACCGCTGGAGGTCCTTCCCGCAACAGCCGCGCTCACAATGGAGAAACCCTGCTGGCGCGTTTCTTACCAACTCAGGCGTGCCTGAGTTGGAAGAGAATGCGCAGACTTGGGTTACAAAGACCGCGCCTGTCTTCCTCGCGAACCGACGATTTCCACCTGGTTTTAGCGCGATTGCCCTGGCTGTGCTTTAAGGGCCTGCCCGAAGCGCGGTACAATGGGAGGATATCCGCGGTACGCACGGGTTCGCGGGAAAGGATCTTCCATGACGCTACTGGATGTGCAGAATGTGGCGCTCCGGCTCGACGACAAGCAGGTTCTGGGCGGTGTGTCGGCCGATTTCAAGCAAGGCCGGGTGTATGCAATCGTTGGGCCCAACGGCGCAGGCAAGTCTACCCTGGCAAACGTCATCATGGGCCTGTCGGGGTATACGGATATCGAGGGCGACATTGTCTATCGGGGCGAATCGCTCAAAGGCGTCTCGGTGGATGAGCGTGCCCGGCGCGGCGTGACCCTCGCCTGGCAGGAACCCGCCCGTTTCGAAGGCTTGTCGGTCCACAAGTTCGTCACAGCCGGGGCCAAGACTTCGAATGGCCGGGATCTGGCCGCCTCGGCGCTGCGCCAGGTTGGCCTCGAACCCAGCCGCTACCTGAATCGCGCCGTCGACAAGACCCTCAGCGGCGGCGAACGCAAGCGCATCGAATTGGCATCGATCCTCGCCATCGAACCCGCTCTGGTATTGATGGACGAACCGGACTCGGGCATCGACGTGGAGGCCCTCGAACAGATGTTCCAGGCCATTCACAGCCTCAAGGAAAAAGGCACCACCGTCATTCTCATTACCCACAGCCGTACCGTGTTGCGCCAGGCCGAACATGCCTACCTCCTGTGCGACGGACGGGTCATCGACGAAGGCCCGGTCAATCGCATCAGCCAGTACTTCGAAAACCGGTGCGTTCTGTGCGACCACGAAAACGAGCCCGACCCGCAGGAGGTATTATGAGCGACGCCGATCTGGTCCAGCGTCTTCTGGATTCGGTAGGGATCAAGCCCGGCCATGTGCTGAGCGAAGACGTGGCCCGCCTCGAGGTGCACCAGAACCATGTGGTCGGGGCCCACGTGGTCCCGGGACTCGAGGTCGACACCGAGGAACGGGACGACGGCATCGAGGCCCATATTCGGCTGAAGGCCGGGGCCCGGCTCGAGCGGCCCGTGCACCTGTGCTTCGGCATGCTGCCCGAGAAAGGCGTTCAACGGATCATTCTCGAACTGGACGTCGAAGAAGGCGCGTCCGCGCAGGTCCTGGCCCATTGCACCTTCCCCAACGCCGTCGAGGTCGAGCACCGTATGGACGCGCGGATCCGCATTGCGCCCGGAGCGAACTACTCGTACTACGAGCGGCACGTCCACGGCCCAGGCGGCGGCGTCCAGGTGATCCCGAAAGCGGTCGTGGAGCTTGGCGAAGGCGCGCGCTTCAAAACCGAATTCGACCTCATCAAGGGACGCGTCGGCGAGATGGACATCGACTACGACGCGGTCTGCCAAGCGCGCAGCGTGTTGGAGATGGTGGCCCGCATCAGCGCCAGCGGCACCGATAAGGTGCGCATTCACGAGAAGGCCCGTCTGGCCGGCGAATCGGCCCGTGCCGCCCTCACGACCAGCATCGCACTGCGGGGCCATGCCCGTGCCGAGGTGTTCAACACCATCATCGCGGATGCTCCACGCACGCGCGGCCATGTTGACTGCAAGGAAATCGTGCAGGATCGCGCCGTGGCAAAGGCAGTCCCGATCGTCGAGGTGAACGACCCCACCGCTCACGTCACCCACGAGGCCGCCATCGGCAGTGTGGACTCGAAGCAGTTGCAGACCTTGCTTTCCCGCGGTCTCACCGAAGACGAGGCCGTCGATCTGATCATCGAAGGTCTGTTGAGCTGAACGATTGGGGAGAAGCAACCATGATGCTCCGGTTCCCCGGTTCGGCCATAGGTTCGCAGCCTGCGGTCTACCGCATGCAGAACTGGTATATCGCCGCGCGTGACCCGCAACGCATCACCTTCCGTCCATCCCTCAAAACCCTTCTGCGCCGGTTTGGCGTTACCGCAATGGCCGCCATGAGTATCGTGCTTATAGCAAGTATCCGGGACGTGACGGCCGAGTTGGGCGCGTTATCCGGGAAAAGCGATACCGTCATCATGGCACTCGACATCAGCCTCTGGGTTCTGGGCGGTATGCTCGCCGCCGCCGGTCTTGTCTCCCCGCTGAGCACCCTGTGGGAGGCGGTGACTGTTTCGCGGGGCATGCGCGGAACGCTTAAAGTAAGGGCCCGCCGTATATTCGGCAGCACCCGCGAATGGCCCCTGGAAACCTTACGCAGCATCGGCGTCATCGTGCAGGAGCACATTATCCGGGCTCGCGGTGCACCCTGTGACGTGGGACACGTGTGGCGCGTGGGGGTCGTGGACGAAAACGGTTACTGGTGCGTTGACCTGCACGTAGACTACACAAAGCACGCATCCCTTCCTGGCCACTTCCCGGAGCGCACGCGGGAGTGCATCGAGGCGCTGGAACAGATCACCGGTCTGCGGTGCAGCGGCGCGCCCGTATTCATCGAGGAGGGCAGCGTCCCAGTGGTCATGGACGATTCGCACGGGATGGTATCTATCGGGCGGCGCGGCGGCAATGTCACCCAGCACGTCTCTGCCTCGACCGAATCGCACACCTACCACTCGCTGGACGAAATGCCGCCGGAAGTCCGGGCGCGCGTCGAGGAAATGATGGCCCAACAGCGCGCATCCGGTGCGCAGACGTTTGTATCGGAGCGGATCACCATATCCGGCGAAAACGGGACGCGAACCTACCACTCCGTGGATGAAATGCCGCCGGACGTACGCGCCCGCTACGAGGAAGCGCGAAGGAAGTTCCATCAGGAGTAATCAGAGGGACTATTCCGCATGGTCTGAGCCCTTGTCCGTCCCGGCGGTCGTGGGGTCCTTCGGCCGCTCTGCGGGCTCTTCGATGATGTAGACGCCCACGTTGACCGGCACGAAGAAATGCAGCACCAGCTCCCATAGCAGGCCGATGCCGAAGACCAGCCCGCCGCCGACAAAGAGCGTCACGCCGTCGACGAGCAGCGTTGCAGTCCACACGGGCGATTCGGCGACGAAGAGCACAACGAACCCGCCAACGATGCCGAAGAATCCGAGAAACATCATCAACAGGCTGAGAAACCCGAAGAAATGAATGGGGCGGTTGACGTAACGGTAGAGGAAGACCATGGTACCGACGTCGATGGCGCCGCGCACGAACCGCTCGATACCGTATTTCGAACGGCCGAACTTCCTCGGGTTGTGGTGCACGGGAACCTCGGCGATGCGGTAGCCGAGATCGCGCGCAAGCGCGGGAAGCAGGCGGTGGCGCTCCCCATAAACCGACAACCGCTCGACCACTTCGCGGCGAAACAGTTTGTATCCGCAATTGATGTCGTGCAGCCGAAGGTCCAGCACGCGCGAAACGATCCAGTTGTAGACGCGGGACGGAAAGACCTTATGCCAGGGATCGTGGCGAATCTTCTTCCACCCCACGACGACATCATAGCCCTCCGCGAGTTTCTCGAGGAAGATGGGGATTTCACAGGGGTCGTCCTGCAGATCGGCGTCCATGGTGAATACCAGCTCGCCTGATGCACGTTCGAATCCCGCCGCCAGCGCAATGGATTTCCCGAGGTTGCGCCGAAACCGGACGATCTCGATCTCAGGATGTTCGGTACGCAATGCGGCCATCTCTTCAGAGGTGCCGTCGGTGCTACCGTCATCAATGAACAGGATCTGCACATTGTGGCCGCTGGTATGTGCAAGAATTCCCTCGACAAGCCCCCGCAACGATTCACGTTCGTTGAAGGCGGGAATGACGAAACTCAACTTCATGCAGGAAATACCCTCCTTCCCCCCAGGATTGTAACACGAACACTGCGTGTATCGTGCGCGGACCCCAGCACGCTGGGCGGGGTCAGGTCTTGAAGACGAGGATGCCGTTGCGCGCGATCTTGACCTCGGGACCGACCGTGTCGCCCGTTATCAGCTCCGGCAGAGCCTTCGGCAGGGTAACGGTCTGGGATTGCGCTCCGTGATTCATGATGAAGAGAAACGACCCCTGCTTTCCAACCCGCCGGGTTACCTCGACGCCGGGCGGGATCTTGGATATCGGAAATGCGGGAAGCACGGCGGCCGCGAACGCCGCGAGTGCATCGGGCGGCAGATACACCCCGAGGTAATAGACCGCACCCTGGCCGCGGGTGTTTCTCGCAGCCGCACATTTCTCTTTGAGGCGGCCTTCCGCAAACTGCGCAATGGGTTGCGCCTCCTTACATGCCAGCACCTCGACCCATGTCTCGACGGTCGCCGCGGGGATGGGCGGCGTGCCGCCAACAGGTTCAATCGTTTCCGTCTGGCCGTGGTGGTAGGAGCGGACCTCGTCGACCGTCAGCCCTGCCATGGCGGCCAGGGCGCCCGGCCGGGGATAGGCCCACATCGTGTTGTTTGGAGTACGCGCGCCCGACTGCGGCGTGAACACCACCGTTCCGCCTCCTTGTGCGAAGGCGTCGAGCTTATCGGCGAGCCCCTTGTCGGCCAGGCACAGGCATGGCGCGAACACCACTTTGTACTTGGCCAAATCGCCGTCAATATCGACGAAATCGCAGCCGTGACCGGTCCGTTTGATGGCGCAATAAACCTCAAAGCAGTGGTCGTCGTAACGAAACCCTGCTGCTCCGGGCTGGCGCTCGATGCTCCACAGCATGTCGTAGCTGCGAAGGATGGCTACCGGAGTTTGGACCGTGGACTCCGCGAGCATGCCGCCGAACTTCGCCAATTCCTCGCCGGTCTTGACGACTTCCGCATACCGCCGCCGGGGCACACCGTCATGATCGAGGATGCCGTGCCAGTACTGCTCGGCCCCGCTCAAACAGGTCCGCCAGCGGAAATAGCACACCCCGTCGGCCCCGTTCGCGACCGCCTGCCAGGTCCACCGCCGGATTTCGCCCGGTTCGGGCTGTTCACCCAGGAGACCGGTCTTCGAATCGCCGGTTGGCCCGCTTTTCTGCTCCATGACCCAGAACTTGCCCGCAAACGACCGCGTGATCTCGTGCTGGTACGCCGGCAAGAACGGGTCTTCCCCGCTCTCGGGGTAGTTGTCCCAGGACGGAAAATCGGTGAATTGTGAGAGGGTGTAGTAGTCAATTTCGGGAAAGCGGCCCATGAAATTGTGGGTCACGAAATGTTTCGGGCAGAGCTGTTTCAGCAACTCGAACTGCATCTGCTGGAACCGGATCTGGGTGTCCGACGAAAACCGCACAAAATCCAGCCAATGGCTGGGATTGTTCCCCGCGGGCATGTGGCGCGGCAGGGGGATTTCGTTCCATTGCTGGAATTCGAAGCCCCAGAATGCCGTCCCCCAGGTCTGGTTGATGCTCTCAATATCCCCGTACTTCTCGAGCAGCCAGTCGCGGAAAGCGGCCTGGCAATGCTCGCAATAGCACCGGGTCGTATTGTGGCACCCGAACTCGTTGTCCGTCTGCCATCCGATCACCCCTGGCATATCGGCATAGTGCCGCGCCATCTGGTCGACGATGCGTTCCGCCAGGATCTGGTACTCGGGGGCGTTCTTGCAGCAGTGGCAGCGCGAGCCGGCATTGCGCACCCGGCCCTCGGCGTCGTGCTGCAGCATTCCCGGGTGTTTCACGAGCGCCCATAGCGGGGGAATGCAGGTCGGCGTGCACAGAACGGTGGAGATGCCCTCTTTGTGCAGCGCCTGGATCACCGCGTCCATCCACTCGAAGCGGTTGCGGCCCTGCTCGGGCTCGAAATGGCTCCAAGCGAACTCGCCCATGCGCACCACATTAATCCCCGCCCGCTTCATCATCGCAATATGGTTCTTGGACTGATCGGGCGTCCAATGTTCGGGATAGTAACATGCGCCAAAGTACATCATAGGGCCACCCCTTCCTGTTTCCTTCGGGGGCTATCATAGCAGCGGCTGCGCCGCACAGCCAACGACTCCGCGCCAGACCCGAGGCACGAACGAACCGCGGCTTCCTCACCCGGCGTCGTGATAGAGCGCCGAGGGCGGAATCGGACGGTTTGCAGTGCCGGGGCCGTCGTACCGCACATAGAGGTCCCTCGAGCCTCCCGCCTGGAAATACTCGACCGTGACAGGGTGAAACCCTTTTCGCAGGGCCACCTGGGCGAACCGTTCCTGAATCGAGTGGAGCCCATCGTTGTCGATAACCTTGTCGCCGATGGTCAAACGGCTGCCGTCGTTGGAACCGATGCTGAAGGTGTAGATCCCGTCGTGCTCGGCCTTGAAATAGCCTGTGAACCGCAGTGCAAACGCTTCGGCGCCGTGCCATACATTGTCGTGCACGCGCGGGGCAATGCCTTCCAGGGCGGGGGTCATGCCCGCAACGTCAGGCAACCTGTCCCATCCCCCCGCAAACGCCTGAAACGTGAGGCCCGGCGCCGGGTTCGCCACCGCCACGGGCTCGAGGGGCTCGAGGGTTTGTCTGCCGCCCTTCAACGCCACCTCGAAGCTTTCGGCATAGGCCTCCAGGCTGACGGTTCCCTCGTCCATCCGCGTGACATTGCCCTTGCGCGCCATCTCGAAAAACGCTTGCACGCGCCGCTCGAACTCGGGGCGGGGCTCCACGGTGAAATTCGCGTGGTCGTACTCGTACAGCACATCGCCCTTCGAGCGATTCTGCTCGAGCCAACTGTATTCGTGGCAGAGGCGGGCGATCTTCACCCGCTCCAGCACCTCCGGCTCGTTCGCGACGGCCGCTTCCGCGCGATTCCACAACTTTTCGCCCCTGGCCATCACGTCTTCCGTCAGGTACGGCGCTTCCTTGGGACCGATCCAGATGTCGCAATGGATGTTTTCTTTCTCGACCTTGTCGTGGAGCATATCGAGGTACTCGCGGATAGGCTTCGCTGCGCGGCCGTATATCGCCTCGAGGAATTCGTTAATGGCCCGGTCTTCGCCGTATTCGGGCTCCCACAGGAGCTTCGCATTCAGATAGCCGCTCAGCTCGTTAAACTCGCCGCTCGGCGAGAGGTAATTGTCCTGCTCGAAGATTCCCACCACGTTGTTCCGGACGAAGAACTGAATGTTGTCGTCGCGCACCCGGAGGTTCGGAAACGGCACATGGAAATGGCGGAAGCTGGTTACATAATCCCACACCCACAAGCGATCCGCTACCTTTGCCCAGTCCTCGGCGTCCTGGCGGAACGCCCGGTTCTGCTCGCTGTCGCACGTGGCCAGGGGGTGCATGAAACAGCACTCGATGCTGCACAGGCGGATGATGACGTTGGGCCGGGGCCGCATGGTTTTCGGGGCTTTGCGTGTCCACTGGTAGGCGAGGGTCTCGATGGCCTTGCCGGGAAATTCCTCCTCGATAGCCTCGGCCACCTGGTTGACCAGTTGAAGCACCGGCGCCATTTGCGAACCTTCTTTCTCAGCAAGGGCCTGGCACACGGCGCATTCGCAATGGTTATCCCAGTCGTTCTGCGATACCGAATAGACAAAGGCCTCCGGATCGGCCGCGATGCGCTTTTTTACTTCCTCGATGACAATCCGCGCCACGTCCGGGTTCGTGCAGCAGAGCTGGGTGCGGTCCTTAATTCGCTTCCCGCCGACTTCGGCAAAATACTCGGGATGCGCATCAAACCACGTTGCCGGGGGCACGAGATGGTCGAAGGTATGCACGAACATGCCGTTGCCGAAACGCACCTTGCCGCCATGCTTCTCCTCGAGGGATGCCGCGCTGCTGTTCATCCGGTTTCGCGCGCACCAATCGCCGTCGAAGCAGTCGATGACAAACGGTTCGCGGTACTCGAGCACCGGCACCCGGGTTTCGTCTATCGGACCAAGTTTCAGGCGGGGGGTTTTCGGGACACGGCTGACCGTGGTCGTGAACCATTTGCAGCCCAGGTGATCCTCGAGCAGCCCGTACACCCCGTAGAGATTGCCGCGCAACGCGCCGCCCGCGATCACCAGATGCGGGCCCACGGAGCGAAGCACGTAGCCTTCATCGCCCAACGCCTCGAAATCCACTTGCGTGTCGAGCTGGCGCAGGTGCTGGCTGTCGCCCAGGATGATCTCGTGGGCCCCCATGGCCACGGCATCGGTCTGCACCGGGAACACCGCCCCGGTGATTTCGCGCAGGTAATGCTGAAGTTCCGCCGCCCCGTGACGGGTCGATGGCGACGCATTCTCCGCGACGACAATGAAGTACTCCGTCTGGCCGTTTTCGGCGAGTATCACGGGCCGTTCCCCCCGGGGTGCTGCCAGCCGGGCACAACCGGCGCAAACCAGGCCAATGCCCGCCGTTGCCATTACGATCAGGACCCAGTCCAAGCGTCTTCTCATGATACAGCCCTCCCTCGCGTTGTGTGTGGTAGCGGTTACTCTACTGCGGTGTTGAGTGCCGTGCAAGAACGGTTGCGCCATCACGGCAAGACTGCCCGTTTCACCGCCCATCCCACGCTCAGGGTGCGGTAACGGGATTGGGCCGCGCGGCAACGCCTCCGGGCAGTTGCACCATGTACCCGGTTTCGGGGTGCGCCTCGCCAAAAGGAAAATCCGTGCTGACAATGTGGGCGCCGCTGGCGAGGGCGGCGTCGCGGCGGCCGGTATCGCCCCTGTGCGCTTCGTCGAGATTCGCGTCGGCACGGGTGCGCACAATGAAGCCCTCGCTGACGCGCTGCGCCAGCTCCGGGCGTCCGGGGTTGTTCTCGACAAAGACCGCATCGTACGGCTGGCCGCCAGCGCCCTCGATGAACATGGGCCGCCCTTCGCACGAAGGTGCGTCTCGGGTGTAATTCTCGGCATGCACTCCGCGCGCATGCAGCACAAACATGCACTTGCCCCGCGACTGGGCCAGCGTGGGCCAGTTGCCGGCGCGTACGGCCTCGGCCAGCGTCGGAAAACCGCCGCGAACGTCGTCCGGCGTGATCAATTCGCCGCGCGAAAACACGGACAGCAACAGCGCGTCGAGGGCGTCCAAATCCTCCGCCGCGAAGGCATGGGTCCTGGTGCGGGCCTGGGGTACGTCTTCGTGCTTGAGTTCCAACAGGGTAATAATCGGCACGTGCTCGGGGTGGGCCCGCGACCAGGCCCGTATCACCTGCAAACACCCCGCGAAATCCGGGCAAGTGGACACCGCATCGAAGTCCTGCACGTGGAACACTTCGTAGCCCTTGCCGGTACGGTGCAGATCGAGCTCGAAGCTCCGGATACCCCGGTTCAACTGCACGCCGAGCGGCGCGTGCTCGTACTCCCAGGTGACTGCGTCCGGATACGCGGCCTTCACCATCGCGTGCAGGTCTGCCGGGGCCATCCGGTGGTAACTGTTGTGCGTGGCGATGACCTGAATCTGATGCATGCGAAGAGTGTCGTCGAGATGC
This sequence comes from uncultured Nitrospiraceae bacterium, assembly GCA_964520685.1. Taxonomy (GTDB): domain Bacteria; phylum Hydrogenedentota; class Hydrogenedentia; order Hydrogenedentales; family SLHB01; genus UBA2224. The sequence goes on along the minus strand of CAZFOG010000016.1, from coordinate 15,244 downwards.
GTTGCCAGTGGGACTTCGAGACCGGATGCGGGTTCCGCGGCCTTCTCGGGGCCTGCTGCCGGCCCGGCCTGCACAGATTCCGCAATCTCCGGGTCTGGCTGCGCGGCCTCCCGCTTTCCACAACCCGCGCACATGAGCAGGGCACAGCACAAAACGATTGCGGCGTTGGCTTGGCGGCGCGCTTTACGTTGCATGTGGTGGCCATCCTTTCCGCGGACCCGCCGGAGGCATAGCAGAAAACGGCATGCTGCGTACCGCTTTCCCCTCCTGTTACGTCAGGCTTGGATGCCTTTACCGTTCCGGCGGCGCGGCAGTTGATGCCTGTGCGCGCCGTTTGGTCCGCCGGTGCCGAGCGTACAAGACCAGCAGTATTGGAAGCAACCATACCGGCGCCCACACGCCCGCCCAGATGGCCATGACCCACACGGCTTGAAGGAACTCTACCAGGGACCGCACGGCCCGCGAGGCCACGCTCGCCGTGCTGAACGACTCGACGGGGGTCAGCGGGCCGCCCCTCTCCTTTTCGAGCAGCGTGATCTCGATCGTCGAGAATGACACACGGTGGCTCAAGAACCGTAATTGCCCCTCGAGACGCTCCAACAGCCCGCGCACGCGCGTAAGCTCCTGCTCGGCCTTAAGAATGTCCTCGAGTTTGGCGGACCGGTCAAGATGCTCGAGCAATCGCTCTTCGGTACGCTTCAGGTTGCGGATCGAGGCCTCCGTATCAACGTATTGCTCGGTGACGTCATCCGAACTGACGCGACGCTCCAGCACCGTGCCCAACGCCTGGGCGTCGGTCATGGCCTGCTCGAATTTGCTGGCGGGAACACGCAGCGTGGCCGTGATCTGGGAGCGTTCGGGACCCAGTTTGCGTTCGTGCATGTTCGAGAGATAGCCCCCCATGGCGCGCGCGGCGCTCGAGAGCTGTTCGACGGCACTGGGCGCGTTCTCGACCTCGAGTTGCAGCCACGCGTTCTTGATGAGATACCGGTCGGGCTGCGTCGTGGCCAGCGTGTCAAGACTGCCGTCGCCGGCCTCGGCACTCGGTCCCTTTGCCCTGTCCATCGTTACCTCGGCGCGTCTTCCAAAGGCCAGTTCGTCTCCCGCAGACGGTTCTTCCGCCGGACTCGGCGCCATGGCCGCCTCCCGCTCGAACGACGCCGAACAGGCAACTACCCCCACGGTTACGATCACGACCCAGGCAATCTGGCATGCGAATCTGCGCGTCATACCTACCCCCTTTCCCATCCCGAGCGGCATGGATCCAAGCCCCGCGGCCTTGCGCCCTCATCCCGTTGGACGTCGCGCCACCGGTCCGGGTTTCGCACTTCTGTTACTTCACTTCATTGGACACCAACGGGCGGTGCGGGTTCGAAATGGAGAAACGCGTCCCTCAATGAGGCATGAGCGGCTTGCTTAGGATTCTTTGCGGCAGGCTGCCGCGTCTGCATTGAAGACATCCGGAAACGTGGAAGAGGCTGCCAGTCTCTTCATTCTCAGGAACTCGGGTTGCGGGCGTAACGGAGGGCGGGTTTTCCAACCCGCCATTCATCAGCGCGCGGGCCGAACGGACCACGCTTCCAGTCTTGGATCGGAATGCGGGCGTGTGCGCCCGCAGTGATCTATGGACGGGTTGGAAAACCCGTCCTCCGTTACCGGAATCAATCATGCGCAAGATGCGCATGGCACCTCAACGCCGCGCTTCGTTGAAGCCTGCGGCTGAATGGCTGCATCGCTGGGACGCGGCAGGCTGCCGCGTCTACGTTGAAGACATCCGGAAACGTAGAAGAGGCTGCCAGCCTCTTCATTCTCAGGAACTCGGGTTGCGGGAGCAAATCATGAGCAAGATGCTCATGCCACCTCAACGCCGGCGCGTCTCCCCCTCTTCGGAGGGGGTGGAACGCCGGAAGGCGTTCTGGGGGAGGATTTTTCAAAAACCCAGGGACGGACCCGTCTCCTTCCTGCGTCGCTCGCTTGGGTCAGTCCCGGTTTTTGAATTTTCGAGGCAGCGCACCATGAGCCGGTCGGCTCACCCGTACACAATGAGAATACAATGACCGGTGAGGGCACCGGTCCCACATTCCGGAAGGGATATGAATTTTCGAGGCAGGGTATCTGTTAGGCGCCGGGCCACGCGATGCCTTATACTACGCAAACTGGTGCATGCGATAGTGCGCGTGGCGCCCCCTGAAATTGAGGATTTCCCATGAGACTGCTACCTTTTTTCAGAATCTCTGTGTGTGTTGCCGCCGTTTCCCTCTTCTCTGCGGCCGCGGCTTTTGCCTTTCATCCGCCGGAAGATACCGCTGGACCGCTCCGCGTGCGGATTGAGGGTCCGGAGACCGTCGCCCTGCCCCAAACGCCGGTCCCGATGACGGTGTGGCTCGAAAACACGGGCGACAATGCAATCAGCGGCAGGGTGCGGCTCGAGGGCATCGACGACTGGCATCTGGACCCCGCAGGCCCTGTTCCGTTCTCGGTGGACGCCCATGGGACCATTCTCGTGCCATTCTCGGCGACGCCGGGCGAAGGAACCTTCAACGCCCTCTACCCGTTTCACGGCTATATCGAGTTCGAGTACGGCCGAGCCTCGCTGCAGGCGCATCCGGTTCTCATTCTGCGGACCCAGTTCCCCGAGGATGGTCTCCCGAACCCCGAGGCGCGCGTCGAGCGCACGTACGAGCGGCCGAAGGATCTCCCGGCATTCCCGGGTACACAGCCCGGCATGCTGATGGAAAGTTCCATTGGGCAGGGGACGAATACCTTCCCCGTTGCCGTTGTGCAAGGAAAGCGCGGTCTGCTCGATGGCACCGTGCGGTTCGGTGAGGGCAATGCCCAGTTCGAGTTCGAGGGCTTCGAGATCAAGGTCCTGGGAATCGATGTGCACAATGTCAGCGGCCCTGCGGTGCTGACCGGTGTCGAAACCCGGACCGATGCAGCCATAACCACCGTACGGCACCAGTTCGCGCTGGGCAACGAGACATTTGATGTCGTTATCGCGTGCGAGCCCACGGATGCCGCCTTGCTTATCCGTCTTGCCCTCGAGAACGCCCCCGAGCCCGCGCCGTGGCGGGTTCCCCGCCTCGAGAACGTTGCCCTTGGAACGTGGAACAAGCCTGTGTTCCGGGCCTATGCGGGCCACGGGAATGTCATCGAGGCCCCCCGCGTGTTGTCTCCCGGCTACGAGGGCCACCGGCTTTCGACGTCCTATGTCGGCGCGGAATTCGAAGGCGGCGGCAGCCTGGTCTACGGAGCCCTCGCAATCCCCGACCGTCTGCGGGCCATACCCGAGCGGAAAGTGTTCACGCTGGACGTGCCGCTCGACCACACTCTTGTGTTCATCCCCACCGCGAATGTCTGGGAAGGCGTCAAGGTCTGGCGGGCCATCGACGCGCGTCCCGCGGCGGCAGGCGTTGCGAACCTGGCGGGCCGCTTTGCGTTTGACCTGTGGTTCGGGCGCAGTTTTGCCGAGGGCGAGGCCGGACTCGCCAAAGCATTCCGCTACGGCCTGACCGACGCCGTCGTCGTGTGGCACGACTGGCAGCGCTGGGGATACGATTACCGCCTCCCCGATATCCTTCCGCCCACTCCCCGGCACGGAGGAAGCGAGGCCTTCAAACAGCTCATCGAGACCTGCCGCAAGCACGGCGTGCTGTTCGCACCGCACGACAATTACATCGACTTCTACCCGGATGCCACGGATTTTTCGTACGACCGGATTGCCTTCGAGGCCAACGGCATGCCCGATGAGGCCTGGTACAACTCCGGCCCCGAGGCGCAGTCCTGCCTGTTTCGCGCGGACCACATGCGGCACTTTATGGAACGCAATCTCACCCGCATCAAAGACGAGTTCGCACCGCCCGCGTATTTTATCGACGTGTGGTCGTCGCGCCCGCCCTACGATTACTGGACCCGCGACGGCGCCTTCTACGACCGGTACTACACCAGGAAACAATGGCGGGACGGATTCGCCTACGTCCGGGAGACCCTCGGAAACAATGCGCCCACCATCTCGGAGAGCGGCAATGACCAGCTCATCGGCTTCCTGGATGGCGCACAGACCAATCACCTGCGGGTGGACGCACGCCCCGAGGGCAACGGCCGGTATTTTGTGTGGCGCGTGAATTGCGATGACGCCGAACGAATCCCCTGGTTCGACGCCGCACACCACCACCGTTTCGCCCTGCACGGGGCCGGGTACGGGAGCCGCTACGCGGCAGGACTGGAACGCCGGGCCCACGGAACGTACAGCGATGATTACATCACCACCGAGGTCCTCACCGGGCATCCCGCCATGGTGCAGGACACCTTTGACCGCGATGTCGTGCGCAAATACTGGTTGCTTCACGGCCTGGGCCGCGCCCTCGCCCTCCGGCAGCTCGAGCATGTCACCTTCGCTGGGGACGATATCCACCGCCAGCGCGTCGTGTGGGACCATGGCGGTGAGGTCTGGGTGAACCGTGGCGCCACCGATTGGGAAATCGACGGGCACATCCTTCCTCAATACGGCTTCTATGCCCGTATGCCCGGCGCTGTTGAAGCGGCCATCGAACGCAAAGACGGCATCATCGCCGAATGGGCACGGTCTCCCGAAGCCTTCTACTGCAACGGCCGCCGCGTCAACCCCGAGTCCGTGCCCGCGGACGCCGCGGAATATGCCGCCCGCGTGAATCCGGCGGGGACCCCAATCGATTTCGGCCCGGTAAACACCGCAGGCGGTGTGCGGCTGACCCGCGAGAAAGACGCGCTTGTCGTGACGCCCTTGCCCGAAGGCCCAGAGCCTTGTGTGGTCGAGATCCGCTGGGATGCGCTGCCGTGGCAACTGCCCGTCCCAAAGCGCGTGATTGCCCAGGACGATGCCGGAAAGACAGCCGCCCCGCAAGAAACAGAGGTTTCCGGGGGTATTGTGACCCTGACCTGCGAGCCGGGCATTTTCTCGTACCGGCTCTCCGCCAGGTGAGGTTAAATCGAGACAGCGGACCATGAGCCCAATGGCTCAGGGTTCCCCGCCTCGAAAACTCCAAAAACCGGGATTTCCCGCTTTGTTGTGGGACCGGTGCCCTCACCGGTCATCTTCATTTTCATCGTTTATGGGTGAGCCGGTCGGCTCAAGGTTCGCTGTCGCTGGGTTCTTGTATTCCTCCTGGGATCGCCGAGCGCCAGCTCGGCACTTTTCTTCCTCCGCTTCCGAACAGGGACACACAGCCGCGCCGCGGACGGCGCTTTGAGCATGTCCCCGTTCACGCTCGTTTTCATCGTCTGCAGCTCGCATCATTCCAGGCGCACACCCGTAGCGTCCGCGGATTCAATGTGGCACAATGAATGAGTGACGGTGCAAAGCCTTTTCCGGGCGGCAGAATTTGCGGCCACAACCCCGCGGGAGGACAGATGCCGAGCATTTCAGATACCATCAGCGTTGCCGTGGTTACCGGCGGGCATTCCTTTGACGTGCCGGCATTTCACCGGTTATTCCGGCGACTCGAAGGCATCGACCCCTATATCCAGCACATGGACGATTTCGCGTCGTCGCCCCGTGAAACACGGGACGCCTATGATGCCGTGCTGTTTTACTGCATGCTCCGGGAGGGTCCAACGGACGAGGGCCTCCCGTGGTATGCCGGCAAACCAAAAGAGGCCTTGAGCCATCTCGGCGACACGCCCCAGGGCATCATCCTCCTACACCACGCCATCGTCGCGTACCCCGATTGGCCCGAATGGCACGTCATCAGCGGGTTGCCCGGACCGAACCAGGATTACGCATTCGGCCAGCGCTTGCACATCGCCGTCGCGCAACCCGATCATCCCATCACCGCCGGATTGCGCGACTGGGATATGGAAGACGAAACCTACCGGATGGCCGAACCCGGCGAAGGATGCGAGGTTCTGCTGACCACCGATCACGAGCGCAGCATGCACGCCCTCGCCTGGACGCGGCACTACAAGAACGCCCGCGTATTCTGTTTGCAGTCCGGCCACGATGCCCGCACCTGGGTCGTACCCCAGTTCGCCGAGGTTCTCCGCCGCGGCATTCTGTGGGCGGCCCATCAGATATAGCCCGGATATTTCCCGGCTTTCAACCGGTGAGTATCCCCGCCGCATGCCTCGGGCTCGAGACGAATGGTCCCGGTCATGGCGAGGGGCGCCGTCTCGCACGACCGGGAGCCGGGCGGGTTCATTCAGCGCTGATGCCGTACTCTTTCATCTTGCGCCAGAGCGTCGAACGGGAAATGCCGAGTTTGTTGGCGGCCTCGGTCTGGTTGTGTTCAAATTTTTCGAGGGCCTGCCGGATGAGCCGTTCCTCCATCTCTTTAAGGGTGGGGACGTTGTCGACGGCGTAATGGGGCAGCGCGAAGGGTACACTGCCGCCTGCGCGCACCTGGTCGGGAAGGTCACGCGCCCGGATGATCTCTTCGTCGGCCATGATGATGGCGTGCGCGATGATGCTCTCGAGTTCGCGCACGTTCCCCGGGTAGCTGTAGTTGCGGAGGTATGCCTGGGCCTGTTCGTCGAACCCCTGGATGCGCTTGCCGAAGCGCGGGCTCATCTGGGTCACGAAATGGCCGACAATCTGGGGGAGCGCGTCCATGCGTTCACGCAGGGGCGGCACGCGCACCTGGATCACATTCAAGCGGAAATAGAGGTCTTCGCGGAAACTGCGTTCGGCCACGGCTTCCTCGAGATTGCGGTTCGTCGCGGCCAGCACCCGCACATCGACGTGCGACGAGGTGGACGAGCCAACGGGGCGGATTTCGCCGTTTTGAAGGACCCGGAGCAGCTTCGCCTGGGTAACGAGGCTCATTTCGCCCACTTCATCGAGGAGTATGGTGCCGCCGTCGGCCTCCTCGAACAGGCCGCGTTTGCTGGAATCGGCTCCGGTGAACGCCCCTTTCATGTGGCCGAACATCTCGCTTTCGAGCAGTTGCTCCGGCAACGCCGCACAGTTGACCGCGATAAAGGGCATCTCGCGGCGGCGGCTGAGCCGGTGAATGGCATTTGCGATGATCTCTTTGCCGGTGCCGCTTTCTCCGAGAATCAGGACCGTGCTGTCGGTTGGGGCCACCTTGGTGATGACCTCGATGACCCGTTTCATGGCTTTGCTTTCGCCGATGAACTCCTGGAACAGGTTCTGTTCGTAGTCCTCGATGGCACGTTGGGTTTGCAGATTCCGGCGGGCCTTGTTTACGGCGAGGGCGACATCCGAGGGCGCCGAGCTCTTGGGAAGGTAGAAGAACGCCCCGCGGCGGATGCCGGCCAGCGCCTTCTCCATCTTGGCAATCTCGGTGATGAGAATGAGCTGCGCGTCCGGCGTCTGGCGGCGAATGTACGTGACCAGGTCCAGGTCGCTCTCCTCGTCCAGGTCGAGGTCGAGAACGATGATGTCAAAGGTGTTTCGGCTGACCAGGCGCAGAACGCCCCGCGCATCGTGACACCGTTCGACGCGATAGCCTTCGGCCTCGAGGAAGCTGGCCAGCGCGCTGGCATAGGGCGTATCACCGCTTGCGATAAGCACTTGCGCACGGACCTGCTCTGCGTTGTTGCGCATCGAAACATCTTCTCTGATCATGCCGGGTATTGTATCAAAACGAAGCGGCCCTGCCAAGCCGCCGCTGAAATGCGACACCCCGGTCTGTGTGAGACCGGGGTGAATGGGGGAGGCCAGGCCCGCAGGATCGGATCGGGGTTGGCAAGCGTGGTGTCGTACGGGAGGTTACACTGCTGCCAATACGGGCCTGGCCTTGGTGACGTTAAGAAACTCCTCCAATTGCTCGTGTTCGTCCTCGGTAATGTCGAGAAACCGGACGCCGAAATGATGCAATCCGTTCGTGAGGGGCGCACACCAGCACACGCGGCCCTTGCACTCGATAGCGTGGCCGCTTTCGCCGAGTTGCATCCGGACCAGCAGGGGGGTGTTCGGCGCGAGAGGCCGCAGCCAGGTGAGGCGCGCCCCCGACACCGAGACATCGGCCGACCGCATGGGCGAGAGACGCCCTTCGCTTGGCTGGGAGAGCCAGGCGCCGATCGCGATGCTGTGCCGTATGTGCCTTCTGCGTTCCATGTGCAACTCACGTTTCTGCATGTGGCGCTTCGCTATGAAGTCCCAGCATATACTAGACGTTTTGTACCCCAGTTTTGGTGACATGAGATTCTGAAACAGCCTGGCCTCATTTGGGCTGCCGCCGTTTCCTTCCGACAATGCAGCGGTTGCGCGGCCCTCTTGTTCACTGGACTGGACGGGGCGGTTTCGCGCCCCGCTCTCTTGTCGCCCTATACAGACGAAACCATGACGTTATTCATTCATTCGCGTTTCACTGGATCCAGGGCGAATATGCGTACGTCTTTCGGCCCTGCCACAAAGATGTACATTCTTTCCTGACTTGATCACCGCAGGCCAGAAATAGTTCCTTCGGACCGATGCCCTCGAAAATGCGGGCCTTGTTGCGGGGTTCACGGGGTTTCGCGGGGTTAAAACAGCGCGCCCTGGGAGCTATCCGGCGGGGTCAGGCCGAAATGTTTATAGGCACCGGGAAGAGCGACACGTCCCTGCGAGGTGCGCTTGATAAAGCCAAGCTGAATCAGGTAGGGCTCGTGGACCTCTTCGATGGTCTGGGATTCCTCGCCGATGGCGACGGCGAGGGAATTGACGCCGACCGGTCCGCCGCTGAACTTGTCGATGATGGTGGCGATGATGTTCTTATCCATGTCGTCGAGGCCAAGTTCATCGATGCGGTGGAGGCGCAGGGCCGCGTCGGCCACGTCGCGGGTGATAGCGCCGTCGGCTTTGACCTCGGCATATTCGCGCACGCGGCGAAGCAGGCGGTTGGCGATGCGGGCGGTCCCGCGCGAACGGCGCGCGATTTCATACGCGCCCCCCTCGTCGACGGGCGTCGCGAGAATACGGGCCGAGCGTTTCACGATAATCTTGAGTTCCTCGGGCGAGTAAAAATCGAAGCGGCACATGTCGCCGAATCGGGCGCGCAATGGGGGGGTCAATAATCCGGCCCGTGTCGTGGCTCCGATGAGGGTGAACGGTTTCAGCCCGATCTTGAGAGACCGCGCGGTGGGCCCTTTCCCGAGCATGATATCGACCTCGAAATCCTCCATGGCCGAGTACAGGGTTTCCTCGACGGCGTGGTTCAGACGGTGGATCTCGTCGATGAACAGAATGTCGAATTCCTCGAGACTGGTCAGGATGGCCGAGAGATCGGCCTGGCGCTCGACGACGGGTCCCGCCGTGGACTTGATGTCGACGCCCATTTCGTTCGAGAGGATGCGCGCAAGGGTGGTCTTCCCGAGCCCCGGCGGACCGCACATCAGAATATGGTCAAGTGGTTCGCCCCGGGCCTTGACCGCCTGGATCGAAATGCGCAGCCGTTCCTTGATGGGCTCCTGACCGGGAAAATCATCCAGCCGTTGCGGGCGAATCTGTTCGTCAAATTCCCGCTCGTCTTCGTGCGGACTCGGATCCAGGACTTCGTCCTTTCGCATCATTTCCGTCAATGGTTCGAGCACCGGGTGAGCCGCGTGAACACGGCCCGCCGCGGTCTGCTCACTTCGGTTTCACTTTCGCCAGGGATTGCAGCGCCGCGCGGACCAGCTCTTCGGGAGGCGCATCGGCGCCCAGCCTGTTCCGGGCTTGCGACGCGGCCCTGCGCGCTTCGCCGATAGTGCATCCCAGCGCGGTCAGCGCCTCGATAACATCGTCTTCCTGGGGATAGACGTCCGATTCGGTCTCGCCGAGGATGGCGCTCAATTCGGCGTCTTCCCCGAGCTTGGCCTTCAACTCGAGGACGATGCGCTGGGCCGTCTTTTTGCCGACGCCGCTCACCCGCGTGAATGCGGCGACGTTGCTGTCGTGCACGGCCTGCCCGAACTGTTGCACCGACATGGCCGATAGAATCGCGAGGGCGACCTTCGGGCCGACCCCGTTGATGCCCAGGAGCATCTCGAACAGGGCTTTCTCTTCTTCGCGGAGGAACCCGAAAATCTGAAACGTATCCTCGCGAATGTGACAGTACGTGAGCAGCGTCGCTTCCGCGTGCACGGTCAGGCGCCGGTGCACATCGGCCGGCACCAGCACGTCAAACCCCACCCCGCCGACATCCAGTGCGACGCGGTTGAGCTTCTTGTGCGCAACGACCCCTCTGAGAAAGGCAAACATGCCGCAATGGTAGTCGCGCGGCGTGCCGCGATCAACTTCGCTTCGCGCTCCGGGGCGCCTCAGCCATCGGGTCACACTGGCGGGACTCATGAGGAGAAGAGATGCTTCGGCCAGATTTCGCGCGCCGCGACCGCCCGGGGTAAGGAACGCGCTTGCGCGTGACGACGCCCGGGGCTCAACAACCCCCTTTCGACCAGCACTGAAAGGCGATGCCTCCATCGAGACTGCGCCCCGGCGGAAGAATGTGCCTTGTGGACCAGGTGGACGCGACAGGTTGCCGCGGCTACATTGCCGGAGACTTCCTCTACGCGCGAAACATATCAGCCACCGCAGCAAAACGCCGCCCGCGCATAACGACGGCCCGGATCAGTGGCGCTACAGGTCCATCTCCCACGCCTGAAACTGCTCGAAACGGACTTCGCCGTCCTGCACGATAAAACCGATGCGTCCGGTGGCGTGGCCGGCCGCGTAGGTCTGGACATACAAATCGTCGAGGTACAGCTCGAAGATGTTCTGCCGGAAGAGCATCCGGAAGCGGCATGTCTTCTCACACGGTATGCCCGCGACGGTGGCGCAGCCGACACCGGTCTGGTCCTCCACATCGAACCGGGGTTCGCCGGTCATGTCGAGCGTGCCGATTTCGGTCTGATTCCACGTCTCGAACAGAATGGTCTTGCCTTTTCCGGTCTCTTCCTCCAGGAACAATCCCGCCGCGGGGAACACCGTGGCATTGATGGCGCGGCTTACCCGGATATTGCCTTCCAGCACCAGTCCCTTTTCGACGTCGAACGCTTGGGGAAGCATCGCGAGGGCCATGTTAGGCTTATTGGCGGTGAGCCAACGCAGGTGCGGCCGGGGCGGCGCTTTCATGACCACGCTGTCCGGTTCGCATGCGAAGGCCTCGAGGGCGTCGCGATTGACGGCGGCGGCCTGGGCGGCGTCCACCGGAACAGGCGTGCCCTTCAGCGCATCATTCCCTTTCCAGTAGCCCATGCGGAGGTGGCCCTGCCCGTCGATTACCGGCGTTTTGAGCGGCGCATGCCACCAGAACATGCCGCCGGGGTCGTGGATGTAGTTGGTCATGAGGAGTTCTTCGTAGTAGCGGCAATAGGCCGCCCACAGGGCCACGGTCGTGCGGCCCGAATGACCGTTGAGCCGGAACGCCGGATAGTCCGGCCGGAACGGGCCCATGGGGTCTTCCGAGAGATAGGTCGCTACGGCGTACCCGAAACTGCCGGGAAAGAACCCGCCTACCAGGAGGTAATAGGTGCCGCCTATACGCTGGCAGCCACCGGGCTCCGAAACAACCCGCACGTCCAGGTTGTCGGTCATGGGGAAATCTTTCACCCAGGTGAATCGTACTCCGTCATCGGATTGAAGCAGACCGCCGGCAGCGTAACCGTAATAGACGGTCTTCCCGTCCGCCTCCTCGGCGATCACGTCCATGTGGTCGAGGCGTTGGCCGTCGGGCCTGCGCACATCGTATTCGGGTCCGAGATACGTCCAGTTCACGAGATCGGGCGACTCCCAGAATCGAAGGACATCCTGCTGGTTGCCGGTAAAGCTGCCGTGGTTCATGACGAACCGGTCGCCCGCGCGCCACACCCGCATGGCCCAGACCGGAAACGGCGTGTCTTTGATGACGGGTCCGACGTCCTTCCAATGTACGCCGTCCTCCGAGGTTGCCAGCCATACGTAGCGCCAGTCGTCGATTGCGTCGTGCAGTTGCTGGGTCTTGCGGTACATGGTGAAGAGGTAAAAGGACCCGTCGTGCCAGACGACGCAGTTATCCTTGAGCGAACCTTCCGGCGCGCGGTACAGGAAGGCGTGTGCCGGGCCGGACAGGACAATGCAGGCGAGAATCGCGGCGATGATCTTCTTGTGAAACAGCGTTGCTGCGGCCAATGCGGTACCCTCCCCTTGATGACCTTCGTGCTTTACGTCATCATAGCCGATACGGCACGGGCGCGTCGCGTACGGCAGCAGCCCGTTTCCTGGAACCGCGATGATTGCCAGGTCATCACTTACGCGCGCGCGTTTGAAGGAGCGCACGCTTGATCCTATGATAGAAACACACAGGGCCGGGAGTGTCTGCGGCGGTTCTGCCTCACGGTACGATCCAGGGACCCCTGCTCCCAGTGTACTATCAGGAAACACATCGCATCAGGATGGCAGCGCTATCCGGAAAGGGGGCAGCAGCATGAGTGAGCGGGTATCCCGGCGGACGTTCGCGAAGACGGCCATGGCTACGGCCGCGAGCCTCACAGCGGTCAACCGCGCGAGGGCCCAGGGGGCCAACGAGCGCGTGCGGCTCGGGTTCATCGGCGTGGCCAATCGCGGCGGGCAATTGATGGATGCGTTTGAAGTTCAGGACGACGCGGAGATCGCGGCGGTCTGCGATGTGTATCAGCCCGTGCTCGAGGAAGCCCAGAAACGCGCACCCGGCTCGAAAGCGTACAAGGCCTACCGCGACCTCCTCGCGCAAAAGGATATCGATGCTATCGTCATCGCGACACCGGACCACTGGCATGCCCTGCAGAGCATTGATGCGTGCAAGGCGGGCAAGGACGTGTATGTCGAGAAACCGTTGTGCATCACCGTGCGCGAAGGGCGGATGATGGTCGAGGCGGCGCGGAAATACGACCGCATCGTGCAGGTAGGCACCCACCGGCGGTCGTCACCCTTGTATACGAGGCTGGCCGAGCTGGTGCAGTCGAACACGGTCGGCCATGTGCACGTAGCCCGCGCCTACCGCCTCAGCAACATGTACCCGGACGGGATCGGCCGTCTACCTCACAGCGACCCGCCCGAGGGCCTCGATTGGAACATGTGGCTCGGGCCTCGCCCGATGCGGCCCTATCAGGACAACATCGCTCCGTACAAGTTTCGCTGGTGGCATCTCTATTCCTCGCAAATGGGCAACTGGGGAGTGCATTATCTCGATGCCATCCGGTGGATGACCGGTGAACTGGCGCCAACGTCGATCTGCGCCATGGGCGGCCGGTTTGTCGTAAACGACGACCGCACCGTGCCGGACACCATGGAGGCGGTGTTCGAATTCGCGTCGGGCCGGCTGGCGATTTTCGGGCAATACGAGGCCAGCAGCAATACGGCTCTGCGCCAGGGCGAAATCGAGCTGCGCGGTACCCAGGGCACCGTCTATGCCGACGAAAAGGGCTTCCAGATCTTCCCCGAACGCGGTGGCCAGTTCCAGGACGGGGCGCCCCGTATGGAGCCCATGGAAGACAGTGACAAAGGGAGCAACGCTCAACTCACGGCCCGCCATGCCCGCAACTTTCTCGATTGCGTCAAGTCGCGCGAAAAACCCAACGCTGACATCGAGATCGGGCACCGGTCGACGTCGTTCAGCTTGCTGGCCAACATCTCACTGGCCACAAAGTCGCGCCTCGAGTGGGACCCTGAGCGCGAAGTCATCACCAACAACGAAGAAGCCAACAAGCTCCTCCACTACGAGTATCGCGAACCGTGGGAATTGACCGTATGAAACACATCGCAGTGTTTCTGACCGCGGCGGTGGGCATGGGTGCCGCTGTCACGGCCTGCGCGGACGTCGTTGATGGAAAGCTCGTCCTTCACACACGGAGCCGGCCGGCCGAACTGGAGAACCCGGAGCCTCCCGAACTCGTCTACAAGACCATCGAGTGGGAACCGGAGAAGACGGCGCTCATCATCTGCGACGTCTGGGACACCATGAAGTGCAAAATCCCCGCGGACCGCGCCGCGGAATTGGCCGTGCGGATCAACGAGGTGGCGTCGGCGGCGCGGAAAGAGGGCGTCCTCATCGTCCATGCCCCCAGCGGAACGATGGACTTCTACAGGGACACGCCCGCCCGGCAGCGCTGCATCGACGCGCCTAAAGTCGACACGGCGGTGCCCTTGAAGTGGAACTACCGCAACGAGGAACGCGAAGCCCCCCTGCCCATCGACGACTCGGACGGCGGCTGGGAAGGTCCTGTGGCGGAAGGCAGACCGCCCCAGACAGAGCAGCATCCCGCCATCATGATCGCCGGCGAAGACGCCATCGGCGACGGCGCCGACGTGTATTACCTCCTCGAACAGCGGGGCATCGAGAACGTCATCCTCTCGGGTGTGCACACCAACATGTGCGTGCTCGGGCGGCCTTTCGGCATACGCCAACTCACCTACCTCGGCAAGAACGTCCTGTTGATGCGCGATTGCACCGACAGCCTCTACAATCCCGAGATGCCGCCCAAGGTGAGCCATTACCGGGGTACGGACCTCGTTGTCGAGCATATCGAGAAATACTGGTGCCCCACGGTCACCAGCTCGGACTTCATCGGCAAACCGCCGTTCCGGTTCGCGGCAGACCCGCGCAAGCACGTGGTGTTCTTTGTGAGCGACGATCATTACGGCGCCGACAAGACGTTACCCGTATTCGCCCAGCAGTTGCGCGAAGATTACGACATCTATTGCACCGTGCTACACGGCGAAGGGAGTCATGAGCTGCCTCTGGCGCAAACCCTCGAGGATGCGGATGCGCTCGTGGTGTACGTGCGGCGGTTGGCGTTGCCCGAGGCGCAGCTTCGCGCGCTCCAGGACTACGTCAATGGCGGCAACGCCACCATCGGCATGCGCACCGCGAGCCATGCGTTTACGTTGAATTTCCGGGAACCGGCGGGGTTCAAAGTGCCCGAGGGCCGCGCGGAATGGCGTGCCTTCGACGCGGAAGTCCTCGGCGGGAACTACAACAATCACGCGCCGAATCCCCTGGGCACGGATGTGGCTATCGCGGACGGAAAAGCCGGCCACCCCATTTTCAAGGGCGTAACGCCCGCCACATGGCACAGTACCGGCTCGTTGTATTACACCGCGCCCGTAAACGACGACGCGGAGGTCCTGATGACCGGCTCGATTCCCGATCATACCGAACCCCTGCTCTGGACGCGCACCCACAACGGCGGCCGCATTGTCTACATGGGCCTCGGCCACCCCGACGACTTCGACCAGCCCCAGTTCCGAAAACTCCTCACCAACACCATCTTCTGGACCATGGGAGAAGACGTGCCGGAGTGACGCTTGCTGCTGCAACGCCCACCGCGCCGG
>CAZFOG010000015.1:0-37144 GCA_964520685.1 uncultured Nitrospiraceae bacterium | reverse complement strand
CATCTGTCACTGGTGGCCACCCAATTGCGGCGGCTTCTGGAAACCGATGCCGGGAGAACAGTGCTCTCGAGACTCAAAGCGGTCCTTCTTGGCGGCAGCGCCATTCCCGCAAGCCTCGTCCAGGAAGCCGCCGCCTGCCACGTCCCCCTGCACACCACGTACGGGCTCACGGAGACGGCCTCGCAGGTAACCACTACCCCTCCCGGAGCCTGTCTGGATGTGCTGAAGACTTCGGGCAGACCCTTGCTCCCAGCCTCAATCCGCGTCGTTGAAGATAAGGAGCTCGAGGTATCCGGGCGGACCCTGTTCCTCGGCTATCTCGAGGAGGATGGCTTGATGCACCGTCCCGCGACGCCCGACGGATGGTTTCCGACGGGCGACCTTGGCTACTTCGATTCGCGCGGCAACCTGATGGTGACGGGCAGGAACGATAACATGTTCGTTTCCGGGGGCGAGAACATCCAACCCGAGGAAATTGAAGCGGCCCTTTGCGCACTCGAAGAGGTGGCCCGGGCAGTCGTGGTGCCCGTCGGCGACCCTGTATTCGGCCAGCGCCCCTTGGCCTTCATCGAGACCGCAATCGGGTTCGATTTGGCCCCGGAGCGTCTGCAAACATATCTGGAAACGGTGCTTCCGCGATACAAACGGCCCGTTGCGTACCTGGGCTGGCCCGAGAGCATGCCGGAGGGAGGGATCAAAGCCGACCGCCGTTTCCTGCAGGAGTTGGCGGCCAGGCAGGCCCGAAAACCGGGCCGTTAGCCGTACCGGCACCGCCCGGTGGTCAAATGCCCGCGGGCCCAAATTGACTTGCCTTCGAGGCCATTGCTATACTCTGCCAATTGTCTTGGCATGCCAACGCGGTCCAGGCAGCCAACTTACACAGGATTCGCCCGGGGCCGAGCCCACCGGTTTGGAGCCGGGTCTTTGACGGTTTTTCCGCTGGGGCGTGGCCAAGTGGTAAGGCATCGGCCTTTGGAGCCGACATTCGTAGGTTCGAGTCCTACCGCCCCAGCCAATTCTTTGATGTGGCCGCGGGGCGCGTGCCGGTGTGCATGGTGCGCAGGGACTCAGTGCACGGGGCCAGGCCGCGAACACGTGCGGCGCGGCGGCGAACGGGCGGCGCTGTATGGGTAGTCCATCGCGCGGCAGGGCGTTCACGCGATTTTCGGATAGGACTCTGACATCCGGGGGTGGTGCGTTTTGGCTTATAGCGACGAGATGAAAATCTTTGCCGGCACGGCAAGCACCGGCTTGACCGAGCGGATCTGTGCCCACCTGGGAACCCAGTGCGGCAATGCCGCCGTGACTCATTTCCAGGACGGCGAGATCCGCGTCCAGTTCCAGGAGAACATCCGCGGGAAAGACGTATTTCTCGTGAACAGCACGTCGCCGCCGGTAAACGACCACCTCGTCGAGCTGCTGATCCTGATCGATGCGGCCCGGCGCGCTTCGGCCGCGCGCATCACGGCCGTTCTGCCCTATTTCGGCTATGCGCGCCAGGACCGTAAAGACCGGCCCCGCGTGCCCATTACGGCGAAGCTGGTGTCGAACCTGATTGTGGCTTCGGGGGCGGACCGTGTGCTGACCGTTGACCTTCACTGCGACCAGATCCAGGGGTTTTTTGATATTCCGGTGGATCATCTCAGCAGCGAAATTGCCTTTACCAGGCATTTTCGCGAGTTGCGGCCGTCGGACGATTTGGTTGTGGTGAGCCCGGACACCGGCAGCGTGCATCGCATCCGCCGTTTCGCGAACCGTCTCGAGGCGCCTCTCGCGATCGTAGACAAACGCCGGCCCAAGGCCAACGTATCGGAAGTTATGAACCTGATTGGCGAGGTCAAGGGCCGCCATGCCATCATCTTTGACGATCTGATTGACACGGGCGGCACGCTGGTCAAAGCCGCTGAAGCGATCAAAGAGCGGGGTGCAATCGATGTCACCGCGTGTGCCACCCATGCCGTTTTCAGCGGCAGTGCCGTCGATCGCATCTTCGGTTCCGTGCTCGAGGAGGTATGGGTCAGCGACTCGATTCCATTATCTGAACACGCGGTGGCGTGCCCCAAGATCAAGGTGCTGTCTATTGCGTCCTTGATCGCCGAGGGAATCCGCCGTATTCATGCGGAAGAATCACTGAGTATATTGTTCGAATAACGTCGATTTGGAGGCCAATACACCATGGAACTTCACAAACTAGCCATTGAACTTCGGGAGGAGGCGGACGGAAAAGGCGCCATCCAACGGCTTCGAACCACCGGCCAGGTCCCGGTTGTGCTTTACGGAGGCAACAAGGAAGCCGTTTCCGCCCAGGTGAATGCAAAGGAATTCGTTCAACTTATTCGCGGGCGAGGCGGTGAACACGCCATCGTTCAGCTCGAGTGCACGAGCAAACCCGACCTCAACAGCCCGGCCATGCTCAAAGCGGTGCAACACCATCCCATTCGCGGCGAGGTGCTTCACGCCGATTTCATGCGGATCCGGCTCGATGAACGCATCCAGACCGTCGTGCCTCTGGTGCTGATCGGCCAGGCAAAGGGTCTCGTCGAAGGAGGCATCCTCGACCACCAACTGCGCGAACTCGAGATCGAGTGTCTCGCACTCGAGGTTCCCGAACAGATCACGGTCGACGTATCCGACGTGGGTATCGGCGACGTGATTCACGTGGCGGATGTTCACGTTCCCGCGAATGTCACCCTGCTTACCGGCACGGACCGCGCAGTCGTTGCGGTCCTCGCCCCGCGGGTGGTTGAAGAGGCGCCCGTGGCCGAGGAGGCCGAGGCCGCTGAAGGCGAGGAAGCCAAAGGCGCCGAGGGTGAAGGCGGAGAGGCGTCCGGCAAGGAAAGCAAGGAATAGCACGTCTGTCCGTAGGCCTGTCGCCGGACCTTTTGCGGCCAACGGCAGGCCGGTGTATTGCGGAGGGCTCCGTGCGACAGCGGGAAGAGCGGCGTGAAACTCATTGTCGGGCTAGGCAATCCTGGACCCAAGTATCGCGAAACGCGGCACAACGCCGGTTTCAGAGTGTTGGAACGCCTGGCGGAACGGCTGGGTGCGGCTTTCTCGAAGGAGAAATACCACGCCCTGGTGGCTGAATCGAACTATGAAGGCAGCCGCCTCGTGCTCTTGAAGCCGCTGACTTTCATGAACCGCAGCGGATTGGCGGTGGCCCGGGCTGTCCGGTATACCGGTGTTCAACTCGCCGACACCCTTGTGGTGGTCGACGATGTACATCTGACGTTGGGGCGCCTGCGTGTGCGCGGAAGCGGAAGCGCGGGCGGCCACAATGGATTGAAGTCGATCATCGAACATCTCGGCAGCCAGGAGTTTCCCCGGCTTCGCCTGGGCGTCGGCGCGATGGACGAACCCGGAGGCATGGTTGATCACGTGCTGAGCGCCTTCGCCGCCGCCGACCGGCCCGAGGTCGAGGCCATGATAGACCGTGCGGCCGACGCCGTCATGGCGTTCATCGCCGATGGCCTCGAGCGGACGATGAGCAGGTTTAATTGAACCGGCGAACGACGCCGGCGGACCAGGAGTCATAATGAGACATATCATCAGTATCCTCGTCGAGAACCAGTTCGGCGTGTTGGCGCGTGTTTCCGGCCTGTTCAGCGCCCGCGGCTACAACATCGACAGTCTCTGTGTGGCGGAGACCGAAGATCCCGCGGTGTCGCGCATGACCGTCGTGGTGCGCGGGGATGACCGGGTACTGGCACAGATCGAGAAACAGCTCAAGAAACTTGTTGAAACCATAGACGTGGTAGACCTTACGGGTACCGCCCATGTGGAGCGTGAGCTCGTCATGGTGCGCGTCAAAGCGACGAGCAGGAACCGCAGCGAGATCATTGAAATCGCGAACATTTTCCGCGCGAAAGTCGTGGATTTGAGCCCCGATTCCATCGTTATCGAGGCGACGGGTTCCGCGGGAAAAGTCAAGGCGTTTGTTGATATGATGCATCCCTTCGGCATCGAAGAGTTGGTGCGAACCGGAAAGATCGCTATTGGGCGATCCTTGAACAACGAAGCGAAAGGGAGATAGACCATGGCCAAGATTTACTATGAGAAAGATGCCGACAAAGCCGCTTTGAGCGGCAAGACTGTCAGCATTATCGGGTTCGGGAGCCAGGGGCACGCGCATGCCCAAAACCTGCGCGACAGCGGCGTGAGTGTCGTTGTCGGGGAATTGATGGACGAGAAGAACCCCAATTACAAGGCCGCCAAAGAAGCCGGGTTCGAAGTCATGACCGCCGCCGAGGCCGCCAAACGGGGCGACATCGTCGTGGTGCTGGTGCCCGATACCATTCAGAAAGTGGTGTACGAAAAGGACCTGAAACCCAATCTCAAAGCCGGCGACTCTCTGATGTTCGCCCATGGCTTCAATATTCACTACAAATTCATCGAGCCGTCGCCCGAAATCGACGTCTGGATGATCGCGCCGAAGGGGCCGGGCCACCTGGTGCGCGAAGAATTCGTCAAAGGCGCTGGCGTGCCCTGTCTTGTGGCCATTCACCAGGATGCCAGCGGCAAGGCCCTCGGAACCGCGCTGGCATACGGCAGTGCCCTCGGTGGCGGCCGCGGCGGCATCATCGAAACCACCTTCAAAGAGGAAACCGAAACCGACCTTTTCGGCGAACAGACCGTCCTCTGCGGCGGTTCGGCGGCCCTCGTGAAAGCCGGGTTCGAAATCCTCACCGAGGCGGGGTACCAGCCCGAGATCGCCTACTTCGAGGTCCTGCACGAGTTGAAACTCATCGTCGACTTGTACTACCGTGGCGGTCTGAATTTCATGAACTATTCGGTCAGCGATACGGCCGAGTACGGCGGCTATACCGTCGGGCCGCGCGTCATTACCGAGGAGTCGAAGAAGGCCATGCGTGAAGCCCTCAAGCGCATCCAGAATGGCGATTTTGCCAAGGAATGGATGGCCGAGCATGCTTCCGGCGGAGCGAATTTCAAGAAGCTCCGCGAAGCGGAGGCTTCGCATCCCGTCGAACGGGTGGGAGCGGAACTCCGAAAAATGATGACCTGGATCAAGTAGCGACCAGGGCCGCGGTAAACACTGCGGCCCTTTTTTATGACCCCAATTGAATCGGTTCAGGGCGCCACGCGGCGCGGGCGGTGGTGTCTCGGCACGGCTGTCCAGAAGGAGGCAACGGGTGAAGACGTTATTGCGTCTGCAGGATCTTGACTTGCGCATTGAGGCGTGCAAGGCCCGGGAAGCGGAGATTCCCAAGCAGAAAGAGAAGTTCCTCGTGCAGAAGAAACGGCTCCAGGACGAATTCGAGGAGCGGCGTGAAGCCCTCAAGAGACTGCAGCTCGAACAGCGCGAGGCCGAGAAAGACATCGACCAGAAGCAGGCGCAAGTCACCAAATACGACGAACAGCTCTTCGCCATCAAGAAGAACGAGGAATATCAGGCCCTCCTGCACGAAATCGACCTGCTCAAGAAGCAGATCGCCGTGCAGGAAGAGCGCATTATCGCACTGATGGTCGAGTTGGATGATGCCAAGGCGCGCTTCGAGGAAGACCAGAAACGCATCACGTCGGAAATCGAAACCCTCGACGGGCAGTGTGCCGAAGTCGATGCGGAACTCGGGGAGGCCGTCGAGGCGCGTAAGGCCCTCGAGGAAGAACGCAAGCCCTTCCTCGAGCAGGTCGAACCGAATCTGCTGTCCAAGTATCGGCGCATCCGGAAAAACAAGGTATCCGGGCCTGCGGTGGTGCCCCTGCGCGGTGAAATCTGCTCAGGCTGCAACATGAACGTGCGTCCCCAAATCATCAACGAAGTGCTTGCCGGGGAAATCCGCGCCTGTTCCCAATGCGGACGGCTCTTGTACGACAGAGACCGCATGTCCGAACTCGAGCAGAACGCCGGCTCCTCGGTCTAAGCCTCTGTACAACCGTACCCGGAGGCATGCTATGATAAGTATCAGGGATGTTTCAGGGAGAATGCGGGTTCGCGCGGCCTGAAGAAGGCCGAGCGTGCTTTAGGACTCAGGGTACTATGGCTTTTCCACGTCGGAGACGGTTTGTATCGGTTGTTGGACGCAAGAGCGGCGTTCCGGAGGGGCTCTGGATCAAATGTCCCGCCTGCAAACAGGCGGTCTACGGGACGGACGTGAAGAGCAACAAGGACGTCTGCCCGCAGTGCAATTACCACCATCGGATTACGGCCTGGCAACGCATTGAGTGGTTGCTGGACCCCGATTCTTTTACGGAAACCCATGCCAATCTCATCTCCGCCGATCCGCTGGGATTCACCATCAAGGAAGTCTCCTATTCTTATGCCCAGAAGGTGAGCGAATACCAGCAGAAGACCGGTTTGAAAGAAGCCATCATCACGGGGTTTGGCCGTATCGAGGGCGAGCGAGCCGCCGTCAGTTTCATGGAATTCTCGTTTGCCGGGGCCAGCATGGGCTCTGTCGTGGGTGAAAAATTCTGCCGGGCGGCCGAAGATGCCATTCGCGAGCGCGTGCCCCTGGTTTCCTTTGCGACCTCGGGCGGCGCGCGCATGCAGGAGGGTACTCTGGGCCTCATGCAGATGGCGAAGACCGCCGATGCCGTGCGCGCCCTCAACGAAGCTGCCATTCCCTACATCTCGATCTTGACCAATCCTACCACGGGCGGCGTCTATGCCAGCTTTGCCAGCCTGGGCGACATTGTGCTGGCGGAACCCGGCGCCGAAATCGGGTTCGCGGGCAAACGGCTGATCGAGGGCGCCCTCAAGGTCACTATTCCCGAGGGGTTTCAGACGAGCGAGTACCAGTTTGCAAACGGTTTCGTCGACGTAATCGTGTCGCGCTCCGAAATGCGTCCCTTGCTCGCCAAACTTCTTCGGTACATAAAGCCAACGTGAACGCGCGCGACTACCTTGCCAGCCTCGAATTTCACGGCGTCAAGCTCGGTCTCGACAACATCCGGTACCTCCTTGCCCAGGCTGGAAACCCGCACACCGGCTGTCCCTGTGTGCACGTGGCAGGCACCAACGGCAAAGGCAGTGTCGTTGCCATGCTCGATGCCATGTGCCGGGCGGCCGGATTGCGCACGGGCCGCTACACGAGTCCACACATCCTCGATGTCAACGAGCGTTTCCTCATCAATGCGCGTCCCATAGGCGACGCTAAACTCGATGAATGCCTCACCTATTTCCGGCCTATCGCCGAGTCAATGACGCCATCGCCCACCTACTTCGAGGTCGTGACGGCGGTAGCATTCCGGCTGTTTCAGCAGCATGAGATAGATATTGCCCTGGTGGAAGTCGGCCTGGGCGGGCGTTTCGACGCGACCAATGTCATCACCCCTGCCGTCGCTGCCATCACAAACGTCGACCTCGAACATACCCAGTACCTCGGCGATACCCTGGGCAAGATCGCCTTCGAAAAGGCCGGGATTCTCAAGGAAGCCGTGCCCGCGGTCGTCGCGGAGACACAAGCCGAACCCCTCGAGGTCATTCTCGAGCGCGCCACAGCGCTTCGTTGCCCCGTGAAACTGCTCGACCGGGATTTCCGATTCGCACTCGAGGGGCCGCCCTGGAACCAGGCCTTCTCGTATCGCAGCGAGGCCCTGAGCCTCGGGCCGGTGATTCTCGGGCTGCCCGGCGATTACCAGGGGCCCAATGCGGCTGTTGCCGTGGCTCTGGCCGAGTGCCTGATGCCAGCCGTCCCGCAAATCACCCGGCAAGCCATCATCACGGGGCTGGAAACCGCGAAATGGCCGTGCCGGCTCGAGCGCGTGCTCGATGAGCCTCCCGTAATCATCGACGTCGCGCACAACCCGGCCGGTGTGCGCCAGCT
Organism: uncultured Nitrospiraceae bacterium; assembly: GCA_964520685.1. Lineage (GTDB taxonomy): Bacteria > Hydrogenedentota > Hydrogenedentia > Hydrogenedentales > SLHB01 > UBA2224. Next base: position 29,357 of record CAZFOG010000015.1, on the reverse strand, counting down.
TGTCCGCCAGGTGCCTCGATGTGCGGCCGTTCTCGCGGTCTCGTCCGACAAGAACGCCGCCGAGATGGTCCGTCATCTGGCGACGGTCGCGAAGCCCCTGATCCTGACGCAATTCTCCGGACACCGCGCGCTCCCCCTTGACCAGCTCTGTGCCGCGGCGGAAGGCTTCCCCTACACGCGCGCGGACCATTTCGAAGAGGCCATCGAGACGGGAATGCTCGCAGCAACTGCCGGCCGGCCTCTCGTCATAACGGGTTCCGTGTACACGGCAGGACAGGCGCGCTCGCTGCTCATGACCAAGTACAACGCCCGCCCCATCCAATTTTAAGCCGGTTTCCCGGGCCGCGCTCAATCACATGGTTGTGTTGCGGCCGGAAAGTGTGCGCGACCCTGTGGCCCTGGCGCCTGCGAGACCCGCGGCACCGTCGAAATGCCCGGTCACGCCTGCGGTTTGGCCATCTTTCTGGCCAGGGCGTTGAGCTTTGGCGAAGCGTGTGCGAAAAACTGCTTGTACGCCTCGCACAACACGGTGGGTTGCCGCAAATCGTCTCCCAGAAACAGGCGGTCCTTCTGGCATCCGCCATGACACAACGGACGCCATTGACAGCCCCCGCATGCCGGTACTTTGTTTTTCTGGTAGGCAAAGTGTCTGTATTTCTCCGACTCGAGGAACGTGTGCAGCGGCGCGTCCATCAAATTGCCCAGTTTCCAATGGTCATACACGAAGAAATCGCAGGGGTACACGTCGCCGTTGTGCTCGACCACCACATAGTGGTTGCAGACGCGCCCAAAGGTGCACATCGGCTGGCCCTGGCCCATCCGCTGCGACAGCATGGCATCGAAATCGCGGATCGACACCCGCCCGAAACCGTCCTTTGCCCAGAAATCGAAGGTCTCGCACAAAAAGTCACCGAACTTGTCCACGGGCACGCTGTGTTCGTATCCCGCCTCGATACACGGAATGAACTGCAGATAGAGAAAGCCCTGATCGACGTACCAGCGCAGGAGGTCCGCGCCCATCTCGACATTGTGACTATTGACCACGCACAGGATGTTGAACTCGACCCGGTGGCGGTTCATCAGCTCCGCCGCAGCCATCACCTTTTCCCAGGACCCGCTCCCCGACATGTTCACGCGAAACCGGTCGTGCACTTCCTGGGGCCCGTCCAGGCTCAGCCCGATGAGGAACTTGTATTCGTGGAACAGGCGGCACCAGTCTTCGTCGATGAGGATGCCGTTGGTCTGGAGGGCGTTGCCCACGCTTTGGCCGGCGGCGCCGTATTTCTGCTGGAATTCGACCGCCCGTTGGAAGAACTCGAGCCCGCATAACGTCGGTTCACCGCCCTGCCACGCGAATACGGTTTGGGGAAACCGGTACTCGAGGAGATTGCGGATCATCCGCTCCTGCACGTCCTCGGGCATAACATGGCGCGTCTCGCCGGGATACAGCTCGTGGGCACGGAGGTAGAAACAGTACTCGCAGCGCAAGTTGCAGTCGGCGCTCGCGGGCTTGATGAGCAGTTGAAATTGTCGTGGCGCAGCCATGCTCCAAGTGTATCAAACGGCCCCGCTCTTGTGCACTCACGGAGGCGCCGGCCGGCATTTATCATGAAAATGGCCACGCGCGCCGGAGTTCTTCGTACGTGCCGGGATACACGTTGACGTCGATATCCTTCCGGGTGCCGGCAATCCGGACCTGCACCTTGTATTCGCTCGAGAATTGCCACAGGGTGTATTGAGACCAGACGCCTCTCGGGAAATCCGGGATGTTTTCGCGAAAGCGCGCGTACCACAGCGGCGTCTGCTCAAATATGGACTCGCCTGCCTCCGCAGAAATCCGTTGGATAGTGCTGTGGTTGCCGTACACCAAGGGGTAACGGCCCGTGCGGTCGTGAATTCTGTGAATGAACTGAACCGCCTCCGCGATGGTCATGGCGGCCTCGACGTCCTCCAAGTCCAGGGCGATAACCTCATTCGGTCCCGGGCGCGCAGCCCGAAGATAGAAATCCGCCTGTTTCTCCGGCTCTCCGCGAACCCCGAGGTGGTAGGAGCCCCACAGGTAGCCGCGCCGAAGCGCCTCCGCCTTCCGCTCGCCGTATTTCAGGTCCGCGCGAAACCCCTCGCTGGCCTTGTGAATCATGCCCGCCACCCGGCCTTCGGCGGCCAGCTTGTCCCATTCGATGGGATTGTCCCAATACGCATCGATGACAAGCGGCCGCTCCGGATGGCGCCACGGCGCATGGAACATCGTTTCAGGATCGGGGCGAGCGCCAGCGGCGGTCTCCTCGCGAGCGGGTTGCCCGATAGCCTCTACGGACGCCGGTTCAGGTTCGGGCACATGCCACACAATCGTGAGCGGGCGGCAGGGTTCCCTTGACGGAACACTCTGGCAACCGCTCATGACCGCCCCTGCCAGGAGCGCGGCGCTGCACGCGCCCACTCTCCACATTGTGCCGGTCATCGGAAATCCCCCAAGCTTTCCTGCACTTGCGTATCCAGCTTATCCGTGGACGCGCATTTCCGCAAGCCCATGCTGCGTCCGGTCGTGGCAGCGCCCGCTCGGTAACGCCGTGCTGCTTGTCCCGGCGGTGCAGGCAATTGGTATACTCCGTCTAGAGGACCGGCGCGCGACGAGTGCGCCCATTCAGGAGGAATCCATGCAGCCATCACGGCGGGATTTTTTCAAAACGACGGGAATGTGCACGGCAGCGTGGGCAGCTCCGGCTGCCATGGCCGGAGAGGCGGCCGCGGAAGCCGGCGCAACCAGTGCCGAGGTCGCGTGGTCCCGCAAGGTACCCGTGCGGTACGAGACCGACGTGGCTGTCGTGGGCGGCGGGATTGCCGGTGTTTGCGCGGCCCTGGCAGCGGCAAAATCGGGCGCCCGCGTGCTCCTCGTCGAGCGCTTCGCTGTATGTGGCGGCAACGCAACCGTGGGCGGTGTCGCTTCGTTCTGCGGCGAGACGTCGGGGCAGGGAGAGTCCTTCGACGCCATCATTGCCGATCTGGAAACGTGGAACGCCATCGCACCGTATCAGCCGTACGAGCAGAAGGAATCGCGCGTTTTCGATCACGAGATCCTGGCCATTGTGCTCCAGGAACTCCTGCTGCGCCGTAACGTGAAGCTCTTGTTACATACCGGATTTGTCGACGCACTCGAGCAGAACGGCAGGGTGACCGAGTGCATTGTATGCGGACCTTCGGGACCCGAGGCCCTGCGCGCCAAACAGTTCATCGACTGCTCGGGCGAGGCCATGCTGGTACGCATGGCGGGATTCGAAGCCACGAAGGGGCGGCCCGAGGACGGGTACCAGCTTCCCATGTCGCTGATGTATTTCGTGCGCCATGTAGCCGAAGAGGGTGCCCGGCCCCAATTGCCCGAGGGCTGGTTCAATCCGGTCCGCGAAAAAGACGCTCTCCCCATGACCAGCATCTGGCCCAACGGTCCCCGCGCGAACGCCCTCAAGCTCAAAGTGCCCATGTTCGATGCCAGCGACACCGAATCGCTCACGGCCGCCGAAATTCAGGCGCGCCGCCGGATGATGGAGGTTCTCGACTATTACCAGCGCGTCGAGAAGAAACCCTGGCTGCTGGATCACTGCTCGCCGCGTATTGGCATTCGCGAGGGCTGCCGTGTCGTCGGCGACTACGTGTTGCGGCTCGAGGATTTGCGGGCCGGCCGGGAGTTCGACGACGCCATCGCGCGCGGCGTGTTCTACCTGGATGGCCACAAGCCCGATGACGAGAAGCGCACCTACATCATCCCGGCCGACCAGCGCTGGGTTCCGCCGTACCAGATTCCCTTCCGGGCACTATTGACCCGCGATGCCAGAAACATTTTGACGGCGGGGCGCTGTTTTTCGGCCGACCAGCTCGCCCTGTCGTCGGCGCGCGTGATGACCACCTGCGCGATGATGGGCCAGGCCGCCGGCGTCGCCGCGGCCATGGCCGTGAAAGCCGCATGCGATCCCCGCGACCTCGACTATGGCGCCATTCGGAAGACCGTGGTCGAGCGCGGCGCAAAACTGGACGTCTAACTGTCACCCAATTTGGGAGTGTATTTATGAGCACTGTCCTTGCCGGATTCACCTCGCTGATGCTGGTCTCGGCCATTCCCGGCGTGCCGCCCGGCGCCACCGAGCTGCCCCTGTTCTCGCTCGAACACGAGCTGCCGCCGTATCTCGTTCAGAACAACACCTCCGTGACCCTGGCCGAATACGACAGCATTCACCTGATGGATATCGCATTCGAGAAGACGGATTGGCCCAACGTCTTCTTCAAGGCCCCGGAAGACGTGTGGGACTGGAACGACGCCCTCGGCATCGCCGTTGATATCTACAATCCCGAGTCGGTGCCCATCACTGTGGCCATGCGCATCGACAACGCAGGCGCCAACGGACTGGACAACTGCGTCACTCTCAACGCCCTCGCCCTGCCCGGCAAATGGGTCACCTTTTTTGCTCCCCTGGACTCGGGCGATACCAAGCGGTTCTGGGGCATGCGCGGCATCCCCATCTACGGCCCCGTCGGTTCCGGCAAACGCATTGACACCGCACGCATCACGGCGTTTCAGCTCTTCCTGCCGCGCCCCGACCAGCCCCACCGGCTTATCATGGCCAACTTCCGCCTCGTGAAAGGCCCCAGCCTTACCGGGGACGCCGTGCCGTTCCCGTTCATCGACGCCTTTGGCCAATACAAACACGATGACTGGCCCGGCAAGGTTCATGATACGCAGGAATTCGCGCAGCGAATCGCGGGGGAAGCCGAGGACCTCGACGTCGAAATCCCGGAATGGGACGAATACGGCGGTTGGGCGGCAGGACCGCAACGTGAAGCCACGGGCTGGTTCCGTACCGAACGCGTCGATGGCAAGTGGTGGCTCATCACGCCTTCCGGGCACGTGTTTTTCTCGACCGGCATTGATTGCGTTGGCACCTGGAGCCTCACGTTCGTCGAGGGCCGCGACGGCTGGTTCGAAGGGCTGCCGCCTGAGGATGACCCGCAGTTTGGAGTCTGTTACCAGCAGGTGGCCAATGCGCACAGCGGCGCGGACAGCATCGGCGGAAAGGGCACAGCCTTTGGGTTCTACAAGGCCAATCTCATCCGCAAGTATGGAGACCAGTGGGAGCAGCGCTGGAGAGACACCAGCTATGCCCGTCTTAAATCCTGGGGATTCAACACCATTGGCAACTGGTCGCAGAGCGACGTGCTGCACAACAGCCCGGTGCCGTTCGTTGCCAACGGCGGCATCCAGAACGTCATGCGCATCGAAGGCGGCGGCGGCTACTGGGCCAAGATGACCGACCCGTATGACCCTGAATTCCCCGAGAAGGTCGAACAATCCCTTCGTGGTGTACTCGATGCGTTCAAAGACAACCCCCGCTGCATCGGTTACTTCGTGGACAACGAGATCGCGTGGGAGGCCGTTGAACGCGGCCCCCTCGCCAGTCCGGCCGCCCAGCCCTGCCGCCAGGCGCAAGTCGCCATGCTCGAGCAGAAATACGGCACGCTCGAAGCGCTGAACAGGGCGTGGGGGACAACCGCCGGGAGCTGGGATGTGTTGCGTGTTCCCGAGCCGCTCAACGCGGCGTGCCAAGCCGACCTGGATGATTTCGTGCGCGCCTTTGCCCTGAAATACTTCGAGACCATCAACGACACCATCAAACGGCACGCCCCGAACCAGCTCTATCTCGGTTGCCGGTTCTCGACGTGGACACGCCCCGTGATTGAAGCCGCCGCCGAGGTGTGTGATGTCGTCAGCTTCAATCTGTACAAAACCCGCATCGATTGCGCCCGGTATACCGGTGAAAACGCCGTCGATGCGCCCATTATCATTGGAGAATTCCATTTCGGCGCCCTCGATCGCGGCATGTTCCACACGGGACTGGTCCCTGTCGCGAATCAGGAAGCTCGCGCGCAAAGCTACATCGACTACGTGCGCAGTGTGGCCGATTGCCCGGAATTCGTGGGATGCCATTGGTTCCAGTATGTCGACGAACCCACCACAGGACGCTGGTTCGACGGCGAAAACTACAACATCGGCTTCGTGACGGTTACCGACTCGCCCTATCCCGAGATGGTGGCTGCCGCCCGGGCCGTTCACACCGAGCTCTACCGGCGCCGTTACGAAGGCGTCCCCTGAGGCCGGGCCTGCCGTCATCGCTCCATTGCAATGTAGCGCGCGCATACCCTACGATGTGCCGGGGGAGGGCGGTGCCCTGTCCCGGCCGCAACGGCGCGGCGTGAAACCGGCAATCCCTGGAGGTAACGCATGGTTGCTCTGTTGGTGGCTGCGCAGGCGGCGCTTCTCGTGGGTGTTACCCCGCCGCTCGTATTCTTCGAGCCGGGTGATATCGAGCAGGCGAGGGGCGTCGAGATAGTCCCGTTGATGCCGGAATCCAAGACGACCCTTATTCCGGCCGAGCCCGCTCGCCCGTCCTTGTGGTATTCGCCGGTGGCCACGCACACTGCCGGCACAACGGCGTACATCTGGTATCAGCGCGTCGAGCGAGAGCAACCGGAGTACTCCGACCAGCGAACGCTTTGCCTTGGCCTGTTCCATGATGGCCAATGGGCCATTCCCAGCGTCCGTGAAGAACCCGTGCCGTGGGACGGCCCGAACAACGTCGTCATGCGGCGGTCTCCCCAAACGCCGACGTGGGGCGGGTTCAACGTTTTCCAGATCCTCCCCTTCGAGGGCAATTACCACATGGTGTACTGGGATCAGCCCGCCGAAGGCGATGCCGGCGCCATGCATGCCGTGTCCCCCGACGGTATTACCTGGACCACGGAGCCTCCCGGGGCGCTTTTCACCGAGCACAATGACGCCTTCACCATCATCCGGGTGCAGGATGCGTTCTTCATGTATCAGACCAAACTCCTCGAATGGCCCGATAAGCCCTTCGCGGACAACCTTCCCGGACGCCGCCGCGTGCAATCCTTGCGCACCTCAAAGGACCTGATTCATTGGTCAGAGCAGGAAGTGATCCTCGCGCCCGACGACAGCGACAAGGCCCGCACCGAGTTCTATTACATGCGGCCGTTTCACCATGCAGGGCGCTATGCCGCATTGCTTATGAAATACTATGCGGACCCCCTGAAACCCGGGAAACACAGCGCCTTGACCGAAACCGAATTGATCGTGAGCAGCGACGGACGGCAGTGGCGGCGGCCCTTCCGCCAGACCAATCTTGGATTCTGGACCATGGCGCAGCCTTTTTTGCGCGAGGACCGGCACCTCTGCTTTCCCGCGGCCGAAGGCGGCGCCATGGTGCTGCATACGTTCCCGCTCTCGCGGTTGAGTGCCGCCACCGCAAAGAAGGAAGGCTCGTTCGTTACGCCGGTGATTGAGCTGACGGAAGCCGGACTCGTCATGGATGCCGATGCCCGTAACGGATTGATCGAGGTGGAACTTCTTAACGCAGACGGGGATCCTGCTTCCGGGCTGTTCCCCACCGCCTACGAGGACATGGTTGGTGACAGCATGGCGCTCACGTGGGAGAACTTCGAGGCCGCCGAGCTGCCCATGACGGAGTGCCGGTTGCGATTTACGCTGAATAACGCTACCCTATATTCGATTCGAATTTCCGGGCAATGACTCATGTTGCCCGCAAGGTCATCCGAGAGGGGAGTGCACAGACAGCTATCCGGAGGATTCGGACTGTTTTGGCTAAACGACTCGATTTTGAAACGGCTTTGCTGAAGGATATCCGGAGAGACGGCCGGCCGCGCGCCACCGTCAAACTCCGTTGGGTCGTGGGATTATTCGCCATAGGCGCCGCGCTTGCTGCGAGCGCATCGGCGTTGCTGACGCTCTTCAGCGGCAACAGCCACGCGCCGATTGCCGAGACCGCAACCAGTTTCGTATTGCGTGTTGCCGGCCAGGAGATGGAGGCCGCGGCGGAATTCTGCCCCGAGGGCGCGCTCGGCAGCCAACTGGTCGCCGCCGAGCGGGGCCGCGTGTTTCGTCCCGACGCCCTGGTCCTGCCGCAAACCGGTCCCGCTGCCCTCGCGGAACGGGTCGCCCAGCTCAAGCGCGTCCGCGACGATCTCGAGCGCGCGGGACTGAACTGGAGCAACGCCCGCGCCCTGGCCTTCGGCGGCGTATTGGCCAAGGTGCACGACCCGTCCCGAATGCAGGGAACAGCCACGGTTGCCGTCGGTAACATTTACCTCAGCGACGGCCGCGGGGTCTATGCCGTCGAAGTATCGCTCATGAACTGCCTCGGAACGTACGTGATCACCGACATTTGGGTGTGGGGCGCCCTCGAGATCGTACCCGAGGCCCTGAAAAGCCATTCCCGTGCACAGTTCGACGAATTCAAACGCGAGAAACCCGATGACGGCGTTGTGGTGAAGGCCCCCGAGCACGTTTTCGTGAAATCCTGAACCATTGCGAAATCCGTCCCTCGAAACGAGGAGCCGTTTGTGCCAAGCGAGAGTATGACACCTCGTGAGCGCTGGATGGCCGTGCTCACCCGCCAGAAACCCGATCGCGTGCCCATGGACATCTGGATCACCCCCGAGGCATCCGGCAATCTCTGCACATACCTCGGCTGCGATTTCGAGACCGCCCTGGAACGTCTTCATATCGACAGCCCGCTTACCGTGGCCGGGCGCTATGTCGGGCCTGTTCCACCCGAAGGCCGGGATCTATGGGGTCTCGAGCGGCGCCGCGTCGATTATGGCACCGGCGTATACGACGAGGTCGTCAACGCCCCGCTCGCGCAATACAATTCAGCCGAAGAAATCGATGCGCACTACGCCTGGCCCAGTCCCGATTGGTGGGACTATTCGCATCTGCCCGGTCTCGTGGAGGCACACGAACGCCGCCCTGTGCGGGGCGGCGGTTCCGAACCCTTTCTGCTCTACAAGCAGCTCCGCGGAGAAGAACAGGCCTTTCTCGACCTGCTCCTGTATCCCGGCATCGTGCACTACTGCCTCGACAAGCTGTTCGAGCTGGCCTACCAGGAGACGCTGCGAATCTTCGAGACTATCCCGGGCACAGTGATGATCACCTACGTCGCGGAGGACCTTGGCGGACAGACCGGTCTGCTCATGGCCCGGGAACTCATGCACGAATACCTTTTCCCGCGGATGAAGCGCATGATGAAACTCACCCGCCAGCACGGTTCCTTCGTGTTTACCCACAGCGACGGCGCGGTCCGCGAGATCATCCCCGATTTTATCGCCCTCGGTACGCAGGTGCTTAATCCCATCCAGTGGGTCTGCCCTGGCATGGAGCGTGAGGGTCTCAAGAAAGATTTCGGGGAAGAGCTGATCTTCCACGGCGGTGTGGATAACCAGCGGGTCCTGCCGTTCGGAACCGTCGACGACGTGCGCGGGGAAGTGCTCGAAAACTACCGCACGCTGGGCGCCGGCGGGGGCTACCTCCTGTGCCCCTGCCACAACATTCAGGCCGTGACGCCCCCCGAGAACATCGTCGCCATGTACGAGACCGGCTACGCGGAAGGCTGGATGTAGCACCTGCTCAAATTCGCAGCCCCAGTGCCGCATTGATGACGAGCTGGATATCGAGCGCATCCACGTTGCCGTCGCCGTTGATATCGGCATCGGGATTTTCCGCCATACCCAGGGCCGCCACGATCACAAGCTGGATATCGACGGCATTCACCTGCCCGCTGCCGTCCACGTCCCCCGGAACGGGTCCCGGCCCCTCGAACGGGCCGTCTGTTGGGTCCAGCACGTGGATGAACTCGAACAAATTGGTGAGCCCGTCGTTGTCGAAATCCGCCTGGGGTAACACGTCCGCGAGGGTCTCGATGATGTCGGTGGTGCGGAAGTTGATGATTCTCCGCTCGAAGTTGTCGCCCATGCCGTCGCCATCGGCATCGGTGGTCTCCCGCGGGTTCAGGGGAAACGCGTCGAGATAGTCGGGAACCCCATCGAGGTCGGTGTCCTTGAACGGTCCGTCCGTCGGATCCGTGCCCGCAAGAAACTCCTCCAGATTCGTTTGCCCGTCAAAATCGAAATCAGCGCCGGGCAAGACGTCCCAAACGGTCTCGAGCCGGTCTGTGAGAATGAAGTCGATGATCACCTGCTCGAAATTGTCGCCCATGCCGTCGCCGTCCGTGTCGGTGGTTTCGTTGGGATTGTTCGGAAACGCATCCTCATGGTCCGGTACCCCATCGTTATCGAAGTCTCTCGTCTCGACCGTGATCCTGAGCGTGGCCGTGTCCGATGCGCCCGAAGGATCCTGCACACGCACCGTGTACCCGTATGTTCCCAGGTCGGCAACGCCGGGTGTTCCCGACAATTGACCACCCGGGGCCACGACAAGCCAGGCCCCGCCTTCGCAACACGCCCTCGAGTAGGTGAGCACGTCTTCGGGGTTGGGGTCTGACGCAAACCCGGCAATGCTGCCCGTGTAGGGCGTGCCCAGGACGGCGCCGGGCATCTCGTAGACTGTCGAGCTAAAGCTCGGGGCGTGATTCTCCGTGTCGTAGGTGACCATAAGCCGCGGCGCGAACCCGAGCTCTTTAGCCCACCAGCCGCGGTCGCTCAAGGTCGTAGTGTCGGTGAGAGCAAAACTGACCGCGCCGTTACCCGCGTACGCTTTGGTGACGTCAAAGGAATGCCAGGCCTCCGGGATGATGTCGCCCACCGTGTCCAGCGCTTCTCCCACTTCCGGTCTGTTCGCTCCTGTGATGGTCGATTCCCGCCACGTCGTGTCCGCCACGCGGTGAATCGTCGTTTGCTGAGGCAGGAAACTTTGGGGCGGTGACCGCAACTGAACCGTCACCGAATCGAGCACGGCATTGGAAGGAATGTCCGCTATCTCGAACCGCAACCACCCAATGAGCCGGTTTGCCTGAAGCCCAATGGCGATTTCGCTGCCGAAATTGACGGTATTGGTTCCATCCGTATAGCTGTCGTCCGTCACAAAAAAGGTCTGGGATTCCAGCACTTTGAGGTCTTGCGGGTAAGGGGCATTCGTGGCCGTTCCGGCGGTCTTCCACGCCTTCCAGACCGTCCCGGAAGCGCTTGCCTCGGCGCGAAATGCACGTTCCGCCTGCACTATCTGGTAAGCCAACTCGGGGAGATTGACCGCGCCGCCCGATACATAGGGGCAGGACCGCACATCGAATCCATAAACGGCCGCCAGCCATAGCAGGCCCGCCAGCTCGAGGGCAAGCGGCCCGCCCTGCTCGTTGCCGGCATAGAGACACTGGCCTGCGTCGTCCGGACTTGTTTTGTAGACACCGTCGACACCGGGGAGGCGCCCCTCTTCGTATAACCGCCAGAGTTCGAGCATGCCATCGCCTTGGGGAATGCAGAGAATATCGAGTTGTGGGTAGTTCGCGCGCAATTCCGCGACGGTCGCGTGCAGGCGCGCGTTGATCTCGTTCTGCACGCGCCGCGCCTCCGTGTAAGTCATCCCGCGGTGGCGAGGCCACGGCGCCACGATACACACCGTGATGCCGGGGTTGCATGCGAGCGCCAACTCAATCCAGTCTCGGAAGTCGTCCGCCTCGCCGCAGGATTCGTCCCACGCCATCACGAATATCGAGGTTGTGCCGCCCTTCAATGCGGCCTTCGCGCCCTCGTTCTCGCCGATACGGGCCCAGAGCTGTTGCGGCGATACGGCAGGGGTATCAGCGAATGCAACAAATGGCTTGTGGTGCAGGTAACCGCAACGGACGGCATGCGCCTCGAGCTCGGTCGCGACGGAGCGCACGGCGCTGTTGCCTATCAGCACGCATTCGCAGCCCGTGCCGGGCCGCCGCCCGTCATCGGCGATGGTGGCGCACGCCGTTAACAGTCCGGCCGCCAGCACAATCGCGTTCACACCACGTGCCATTATTGCGAACACACACCCGCCCCTGCAGGCCCGGCCAACTCTCACGTGCGGGAACGGCCTGCCATACCCGCTGGGAATTGTACGGCAGCAACGGCCAATTCGCAAAGAAAACGCGCTGCCCTTCTTTCATTGGGCAGCGCGCGGAGCCTTCGCGAGAGCAGGCGGGCTACTTGGGCACCACGACTTCCTGGTGCTCTTCGCTCTCGGCCGGTGCTTCATCCACAAATTCGAGTTCCGCTGTCTGCGGCACCTGCTCGGGAACAATGATCTCGCACTTGTCGCCGTCGCAATACAAGTCCTGGGCCTCATCGGTGTACATGTTCGAGAAGTCCAGCGGCGTCAATCGCGATACCGCATGCTCGTACATTTCCTTCGAGATTTCCTGGTAGGGCGCCTGGGCGTACTGGTGGTCTTTCATGGGCAGGAAACTGATCGATTTCAGCCGCGTTTCGTAGAGTTCGAGGATTCTCGCGATATCGCGGGCCTCTTCCTTCTTGAACGTGATCGTGGCGCTTACCTGGTTGTCCGCCCAGTAGTACTGCATCTGCGCAACGTTCTCGACTTGCTCCCAGACCGAGACGTCGTTCTTTGACCGTTCGAAATTCTCCGTCTTCACGGGAAAGTAGACCACCCATGTGTTGTCGCCGTAGACCGACTCCTCGATGTGGTAGCCGGCCTTTCGCAACGGTTCCACCAGCTTGCTCGTCTTGTCGATGCGCATGGCGCGCAGGTAGTACTCCGAATGGGCGTAGTGGATACCCGGCGTGACTCCCGGCAGGAGCGAAACCGTGCCGCTCGGTTTGATGCTGGTCTTCTTGATACTCTCGGGCACGCACAGCCACTGGGCATAGATACGGTCCAGATTGCAGATATACCGGTACCCTTCGTCGCACCAGTTGAAATGGGTGCGCCGCCCGTGCCTTTCAAAGGACTCGACAATCCCGGACTGCGAAAGCCCGATGCGCCGGTTCCGCAGCATGATCGCGTTGGTGCGCTCGTTGTGCGTGGGCACCAGGGTCACGGTCTTTGCATACAGATACGCGAATTTCAGCGTGCGCTTGTAGTCTTCCAGCGTGTCGTGCCGCGACGGAAACGTCTCCACCAAATTGCAGATCTCGTACGACTCCAGGCTTTGCTCTGCGCACGGGTTGGTGCCCGCCACCTTGCCGTCCCGCCACGTCTCGCCGTCCTTAATACGGCCGTACGCCTGCGCATTGGCGAGCCAGAAATAGCCGGGCTCGCCATTCTTTGCGGTCTGCACGCCCAGGGTCTCGTAGTCCATCCCCAGACACGCCGAAATGCTGTTGTTCGAGGCCCACCGCCAATTCTTGAGTTCCTCGGGAAAGAGCTCCGGATCCTTCAGCTTCAGGTAATCACCATCCTCCGGATCGCCGAGAGCCAGCTCCGCTGTGCGGCGCACACCACCCGACACAACACATTTTCCAATCACGTTCATCAGGTCCGTGATATCGGTGGAGGTAATGCGCTCGCCGATGCGCGGGGATAGAACCTTGTCGACATTTGACACGCCTTCGATGAGGGGGCCCGGGCCGGGGGCAATCCCGCCGAAGGTGCGAATCGGCGAGCCTTGCGGGCGAACCATCGAGTAATCGATGCGGCCGGGGCGCTTGCACGCACCCGTGTACGAATTGAGAATCACCCGGATAAGCTCGACCCAGCCTTCCTTGGAATCATCCACGACGTGCGTGCAGGCGGCGTCCACTTCCGGCTGTTGCACCACCAGTTTGCCCGCACCCTTGGTGTCGAACGCCACGCCGGTCCCCAACATCGACATGTCCATTAAAAAACAGAATGGTTCGGAGAATTCAAAATCGATTTCTTCCGTCGAGACGAACGCGCAGTTGTTCAACGCCGCCGACCCGCGCTGATAGATGTAGTCCGTTCCCATCATCCAGAGTCCCCGCCCCGGCGGCAGAAACTTGAAATCCCACATTAACCGGAACATCTCCTGGGCCGACCGCTGGGCCTTCTGCCTGTCCCAGGGCAGCTTGAGATTCCGGCAGTGGGTCAGTTGGATCGTGTAGCAGCCTTCCACGACGCGCTTGCACGTCTCCCAGTACTCTTCTGTGCGCTCCGGTTCGTTCGGAACAGGACGGGCGTACGTGCGTTTGTAGGTCACGTAACCCAGCGGTCCCCAGTCAGGCTGGCGGCCCCGGTACTGCCCCACGAATTGCGGATCGAGCTCGAGCCGTTCTTTCACCTCGAATAACATGCCCCTGATTCCTCTTCTGCGCTATACCTTCCGGTGCGCCGTCTTGACCCACGGAAGGCCCTCCACCAGTTCAACCGTATAATCACCGAATACATTCGGATAGCGAACGTTGACGGTTTCGTAGACCTTGCCGAACACCAACCGGAGTTCTTCTTCCGCCTCCGGCGCCGTGCGCAGCTCGATGACGTGGCGCAATGTCCGGAAATTGCAGGACCACCCGACGGACGTGGCCAGGCCCAGGGGGGCAATGCGCCGGAATGCCGACGTCAATTGCTTTTTCACCGAAAACTTCTCTTCGTCGTCGATGGCAAAGGCCTGCGCCAGCTCACGCTGGACCGCCTCCAGCTGGTCCATTGTCCGGCAGAAGATCTCCATGCCCTGCTCATGCTCGCGGATGTGCATCGGCACATAGGCCGACAGCTTCCCGAGCCGAACGTATCGCAGCGACTCCTGGGATATGGCCGTGCCGGCCCGGTGCCGCACGAGTTCGTGCGTGAATACGCGGCTGACATCCGCAAAAACGAAATTTACCATCGCATGCTCGAGCACACTGCCGTGACCCACCTCGAGGATATGGCCAAGATACTTGTCGTTGCCCTTGCGCACGCGCGTGACGTTCGGATTCAGTCCCGGCTCGAAGGACCGGTAGCAGAGGCGCCCAAACATTTCGCAGAGCTTTTCGGCATCGCTGGGCGCGTCGGTAGACCAGGAAGGCGCGCCTGCATGTTCCAGATAGGCCTGCAACCCCTCCTCGACCAGTCGCGTCTCACCCACCAAAAAGACCTTTGGCTCTACCGACTCCATTACATCACTGCCCTTTCCAATGCCGCATCGCACGGTGTAAATGGCTAGAATTAAAGAACTTAAGCTCGCATGCCGGGTGCAGCCGGCTCGATTTGGCCGCATTCCGATCCCCTGGCCAGCAACACGGCATTATAGAAGCGGCATGTGGCATTGTCCAGATTGCGCCTCCACGCCCACGGGACCCGTGGACGGATTCCCTGAGAAAAACCGACACGTCCTTCCCCCTTAGCTGTAACTGGCCGAACGAGCACGGAAACCTCACCGAACGACATCGCACCATCACGAAATGGACTGCTTGTATCCGGCGGTAAAACTCCCCGTAACCCCTCGCGCCTACTCGCGCGCGACCTGGCGCCAACCCCTGAACAGTAGCGCCGTACTGCACCTTATTCGCTATATATGGTGCATTTCGGGGAACAACTACCCCATATAGGGTATTCCCGCCACCTAAGTGAAGTTTCCCAAGGAATGGTGATTTTGTCAAGGCGCTTGTCGAGGGACCGGTTTAGATACAAGCTTGACAATGCCTTACGTACCAAGGATGATCAGGGCGTTCAAGTGGAAAGGGAGCACATTGGTGTCATGACAGCACGAAAGCCCACCGCAGCCTTAGAAGATACTCCGGTATTTCATCCAATGCTGCTCGCGGTTTGCCCTATCCTGGGGCTGTATGCCTACAACGTGGGGAACGTTCCGTGGAATGCCCTGTTTCGGCCGATAGCCGTCGCCCTTGTGGCAACGGGGATCCTGCTGACAGGGTTTCGGATCGCACTTCGCGACAAACACAGGGCCGGCCTTGTGACGTCTCTTCTGGTGCTCGCGTCTACGTGGGGATGGAGCGTTGCGGAATCCAGTATCAGAGGGGCATCCCGGCTCATACAATCGCTGACCCCGCCCCTGGTTTACGGCGTTCTGGGTCTGCTGATTGTCATGCTCGCCCTCGGAATCGTTGCGGCCAATCGTGCCAATAAACGCCGTGCCTTGATGCTGGCAGGCTTGTTCCTCGCAATTGTGCTGGCAGGCGCTCTTGCTGTCGTGCTGCTCTTCGACCGCATCTTCGGAACCGTGGCGTCGACGATGCTGCTCGCATATACTGGCCTCGCTGTCGCCGGTCTTGTGTTTCTGGCCAGGTGGCGCCGCGACTTTCGGCCTTTTACCCGTACGGCTAACTGGTTCGGCGTTATTCTGATCGTCCTCTATGTCGCACTGGTCTTTTTTAACGCTCCTATCTCGGACCGCATGTCACCGCCCCCGCTCGAGCCGGCTGTTGCGGCCGCCAGGTCTGCAGACGAGTTGCCCGATATCTACCTGCTGCTGTTGGAAGGGTATGCCCGGTGCGATGTCTTGCTTCGAGTGTACGGCTACAACGACCTGCCCGTGCTGGAGTCCCTTCAGGACCGGAACATGCGTGTCGAGGTGGACGCTTTCTCGAATTATGCATGGGGTATGCAATCGGCGATGGCGCTGCTCAATATGGATTATTTCGAAAGCCTCGCGCCCGCGGATGCGCCCGACGACCTCGAGGTCGGGCGGTTCATAAACCTGTATCACCAGAACCGGTTTTTCCAGACGCTGCATAGCGCCGGCTACGAAATACTCGCCTATTCGCCGGGGGTGCAGGTACTCGAGCCAGGGCCCTTGGTTGACAGATGCCTTACGCCGCCCCGTACACCCTCCGAGTTTGAGGTTGTCCTGCTGCAGAGCACGGCCTGCAGGCGTTTCATGGAGCTGATTACCTACGCCCAGGGCCGCGATCCGCGCGCCTGGCAACTGGGCTTCCGCCGCGCGCGCGTCAATCACGTATTCGACACCATTGGCGACGTCGCTTCGGAAGAACATACGCGGCCGCGCCTCGTGTTTGCCCACCTGACCATGCCGGATTCCCCGTTTATGTTTGGGCGCAAGGGTGAGTGGGCAGACCACCGTATTCCCAGCGCGCCCCAGGAAAGCTATCTCAGCCAGTTGCATCACACCAGCAGCATGCTCCTTCATGCCGTCGAGCAGGTCACCAGTCGCTCGACGCGTCCGGCTGCCATCGTGCTCGCGTCCGCGCATGGGCCCCGGCTGCACAATGCTGGCGAGCCCACGCAACCTGAGTCGCTCGCTGAACAGTTTGGCATCCTGCTCTGCACGCACTACCCGAAAGGTGACCCCGAAAGCCAGACGCCGCCCGCAACGGGCGTGAGTCTCGTCAATACACTCCGGCACACCCTCAACCGTGCATTGGGCGCCAACCTGCCCATCCTCGAAGATAAGGCTGTTCTGACCCCTCCTGACTTCCCGCTCCAGGGACAACCCGTGACGGTGCCCACGCTGGAGAACGTGGTGCTGCCCGTCCTTGAAGACCGTTAATTTCAATGGTAAGGTGTTTCCCTGAGGAACGTTACGGGCATGGGCAATATCTGGGCGCTCTGTGTTGTTAGCGTACGCGAAGCGGCCAATTCCAATTGGCTCGTTCGTGGGCCAATATATTGACTCATTTCCATTTAGGCGAGTACGCCGCGGCATCCTTGGCGCTTGCGCTGCCTGGCAGGTAGTTCCCGGGGTCGATGGCGGTGCGGGTGGAGTATTGTGAGCAAAACACTGAGAACAGAGGGGTCGGTGCTCGAGCGGGTGGCGCAGGAAGAGCGAAAACTCCTGGTGGGGATTACCAGCGCCCGTTCGGAAGCTCAGAACATGATCGACGCTGCCCGAGCCGAGGCACGCCAAATCCTGGAACAGAGTGAGGCCGCGCTGGCGCGCGAGATTGCCGAGATGCGCCGCGCCACTGAACGGGAAGCAGCACGGGAGCGCAATGAAGCGCATGACCAGGCGGAGGCCCGGTTAGCGGAAGCTCAGGCCCGTGCACAAGCCCATGCGCGCTCCGTGGCGCAAGACGTGCTCCGCCAGATTCTGCCCGGCGGCGTGGCGGGGTCGCCATGATCGCCAAGATGGCGCGAATGGAAATTGTCTTTATGCGGCGCCGGCTGGCAGAGCTGGTAGCCTTTCTGCAGGACGAGGGCCTCATGCATATCGAGGAGGTGCCCCTCGCCGTCGAAAACGCACCCGGATTCCTGCACCGCATCCATCTCGACGATGCACAGAAGGCAGAACTTGAAAGCCTCGAAGGCCTGAACCGAATCCTCAAGGAAATTGCGCCCCTCCTCACCCGGCGTGTCAGCGAGGTGGACGTCGAAAAGGCGATGAAGGCTTTCAGCCAAGCAGACCTCGGCAAGTGGACCCGGCAGGCGCGCAAGTGGAGCCGCGAACTGCGCTCGCTCACGCGCCGCCGTGTGAATGTCGAAGACAACATCGCCGTCTTCAAGCATTTCCGGGAGACACTGCGCCTGATCGAGGGAATGCTCGGCGGCACCGAGGTGACGCTTGGCAAGAACGGGCGGGCCTTCATCCTCAAAGGCGACACAAGCCTCATGCGGCGCCGCCTGCGCCGCCGGTTACAGCGGGAACTGGGACTTCAGAGTCAGTTTATGGACAAGGCGATGGACCGCAATGTCATACTCGGCCTGGTCGTCTATCCCGAGGATCGAAACGAGGTTGTCAGCCGTATTCTGCGAGACGAAGGCATTGAACTCATCGAGGTACCCGATAAGCGCTTGCGCGGAAAATCCGTGCAGGAGGTGCTGCGCAAGACCGAGGATTCCATCGCGGAACTGGGCGCCCAGTTGAAGGAAATTCAGAAGGAACTGGATACGTTTTGTGTCGAGACCGGCCCGGAGCTAACGGCCTTGAGGCTTCTCGTGGCCAATAAGATGGAACAGCTCCACATTGTTGGCAATTTTGCCCAAAGTGAGTTTGTCTCGGTCATACAGGGGTGGGTGCCTGCCAACGAAGCGGAAGCCCTCGAGCGGGCCATCACCAACCGGTTTCCCGGCGAGGTGTGCGTGGGAAGGCTTCCAGTCGAGCGGGTCGAGCGCAAGCGCATCCCCGTTCTCCTGAAGAACCATCCCTTGCTTCAACCATTCGAAGTGCTGATGAGCCTCATGAAACCACCTTCCTATGGAACCCTGGATCCCAGCGCCCTGGTGGGGATCTCCTTCGTCATATTCTATGGGTACATCGTGGGGGACGTGGTTTACGGCGCGCTGATCCTGGCCCTTGCGGTCGCTCTTCGCCGCTGGTTTGGCCGCAACGAGATCGTTCGCAAAGTAACCACCGTTTACGTCTATGCAGCGGTTTCCGCCATCGTCTTTGGAGTGCTGTATGGGGAATACTTCGGTGATTTCGGCATGCGCATTTTCCCCTGGCTCAAACCGCTCTGGTTCATGCGCCACCACGATACCATGCGCCTGCTGATCACCGCCGTGATCTTCGGTGCCGTGCATGTAGTTTTAAGCCTGACGCTCGCCATCTACAGCCATTGGTACGTCGGCGACAGCAAACACGCCCTTGAAAAAGCCGGCATGTTGCTCGGGCTGGCTGCCGTCGGTGTGGCCGTGACTGGGATGTCTGGAGTATTGCCCGTTGGCATAGGCGCGGCCCTGGGCATCGCCGCCGTATTGTTCGGTCTGGCCCTGTTTCTGTTTATCCGAGTTGCGGGAGCGCTGGCCTCCGTGCATGTGCTCGAGATCATCTCTCTCACCAGCAACGTCATGTCATACAGCCGTCTCATGGCTCTCGGCATCGCATCGGTAGCCATCGCCGACGTTGCCAATACGCTGTCACGCGGCGCCCAAGCCCTCTGGATCGCGATCCCCCTCTTCCTTCTCATTCACATCTTCAATATCGCGCTCAGTTTGTTCAGTCCGACGCTGCACTCGCTGCGTCTGAATTACGTGGAGTTCTTGCCCAAGTTCTATTCGCCTGAGGGCAGGAGTTACAAACCGTTTAGGAAGGAGACACTATGGTAACCGGACGGGTAACGAAAGAGCTTGCGTTTCTGGGAGTCATCGCGGTCCTGCTGGCCGCGGCAACTCCCGCCGCATTTGCCGCGGAAGCGGGAGACGCCGGGGCCGAAAAGGAAATCACCTTGCCGGCGGCCATCCGCACGGTTGGCCTTGCCCTTGGTTCGGCTATCGCGGTCGGCCTCGCGGCGCTGGCCACGGCGCGCGTACAGGCCGCTGTCGGAGCCGGCGGCACGGGCGCCCTGGTCGAAAAGCCCGACCTGTTCATCTCCATCGTGGTGCTCATCGCTATCCCCGAGACGCTCATGGTTTTTGGCTTCGTAATCGCAATCCTGCTGTGGCAATTGATCGGGTAGTGAGCAACCAGGACATTCATAGCGAACGGGGCGCGTCCCTGTTCGATACCATGAACCGCGAAGCCGATGCGCGGCGCGAACATATTCTCGAGGAAGCGCGCGCTGAAGCAGCGCGCATCCTTACCGACGCACGCCAGGTTGCGGAGGAAAGCCGCACGAAGGCCCTTGATGATGAGCGCCTGAGTGCCGCCGCATACCGCGAAGATGCCCGCCAGCGCGCTCAGGCAGAGGCCGAACGGGCAACCATGACCATGCGCGAACGGGTCGTCGACAGAATCCTCGACACGGTACACGAGGAGCTGCGCGCTGTTGCGCAAAGTCCCGGGTTTCCGGAGCTCCTCTGCCGTCTGCTGGCCGAAGCCTTGGAAGAAGC
Source organism: uncultured Nitrospiraceae bacterium (assembly GCA_964520685.1). Taxonomy (GTDB): domain Bacteria; phylum Hydrogenedentota; class Hydrogenedentia; order Hydrogenedentales; family SLHB01; genus UBA2224. The sequence goes on along the minus strand of CAZFOG010000015.1, from coordinate 8,932 downwards.
GCCCGAGGACGCGGTCGTGCTGGCGCCCCCGGCCCACGCCGGCGCGTGCAGACACTGGCTTGACGCCAACGGCAGGCCCGGCGTTCCCGTGGAACCCGAGGCGCGCCTGTGGGACGGAATCGCCGTCACCAATCAGGCCCGATCATACCGCCTGACAAACACGCTTACGGGGCGCTTTGAAAAGACGCGTGCGGAAGCGCGAAAAGCCGCCATTCGCCGCCTGTTTGGAGAAAAGCCATGAAACCCCGCAGACAGGACGTGCGCGAATACATCGTGTATGTCACGACCCGTGTCCGCGGCCTGAAAAGCCGCCTTCTCACGCGTGACGACCTGGAAGATCTGCTCGACCAGAAAGACATTGACGCGCTTATCGAGGTGCTTTTGACCTCCGATTACAAAGAAGAAATGGCCAGGGCCCTCTCGACGCACAGTGACGCCGAGGCCGTTGAAGAAGCCGTATCGCGGCACCTGCTTGCGACGTTTCAGGAATTGCTGGCCATTTCCGGCGAATCCCACCGGCCTTATACGGCCCTGTTTCTGGCCCGGTGGGATCTCAAGACCGTCAAACAGCTTCTGCGCCGCCGCGTGACACTGGACCGCGGCATTGTGGCGGAAGGATTTCCCGCTCCCGGGCCTACCCTGGGTGTCGCCCTCGTCAAGTATCTCGCGGAACTCGAGACGCTCGATGCCCTGATTCAGGGCCTGGTGGCATGGAATCGCGACCTGTGCGCCTGTCTTTGGAGCGTGCACCGCAATGCAGGGTCCAATACGGAGCTGCGTGCTCTCGAGGACGCTCTTGACCGGGCCTATTTCGTCGAGAACGTTCGCCGGCTCGCCGCCGACCCCGATGAAAACGCCCAACTGCTACGGAGTGTGCTCCGTCTCAACATCGACGGAATCAATTTACGCATTCTTCTCCACGACAAGGCCCACCAGGATGCGCACGAGGACTGGCTTCTGCCCGAAGGCACCATGTCGAAGCGCGTTGCCGCTGAAATGATGGCCGCTGAAAGTGTCGAAGAGGCCATGGTCCTCCTCGAGTCCACCGTGTACCGCGAGCTGGTGGAAGGCCTCTACATGTTTGTGCAGACCGGCCGCTTTTCCCCCATGGAGCGCATGTTCGAGCAGCTTCTCCTGAAGGAATTGCGCCGAATGGCGCGCGTCCACGTAATGACTCTTGCCCCGCTGATGCATTACGCATGGCTGAAATACAACGAAGTCATCAATCTCCGGCTCATCGCCCGCGGTGAAGTTCGCCATCTTCCGCGCGGCCGCATCCGTGAGGAGATGATGTATGCCTGATGTCGTAGGTGTGGCCCAGGGGCATGTCGCCATCATGCTCGCCCTGACGGGAATGCATGTCGAGGAGGTGGGCAACGCACGCGAGGCGCAGGAGGCCATCGAGGGCCTTCTCGAGAGCGATACGCAGTTCGTAATCGTGCAGGAGAGTTTTCGTGACGGTTTCTCACCCTGGTTCAAGGAGCGGTTGACGGCCCATCGCGGCCTCCCGCTCGTGGTGTACTGTCCGGCCTTCGACAAGGAGGACTCGGAAGTCGATGCATACCTCGCGTCGGTCATTCGGCCGGCCGTGGGTTACGAAATCCGTCTGGAGTAAAGATCACATGGCCGATACGGAACGCGGAATAGTCGGGAATCTGACATTGATATCGGGGCCTATGGTGGCCGCCGGCGGCATGCTCGGCGTCACCATGGGCGAGATCGTGCGCGTCGGTAAAGCGGGCCTCATGGGCGAGGTCATCCGCATCGACGGCGAGACAGCCTATGCACAGGTCTTCGAGGATACTGGAGGCATCTATGTCGGCGAGCCCGTGGAAGCCCTGGGCGGCGCACTGTCGGTCGAGCTGGGTCCCGGGCTGCTGGGCGGCACGTTCGACGGTATTCAACGCCCCCTCGAGGCGCTGCGTCAGGTGTCCGGTGACTTCATCGGGCGGGGTTTGACTGCGCACGCCCTGGACCGCCACCGGAAATGGCATTTTAAGCCCCGCGTGGCTCCCGGAGCCGAACTCTACGGCGGAGCCCTGCTCGGAACGACCCAGGAATCGAGAAGCATCGAACACCGCGTACTCGCGCCGCCCCGCACGCGCGGAACCGTGAAATCGGCCGTTCCCGAAGGCGAATACATCGTGACCGACCCGATCGTCGAACTGGACGACGGTACCAGCCTTACCATGATGCACCGGTGGCCGGTCAAGCAGTCACGGCCCGTAGCTCGCAAACTCGCTCCCGACCGCCCGTTTCTCACGGGGCAGCGGGTGCTGGATTGTCTTTTCCCTATCGCTCTGGGCGGAGCGGCCATCGTGCCCGGAGGCTTTGGGACCGGCAAGACCGTTGTCGAACAGACTCTGGCCAAGTTCTGCAACGCCGATGTCATCGTCTATGTGGGCTGCGGCGAGCGCGGAAACGAGATGGCCGATGTGTTGTCGGAATTCCCCGAGCTTAAGGATCCTCGAACCGGCGATTCCCTGATGAACCGCACTGTCCTGGTTGTCAACACGTCCAACATGCCTGTGGCGGCCCGGGACGCCTCCGTCTATACCGGAATCACCATCGCCGAATACTACCGGGACCAGGGATACGACGTGGCTGTCATGGCGGACAGCACATCCCGCTGGGCCGAGGCCTTGCGTGAGATTTCGTCACGGCTCGAGGAAATGCCCGGCGAGGAGGGATATCCCACATATCTTTCAGCGCGCGTTGCTGAATTCTACGAGCGAAGCGGCCGTGTAGTCTGCGCAGGCAGCGATAGCCAGGAACGTGTCGGCTCGCTGACACTGGTGGGCGCCGTATCGCCTCCCGGCGGCGACTTCTCGGAGCCGGTTACCCAAACCTCGTTGCGCGTGACGGGTGGCCTGTGGGCGCTGGATTCCACGCTTGCGTACCGGCGCCATTATCCCGCCATCAACTGGAATCGCAGCTACTCGCTCTATTTCGCCGAGCTCGCTCCCTGGTTCGAGGAGAACGCTCCGGCCGGATGGACCCAGCAGCGCCAGGCCGCCATGCAGCTTATGCAGCGCGACGCCGAGTTGCAGGAAGTCGTGCAATTGGTGGGGCCGGACGCGCTGCAGGACAACGAACGGCTCGTTCTCGAGATCGCAAAGATGATTCGCGAAGTCTTCCTTCAGCAAAACGCTTTTTCCGATAACGATGCATTCTGCACGCTCGAAAAGAACGCCGGGCTGCTCGAGGCGCTCCTGGCGTTCCATGATGCGTGCCGTGAGCAGTTGGACCGCGGGGTCAGTCTTTCCCGCATTCTGGACCTGCCCGTGCGCGAGGACCTCGCCCGGTTGCGCGACGTATCCAATGAGGATTTCACCGGCCGCAAGCGCGAGGTCGTGGAAGCCATGAAGACCGCACTCGCGGGGTTGACTCCGAAAGGATGACGTACATGCAGATGCCAGACGCAACACCGAAACCCATGGGCAACAGCCTGCTCCACCGCGAGTATTGGGACCTCACCTATGTTACCGGCCCGCTCGTGTTTCTCGGCAACGGCGAACGCTTTCCCACGGGTGCAATCCTTGATCTCGTGCTCGAGAGCGGTGAACGCCGCCAGGGGCAGGTGCTCGAGGCAAGCCGCAGCCGCGCCGTCGTGCAGGTGCTTCAGGGTACTCAAGGCATCGATGTCAAACGCACGGCCGTGTCCCTGAAGCAGGAAGCCGCCCGCATCGCGGCGTCCAGGGAGGTCATTGGGCGGCGCTTTGACGGCGTGGGCGAGCCCATAGACGGATTGCCCCCCGTCGTCGCGGAAGTCGACGTGGATATCTCGGGTTCCGCCATCAATCCCGTATCCCGCGACAAACCGAGCGACTTCATCGAGACCGGTATTTCCACCATCGATGGGTTCAACACGCTCGTCCGGGGCCAGAAACTCCCCATATTCTTCGGGTCCGGCCTTCCCGCGAACGAATTGGCAAGCCTCATTGTCCGGCAAGCCGCCACCAAGAGCGACGCCGAGGAGTTCGTGGTCGTGTTCGGCGCCATGGGCATCACGGAGCGCGAAGCCGCCTACTTCCTGCGTTCGTTCGAACAGGGCGGGCGTGGTTCGCGCGTCGTGGCCTTTATTAACAAAGCAAGCGACCCCGCCATTGAGCGCCTGTTTACCCCCCGCTGCGCTTTGACTCTGGCCGAATACCTGGCATTCGAGCACGATTTCCAGGTACTTGTCGTGCTGTCGGACATGACGAACTACTGCGAGGCGCTCCGCCAGATTGCCAGTGCCCGCGAGGAAATTCCGGGCCGGCGCGGCTATCCCGGATACATGTACACCGATCTTTCGTCGATTTATGAACGCGCGGGGCGCATTCGCGGAAAGAGGGGCTCGGTCACCCAGATCCCTATGTTATCCATGCCTGACGACGACATTACCCACCCTATACCTGACCTGACGGGATACATTACGGAGGGCCAGATCGTCATGAGCCGCGGTTTGCATCGCCGGGGAGTGTTTCCGCCCGTCGATGTGCTCCCCAGCCTCTCGCGCCTCATGAATAATGGTATTGGCGAGGGACTGACCCGCAAAGACCACCGGGAACTTGCGAACCAGCTCTACGCTTGCTATGCTCATGGCCGGGATATTCGCAAGCTCATGTCGATCGTCGGCGAGGATGCCCTTACCGAGCTCGACCAGAAATACCTCCGGTTCGCCGAGTCCTTTGAAACCGAAATGGTCGGCCAGGGCCACACACGCAGGACCATCGATGAAACCCTCGATTTTGGATGGCAGCTCCTGAGTATTTTGCCCAAGGAAGAGCTGACGCGAATCAATAAGGACCTAATCGACCGGTATTATTCAAAGATCATGGAGGACGGAGTTCCTTCCCCCTATATGTAACCCATGAGTACGGAACAAACAGCCCCAACACGCATGAACCTTCTGGCACGGCGCGCGCAAATTAAGCTCGCGTCGGACGGGATTACCCTGCTCAAGGGGAAGCGGGAAGCGCTTCTCAAGGAGCTGCTCAAACGTGCACGCGAACTCCGGGCGCTGCGCCACGAATTGCACCGGCGGGGCCGGTCCGCCGTCGCGTCGCTTGCCATCGCGCGCGCCGCGAGTGGAACGCCCGAGATACGGTCTGCCGCCGCGGCGGGGCACCGCCAGATTCCGATGACCGTCATGACCGGGAAGGTCTGGGGGTTGGAGCTCAGCGACACCGGGCATAGCGCTATCACGCGCAGCCCCCGCGAACGCGGCATCGGTGTATTGGCCACGTCATCCCAGGTTTTGGACGCCGCGGAAACGGCTGAGTCCATGCTCGAGCAATTGATCGAGTGTGCGCCTTTCGAGCGCAATATACAGGTTCTGGGCGATGAAGTACGCAAAGTCAGCCGGCGTATTAACGCTTTGGACGACTATCTTTTGCCCAGGCTGCGCGAAGACGTCCGCAATATCGGCCGCGCTCTCGAAGAACGCGAACGGGAAGACGTCTTTCGGTTGAAACGAATCAAACAGAAGAAGGCCGCGGCCAAACGAAAGGCCGCCGGAGACCAGTGACCCATGTTGTTAGGCGAGATACTGCATTCCGAAGTCGTAAAGACCGCCCTCGAAGCTGAAAACAAATACGAAGCCATCGACGAACTGGTCGATCTCCTCGTCGAAAGCCACGAGATCCCGGTCACCTTGCGGGACCACATCGTCGAGGTCGTGGTTGAACGCGAGAAGTCTATGAGTACTGGCATGGAGCACGGTATCGCCCTGCCGCACGGGGCCACCGACCGCGTCGATGACATCATCGGCGCCTTGGGCGTATCCCGCCGGGGGATTCCCTTCGAAAGCCTCGATGGCCAGCCCGCGCACATCGTCATTCTCCTCGTATTGCCCAAGGACAAGTTTCAGGCTCATGTGCGCACCCTCGGGGGCATCGCCCATGTCATGAGCAATGCCAGTCTTCGCGAGGCCATCAAGAACGCGGCCGACAGCGAATCCGTACTGCGCTTGGTTGAAGACGAAGAAGACCGCGCATCCCTGCGCTGAAGCTTTAGACAGGGCATTTTCGGCCCTGTGGCGCGATGCCGCGGGGTTTTTGACAAGATGCGGGATGCTCTCCTATAGTTCCGGCGCGTGTCGTATGGAACCCGGGCAGGGGTGATCCTGCAGTGCTGTTTAATTCGCTCGACTTTCTCGTCTTTTTCCCCATCGTTGTGATGGTGTATTTCGCGCTACCCTTCCGTTTCCGCTGGGCCTTCCTGCTGGCGGCGAGCTATTATTTCTACGCGTGCTGGGAGCCGGGTTACCTGCTCCTGATCATCCTCTCGACGCTGGTGGATTATCTTGCCGCCCTGGGCATGGGCAGTACACAGGAGCTGCGTGTCCGCAAGCGGTATCTCTGGATGAGCCTGTGCGCTAATTTCGGCTTGTTGTTCACCTTCAAGTACTTCAACTTCTTTATCTCGAGCTTCGAGTTTCTGTTCGACTTCTACCGGGTTCCGTTGCCCGCCCTCAAGGTCTTGTTGCCGGTCGGAATATCCTTCTACACCTTCCAGACCCTGAGCTATACGATTGACGTGTACCGGGGGGAGCGCGCCCCTGAACGGCACCTCGGGTATTTCGCCCTGTATGTGACGTTTTTCCCGCAATTGGTGGCGGGGCCTATCGAGCGCTCGACGCGGCTGCTTCCGCAGTTTTTCGAGAAGCACGGTTTCGACTACGACCGCATGCGCAGCGGCCTGTTGCTCATGATGGTGGGATTCTACAAGAAGCTTGTCATCGCGGACCGGTTGTCGGTCTATGTCAATGACGTGTATAACAACCCCGGCAAATACCACGGAATGCCCATTGTAGTCGCGACGTACTTCTTCGCGTTCCAGGTGTTCTGTGATTTTTCAGGCTACTCGGATATCGCCATCGGCTCTGCCCGGATTATGGGGTATGACCTGATGGAGAACTTCCGGCGGCCCTTTTTCGGCACCTCGATTTCCGATTTCTGGCGCCGCTGGCACATCTCGCTGTCGAGCTGGCTGCGCGACTATCTGTACATCTCGATGGGCGGAAGCCGCGTGTCGAAACTGAAATGGTACCGCAATCTGCTGGTGACCTTTGGCATGAGCGGCCTCTGGCACGGCGCCGGCTGGACGTATGTCATCTGGGGCACCCTGCATGGGGTCTATTGCGTGGTCAGCATCATCACGCTTCCCGTGCGTACACGGCTCCACGAGCTCACCGGGTTAACGCAGGTTCCCCGCGTGCATCACGTGCTCAAAATCCTGATAACGTTTCACCTGGTCTGGATCTCGTGGTATTTGTTCCGTGCAAACTCGCTCTCGGGTTCGCGCACCCTTTTCCTGAGCACATTTCAGGATTTTTCGTTCCTCGATCCGGCCGTTTTCGAGCCCTTCAATTCCGTCGAATTTGTAATTGGCGTGCTGGCCATTCTCATTATGGAGACCGTGCACGTGTTTCAAGGCCGGGGTTCGGTCGAGGCGTGGGTGCTGCGCCAGCCCCTGCCACTGCGGTGGGGCATCTATTACGCCATGTTTTTCGCCATTGTGGCGTTTGGCAAGTTTACCGAACAGGAATTCATCTACTTTCAGTTCTGATGAGCAAGAAGCGCAGAATAGCCAAAGCCGTGATTTTTCTCGCGGTGCTCGCAGCCATCCATGCGGGCCTGCGGCAGGCCTACTACGCTTTCATTACGCCCCAGGATTCCTATCTGAATAGACAGCGAGCGTTCAATTCGCATCAGGAACCGTATGATGTGGTCCTGGTTGGTGATTCGCATGCCTTGATGGGGGTGGCCCCGGAAGAATTGGGCAATGCCGAAAATCTGTCCCAAATAGGCGAGGCCTACATCGTGCGTTACTACAAGCTGCGCCACATCGTGCGCAAGAATCCCGGCAAGATCAGAACGGTTATTATGCCCATGGACCTGCATTCCTTTTCTCCGGCCTGGGGCGAGAATTTCAACATTGTCAGCTCCTCCCGCTACGTGGACTTTCCCGACTACATCTGGCACACCGGATTGACGTCCAGAGCCCTGACCAATTTTGTGCATTATCACCTCTTCCCCTACGCCGACTGCGCCCAGGATATCTACAAAGCCTTGCCCGAGAGTCGGAAGGCAAAAAGACGGGACGCCATCACCCGGCTTACGCGCAGTTTCGCGGAGACAGGCGCAACCGAGGCACAAATCGAAAAGATGATGAATACCCATTATGGGGAGGAACGGCAGTGGCGTTCCCAGAAGTCACTGTTGTACTTCAATCGGATTAAGGCCCTGTGCCAAGAAGAGAATATCCGCGTTATCTTCGTGCGCTTTCCCATCAGCCAGCGGTATTTCGAAGCCGCCTCCAAGGTCGTGCCCGTCGAGGAATTCGACGTATTCACACAGCAACTGGTCAACGAATGGCCCGGCGCCGTGCTTTTGGATTACCGCAGCCTCTATTTTGGCAGAGATGACCTATTCACCGATCTCAACCATCTCAACGTCGAGGGCTCGACTCTGTTTTCGCAACGGCTCCGCGGCGATTTAGCCCAGCTCGGTGTATTGAGTAGCGGTCTTGAAACCCCGGTGCACTGAGGCCGGGTTGCCAGAACAACGCGACTCCATATCCCCGGTAAGAGCAAAAAGGACCTACGCGGGAAACCGCGTAAGTCCTTGGTATTCATGGTACCGGGGGACGGGTTTGAACCGTCGACCTCTGGATCCACAATCCAGCGCTCTAACCAGCTGAGCTACCCCGGCAATGCCGTCCGCACGGCGCGGACGCACCGGTCCACTCGTGCGCATGATGTGCCTCAAGGCAAGACCAAAGTATAGTAAACTTTTGGCCCGCGAGTCAATTCGCTGAATCGCGCTGAATCGCGCCATCCAGGAGGCGGATTCAAGCTCTGTGTCACGAGGGCAAAGAATCACGGAGGGGCAAAAAGTCGTTTGACTTGTCTGGCTGGCACACATATACTAAATCCGCCTTTAGA
>CAZFOG010000014.1:36107-37648 GCA_964520685.1 uncultured Nitrospiraceae bacterium | reverse complement strand
CGCGGCGCCGGGGCTCCTCCGGCAGCATCCACCGCGAAAGTGGCCGGATTCCCTCACAATGGGTGGGCGCGATCAATCGGTACGGATGGGCGGAATCAATCGGAATGGGTGGGCGCCTTCCGTCGGAATGGGTGGGCGCCTTCCCTCGGAATCACCGGGCGGATTGGCTCGGAATACGCAGGCTGAGCCCGCCTCAGATAAGCGTCTAGTGTATTGGCAGACTCTTTGCCTTTCTTGGCATGTTCCGCGGCGAGTCTGGCGCATGCTGCAATAGCAGGATCAAAGAGGTCGGGTGCTGTAACCAATTCCTCAGGGATATGCACCTTTCTACCCTCCCCAAACCTGATCTGATAGCTTGACGTATCGCCGAAAGCCATTTGGCGGACCTCTTGCGGCAAAAACAGCGCGTCCGCCAAGTAAACTGGAACTTGAATGGGCCTAGTTTTATGAGTGAGGAGGTCCCTGACTGCCAGCAAGTATGTCGCCTTTGCAATAATCACTGCGAGCGGATGAATATCTATGCCCACGACACTTTCGAGAATGTGTGCGAGCTTATCCGTCTTTGAGTCACTGTGATTGTGGCTAATAAGATGACTTATCGCAGCGCGAAGGAAACTCCCTGACCCACATGTCGGATCAAGAACACTCACCCATCCGCTCTCCGGAAGTACATCGCTGACCATTTTCTCGCAGAGCCATTCAGGCGTGTAGTACTCGCCTAGGTCATGACGGTCTTCAGGGTCCACCAATTCCTGATAGACGCCCTTCAAAACGTCTTGGTTCAACCTCGTAAGGTCATAGCTCGACATCTGGCTCAGGAGTCGCTCCCATATTGGTTCCAGCAGGCTCTGGACTTCCGAATTCAGAACCCAGTGAAAGAAATCATCCTCGACCAGATTGGCAATTCGCTTGGATTCAAAATAGGAGCCTGATAGAATAGCATTCACTGTTTCGTGCAATGAGCTTCCTATCTTGCCGTGCGACAGTGCCGCCCACACAAGTAACCTCGCAAGACAAGCGAGGTACGTATGTTTGAGGAAGAGTTTATCCAGGCCCTCCCGCAGACTGCCGTATGTTATTGTGAGGTACTTCTCCCAAGTGCTGTATGCTACCTGTATTTCTGATTTTTCTCGTATTAACTCCCATGCTTGTGTCAGCGTGATAAACGAATCCACGAATATTTCACTTTGTGCTCCAAAATCAAAGGCGAATTGTTCTGAAGTGGGATCAATTCTCTGTGGTCGAAACAGCAAACCCGTCAGCCAAATATAGAATTCACTCAGAGTTGCGTCTGTGAGTTTGAGTGAACGCACAGGTTCAAGTGCCACGTCTTCAGGGCAAGGGTTTTCGGTGCTTCTGGTCAATTTGGGAATGTATGTCTGCCACTCAATGCCGTCCGTCGCCAGCGCTATCATCTTTCGTTGATGTCCTGCCTTGCCCTGCAGTAGTCCCGAAACGTATTCGCGCAACTGTTTTTCCGCCATTTTTCCTGTAACGCGCAGGGAATTCTCGAACTCGATGACAGCGTTGCCGTAGAGGGA
>CAZFOG010000014.1:29182-36097 GCA_964520685.1 uncultured Nitrospiraceae bacterium | reverse complement strand
GTCCATCCTTCCTGTCTTTCCCTTTCCCTCCGACAAGGAGATTCTTACCCTCTTCTGTATGCCGCGACTCAATTCTGCAGCTGCGGTGCTGCCCGGGAATAGTTCCCCCACAAGCCCGAGAAACCTATGGGTCTTTGCGGCCTCGTTTGGGAGAGTCTGGATCTCTTTCATATATCTTTCAATGCAGGTGAGAGTTGTCTGATCCACGGTCCGAGCCCCCATGTCAAGTGCGGTCTATCCTTGGACAAATAAGCGCCACTCCAATGCTTCCGAGCATGTGAGTAAGAGTATTCGATCAGCATAGCTACGTCAACACAAGCACAGGGCAAACAAGGCTGCACAGATATCCCAAATCTGCGGCAAATGCACGCCTACCAAGCGCGCGACTGGATTGACCGGAGAAACCAAACCACGGATGACAAACCACGGATGACAACTTGCCATACGTGGTTGAAATCGGTATACTTAGCTGTTTTTGCGGGGCGCTGGCAAGCCCCGAACTATTCGTGAAGGAGCGCAGATGTTACGGAGTATGACTGGTTTTGGGAAGGCGTCGTGTACCTACCGGGACCAGGAGATTTCGCTGGAATTAAACGCTGTCAACCACCGGTATCTGGATTGCTCGTTCCGATTGGGTACGGCATGGGCGGCTTTGGAGCCGGTATTCAAGGCCGTTATTCGTAAACATGTGTCGCGTGGCAAGATCCAGGTCATTGTGAACCGACGCAAGGTAGTTACCTCGGCGCAGACGGTTCGGCTGGACACCGGGCTTGCCCGGCAGTATCTCGATGCGTCGCGCGAATTGGCGGCCATGATAGGCTCGGGCAGTGCGATGAGCCTGGACACGCTGGCCCAAATGGACGGTGTTATTTACCAGGAAGAGCCCGGGGAGGATCTCGAGGAGGTCCAGCGTATCCTCGAGGCGGCCATCGAGCAGGCGCTCGAGAATCTCAATGCGATGCGGAGGGCCGAAGGAGCGGTGCTTGCCTCGGATATCCGCGACCGGATTGGCCTGATGCGGCAAAGCCTGGCAGAGGTCGAGGCGCGGCTGCCAGAACTCAATGCCCGGTATGAAGAGCGGCTCCGTGCGCGAATACTGGAATTGGCGGCCGATATCTCCCTGACCGAGGAGCGCATCGCCATCGAGGTAGCGCTCTTGGCTGAGAAAGGCGACGTCACCGAGGAGACGGTGCGTCTCAAGACTCATCTGGCCCATATGGAAGAACTGCTGGACTCGCGTGAGCCCGTGGGGCGGCGGCTGGATTTTCTCTCCCAGGAGGTCCAGCGCGAAGTGAATACCCTGGGTGTAAAGACGCGGGACTGCGACGTGGCGAAGTTCGTCCTCGATATGAAGGGTGAGCTGGAGAAGATTCGCGAGCAGGTGCAGAACATCGAATAGATGATGATGGGTGCGGTCAAAAAAGGCGATGTATTTGTGGTGTCTTCGCCCTCGGGCGCGGGAAAGAGCGTGATTCTCAACCGCGTGCGGGCCGCCGACCCCGCGCTCCTGTTTTCGGTATCCGCGACGACGCGCCCGCCGCGTGCCGGTGAAGTTGACGGGCGTGAATACTATTTTCTGGTGCGGGACGAATTTATGCGGCGGGTGGATGCCGGCGCATTCCTCGAGTGGGCCGAAGTGCACGGAAACCTATACGGTACCCTGCGAGCCGAGATGGAGCGCCTGGCGGCGTCCGGGCAGGACGCCGTGCTCGAGATAGACGTGCAGGGCGCCGCGAATTTGCGGGCTCTCGGGTGCGGCATGGTATCGGTGTTCATCATGCCGCCGTCGCTCGATGAGTTGGAGCGGCGGCTTCGAAAACGCGGCACGGAAGCGCCCGATGTCATTGCGTTGCGCGTACAGAATGCCCGTCGCGAGATGCACCACTATACGGAATACGATTTTGTAATTGTAAACGACGACTTGGACAGGGCCGTGGCCGATTTCCAGGCGATCGTGCGCGCCCACCGGTGCCGCGTCGAACGCTTTGCCAAAAGGCCGGAAGACGGCAATGTATCCGCGGCCAAAACCTGACAAACGACTGCCCGCGTGAACCGGTTGGGACGGGCGGATGACGAGGAGGAAGCGATAGCCATGGGAAGAATGTACTCTCCGGAAGATTTCAAGGACAAAGCCGATAGCCTGTACCGACTGGTGCTCGCGGCCGCGCGCCGGGCATCGCAACTGGCAAAACCCGAGTCGCGCCCCCTGGTTCCGGTGCGCTCGAAAAAAACCACGGTCGTCGCCCTCGAGGAGATTCTCGAAGGCAAGGTCGCGGTGAGCGAGGCGAGTACGGATGAAGAGGACTACTTCGACTAAAGAGATTGTCCTGGGCATAACGGGCTCGATTGCGGCATACAAGGCGTGCGATATCGCGTCGCGGCTCGTCGAGAACGGCTATGCCGTAACGCCCGTGATGACGGCATCCGCGCGGCATCTCGTGGGACCCGCGACGCTCGAGGCGTTGACGGGACGCCGGGTCATCACCGAGATGTTCGAACCCTTCGCCAGCCCCGAGATCGAGCACATTGCCGTGGCCCAGCGCGCTGCCTTGTTTCTGATCGCTCCCGCAACAGCCAATATTCTGGCCAAAGCCGCCCGCGGTATCGCAGATGACTGGTTAAGCACGACGTTGCTGGCCACCGAAGCGCCGATTCTCTTTGCGCCGGCCATGAATACCAATATGTACAACCATCAGGCGACGCAGGACAATATCGAGATCCTGAAATCCCGCGGCTGCACCTTTGTCGGGCCCGGAGCGGGCAAGCTGGCCTGCGGTACCGTTGGGCTCGGCCGCATGATCGAAGTTCCGCGAATTCTCGAGGCCGTCGAAATCGCCTTGCACGAAACCAAAGACCTGGTCGGTTTGTCGGTCGTAGTGACTGCCGGGGGCACCCGTGAGCCCGTGGACCCCGTCCGTTTTATCGCGAACCGTTCTTCGGGCAAGATGGGCCGCGCACTGGCCATGGAGGCCCTGAAACGCGGGGCACGGGTGACCGTCATCGCCGGCCATATGGACGTGCCGCCCCCCGAAGGCGCGGAAGTCATCATTGCAGAGACGGCAAACGATATGGCCGAAGTGGCCATGAGTCTTGCGCAGGATGCCGATGTGTTCGTCGGAGCTGCCGCAGTGGGCGATTTCCGTGTTGCCAACCCTTCGGATGACAAACACAAGCGCACCGACAAAGGCCTCCAGATCGAACTTATCGAGAACCCCGACGTCATTAGCCAGGTCGGGGCCGTCAAACGAGACGGGCAGGTCGTGGTTGGATTCGCCGCCGAGACCACCGACCTCATCAAGAACGCCAAGACAAAGCTCAAAAAGAAGAAGCTGGACCTGATCGTGGCCAACGAAATCAATACCCAGGACTCGGGGTTTGGAACCGACACCCTGCGCGCAAGCCTCATCGACGGGAAGGGAAACGTCGAGGAGCTTGACCTCGTCAGCAAAGAACAAGTGGCCACCGTGCTTTTCAACCACGTATCCGATTTGCTGGACTAGGGGGTCAGCGTAACGCGCCGTCCGTCTTTGGCCGAGGCATAGGCCGCCAGCACCACCTCGAGGGCAATGCGCCCGTCCGTACCTGTGGCAGCGGGCGGTGTGTCGTGGATAAGACTATCCACCCAGGGGCGCGGCACCGCCGCGATGCGGTCACCCTGGCTCGCCGGCTTCGCAATATCGAAGGTCTCCCATACACGCGTGTCATAGCGGTAGAGCTTCAGTGCGTACCCCTCGGGACATCCCGGAACACTGCATGACGGTCCATCGCCGTAGTTCTGAATCAGCACGCCCTTATCCCCGTAGATCTCTGTCGTGCATTCGCCCGCGTCAACCGTCGAGCTGTTGAAAATGGTCGCCATGGCCCCGTTCGGCAGCCGGAACAACGCGATGCCGTTGTCGTCCGGCGCCACATGAGTCAGGACATTATCGATTTCCGCCATGACGCTCACGGGCTTGCCGAAGGTCCAGCAGAGCCAGTCGATGGGATGGGCGGCGTCATCGGCGAACATGCCGATGTTGGTTTCTGCGCGAATGTGCCAGTTGGTGGGACCGTGGATAAAGCCGTCGTTGAAAAGCACCGGAATGCAATGGCGCCGGCGCACCACGCCGATCGTGCCGAGGGCGCCGGACTGAACGAGTTCGCGCATTTTGATGTTGGCGGGATCGTGTCTCATCTGCCACGCCATGGCCAGGGTGATGCCGTTGGCCGTTGCGGCCGCGTTCATGCGCTCGCACTCGTCCAGCGTCATCGCCATCGGTTTCTGGAGGAGAATGTGCTTGCCCGCCTCGGCTGCCGCGATGCACAGCTCCGCGTGGCGGCTGGTTTCGCTCCCAATCATAACCGCCTGCACCGCCCCGTCATCGAGCACGCCAGCGACCGTTTCCGCGTACCGCATGCCCGTGCGCTCGCAGTGTGGCCGGGCCCGCTCGGCATTGTCGTCATAGGCCGCGAGCAGTTTCACATCCGGAAAGTCTTTCATGACATCCGCGTACACGCCCACATGACCATGGGCCAAGCTCAACACACCGATACCGATCGGGGGCTTCATGGGGGTCTCCTTCCGTTCATGGGAATGTCCCTACTCTAGAGCACGGCCCGTGCCCAAGTAAAGGAAACGGGCCGGCCGGGCACGGGCGCGCTCATTCGCCAGAAGAACTTACTGATGTCCGGCGAAAACGGTGCTCTTCAACGGCTTTCGTGCGCAAGCAGGAATCCAGTAGGCCTGCGGGCACTTGTCGTGTGCGTTACTGGACCCCTGCTTTCGCGGGGGAGACGGGGGACAGGGGCCACAAACGACCCGTCTCACAAAGACCATTCGTGCGGGCGCATTACGTGCCATTGCCCTGGGTGCGCTTTCTTTGGGTGGCGCAGTTGTGGTTAAATCATGGGAAGATGCGAATTGGGCGCAACGGGCAACGATGAGGGTCAATCCATGGAAGAAGCGATTGGAGTGCAGGCCACGGACGCCCTCATCGTGGTGGATGTCCAGAAGGATTTCTGTCACGGTGGGGCGCTGGCCGTGGAAGATGGCGGCGCGGTAGTGCCGGTCTTGAACCGCCTGATACCAAAGTTCGGTTGCGTGGTCTTCACCCGGGATTGGCATCCTGCCAGTCACTGCAGCTTTGAAGACCCGCCCAGATTCGAAGACAAGAGCTGGCCTGCCCACTGCGTGGCCGATACCCCTGGCGCGGACTTCCACGACGGCCTGAAACTGCCCAGCCACGCCTTCGTAATCAATAAGGCAACCGCGCCGGACCAGGAAGCCTATAGCGGTTTCCAGGGCACTGACCTGGCGCAGCTCCTGAACGAGCGCAGCATCACGCGGGTCTTTGTCGGCGGCCTGGCTACGGATTACTGCGTGAAAAACACGGTCTTGGATGCCATCAAGCTCGGATTCGAAGCGGTCCTCGTGCTGGACGCCTGCCGGGGTATCGATATTCCCCCGGGAACCGTGGACGAAGCCCTTGCCGACATGCTTCACGAGGGGGCGGTATTCGTCCACGCGGAGGATGTTAACTAATGCCTGCACAACCCTGGTGCCAACGCGAAGGAATGGCCCTCTTGACGGACCTGTATGAACTGACGATGGTCGCCGGGTTCTGGAAGGAACAACGCGCCGGGCAGCGCGTCTGCTTCGAGTATTTCTTCCGGCGCCTTCCTCCCAACGCCGGTTTTGCTGTTGCGGCTGGTTTGGGGCCCTTCCTGCAGTATCTTGAAAACCTGCGGTTCAGCGACGACGATCTCGCGTATCTTGGCACGCTCGGGCTGTTTCACGACGATTTTCTGGGGTACCTCAAAGAGTTCAGTCCCAGTCTGACCGTTCGCGCCGTGCCGGAAGGCAGCCTCGTATTTCCCCACGAGCCGATTGTTCAGGTGGAGGGTTCCGTGCTCGAGGCGCAACTCGTCGAGACCGCCCTGCTGAACACGTTGAACTACCAGACGCTCATCGCGACAAAAGCCGCCCGTATCTGCCTGGCCGCGGAGGGCGAGCCGGTGATGGAATTCGGCCTGCGCCGGGCCCACGGCCCTGACGGCGGTCTCAGCGGTTCGCGCGCGGCCTATATTGGGGGATGTACCTCGACCTCGAACGTGCTCGCCGGCAAAATCTACGGTATTCCAGTATCCGGCACTCACGCCCACAGTTGGGTCATGAGTTTTCCCAGCGAACTCGAGGCGTTTCGGGCCTTTGCGCGCAACTACCCGGAGCGGTGCGTCCTGCTTGTCGATACCTACGACACCCTGCGGAGCGGCGTGCCCAACGCGATCACCGCATTCAAGGAACTCCACGCCAGCGGGCACAAGACCCGGCCCGCGATCCGGCTTGACTCGGGCGACCTGGCGAAACTCAGCAAGATGGCGTACCGCATGATGACGGACGCCGGCCTGAAGGACCCGCTTATCGTCGCGTCGAACGATCTCGATGAGGATCTGATCGCGGATTTGAAGCGGCAAGGGGCCAGAATTAACGCGTGGGGGGTAGGCACCCATCTCATCACGTCGGGCGACTGCCCGGCCCTCAGCGGGGTTTACAAGCTGGTGGCCGTGGCGGAACGCGATGTCTGGCGCCCCCGTATTAAAATATCATCCAATATCGAAAAGGCCACAGATCCCGGACGCAAGCATCCAGTCCGCTACTTCGATGCCCAGGGCCACCCTATGGGCGATGTGTTGTATACCAACGGTGAGACAATCGCCAGGCAAGGCGAAATCGAGGGGCGCCGCCGCAGCGATCCCCACATCCGGTCGCGGATTCCCAATGCAGCGCGCAGTGAAGACCTTTTTGAAACCTGCTTCGAAAAGGGCGAGCGTGTTCTGCCGTCACCGCCCCTGCCGCTGATCCGCGACAGAGCCCAGCAAGGCATCGCCTCCCTCCCGGACGAGTTCAAGCGGTTGCGAAACCCCGAGATCTACCGG
>CAZFOG010000014.1:0-29172 GCA_964520685.1 uncultured Nitrospiraceae bacterium | reverse complement strand
TACCGGGTCATGCTGTCGGAGGCCGTCGGACGCGACAAGGCCGGGCTTCTCGAGAATCCAGATGTGGCATAGGAGCGTTGCGGGAGTCCGCGAGGCGGTACTGATAAGATTAGGATGATCTGTCGGCCATGGCGAGAACTGGGGGCGAGGTAACAGTATGCGCTTAGTCAAGATTGGAGTGGCCTCCGTATCCGTGAAGGTAGGCGATTTTGCGGGCAATACCGCGCGGCTGCGTGAGGTGTTGGATGCCGCTCGCGCGGAGGAAGTGCACCTCCTCGTCACCCCGGAGCTGGGCCTGTCCGGATACAGCCTCGAGGATCGCGTATTCTGGCCCGACATCGCCCGCCGGAGCTGGGATGCCCTCGAGGATTTGACACGGGACACCCGGGACATCACCGCATTCGTTGGCCTGCCCGTGTGCATGGGCTCAATGATGTACAACGGCGCCGCCCTCGTGCACGACGGCGCGGTGTGCGGTGTGATCCTGAAAAAGTTCCTGCCCACGTACAGCATCTTCTACGAAGGGCGCAATTGGACCGCGTGGCGGCAGGGCGTTACGGAAATCCACGGCGTACCCGCGGGCGATCTCATCTTCAGGCTCCCCTACGGATATGTCAGCGCCGAGATCTGCGAAGACCTGTGGGCCGTGAATCAGCCCGCCCGCGAGCGCGTGCGTGCGGGCGCCGAGATCATCTGCAACAGCAGTGCTTCGCCGTTCACGCCGCTCAAAAACGAGCAGCGGCGCCGCCTGGTGCTCGGAGCCGCCAGCAGCCTCGCTTGCGTCTATGCATACGCCAATCTCCTGGGTTGCGACAGCGGGCGGCTCGTGTTTGACGGCGGAGGATTTGTCGCTACGCCGGACGGGATTGCCGCCGAAGGACCGGTACTGTCGAAGAACTACTGGACCCTCGCCTCGGGGATCGTCAACCTCGATGATGTCGGGCGCGTCAGGGCCGAGAACTCGACATGGCGGCAAAACGTCGAGTATGCCCCGCAGACAGGGGGGCCGCTGCTCGTCGATCTGTCGCACGATTCTTACGAGCCGGCCAGCGTTACGGCCTTCGCCGCCCAATTACCCGGAAACCTGTTTATCGCGCCCGCTCCGAATTCCGCAGCGAGCACGGACGCGTTTCTAGACCAATTGTTCGATGCCCTCGTGCTCGGCCTGCGAGACTATTTCGAGAAAGTGGGGGTGTTTGAAACGTTTCTGGTGGCCCTTTCGGGTGGTCGCGACAGCGCACTCTGCCTGTTGCTGGCCGTGCACGCGGCCAAGGCATTGAAGGCCGGCGCTCCGGCAGCGGATTGCGCGCACCGGGTGAGGGCGGCCTATCTGCCCAGCAGCGACTACAGCAGCGACGCCACACAAGCGGCAGCCCGTGCGCTCGCCGAAGAGCTGGGCGTACCCTTTTCGGTCGCGGGCATCGGCGAAGAGACGGGCATCGCGTTCAAAAAGGCCGCCGAACTGGCAGGGGGCGAAGACAAAGTCACGCCCCTGGCGCGGCAGAACCTTCAGGCACGTGTTCGCGGCAGCATGATGCTCAATTGGGCCAACAACGCCCGCGGTCTGCTCCTGGTAACCTCGAACTTAAGTGAGGCTGCCGTCGGGTATACCACGACCGGCGGTGACAATCAGGGCGGTTACTCGCCCATCGCGAATGTGCCCAAAACCATCGTCTCCGCCCTGCTCGAGAGGATTGCCGCTCGCGACGGCATTTCCGCGCTCAAGCAAGTGTTGGCAATCCCGCCGAGCGCCGAACTGGCGCCCGACCAGCGAGACGAAGACGACCTCATGCCCTATGTGGTCCTGGACGACCTGCTGTTCCTGTTCGCCCGGCGGCGCATGAGTCTGCCCGATTGCTGGCGCATTCTTGTGCACCGCCACCCGGACCATGACCCGGAACAGCTCCGCGCATGGACAGCCAATTTCGGAAAGCTCTTCGTTCAAAATCAATGGAAGCGCGAACAATTGCCGGTGACGCTTAAGGTTCTCGAGCTGGACCTGGATCCGAAGACGGGTTTCCGGTTTCCCGTGACCCAGAGCATTGAGGCGGAACTGAACGAGCTGGCCGAGACCAGTCTTTAATCCCCACCGTCCTGGAGTTTGCGGCGGAGGGTCTCGAGGCTTTCCCGCGTCGCTTCATCAAGGTGGTCTTCCATGCGGGTGGCGCGTCCCGTCTTGTGCCGTTCCAGTTCAAGGCTGCTGCGGGCCTGTTGCAGGCTTTCCTCGATGGTGCTCAGGAAATGATCGGGGTGCATTGTAAGCGCGCCGAGTCCCCCGCAGAGATCGCGAATGCCGCGGTCCCCGGTAACGACAATGATCGACGAGCGGTTGCTCGCTTCATAGACTTCGCGCTCGATGAGGGCGTCCGCAGTTTGGTGAGCGGGGGAGTAGATGACTTCGAGACGCGGCCCCGAGAGAAAGGGCGAGATCAGGTCGGGGTGGCGGCCGCGGCCGTCGAAGATGATCTTGGCGGATTTTCCGGCGTCGACGCAATACCGGGCAACCTGGTCGATTAGGGTTTCGCGGGCGGACTCGAAATCGTGCCGGGCAAGGGCCTTCAGGCGCCGGCAGTGGTGAATCACGTTGTACCCGTCTATGTAGAAGATGTTGGGCATGTCAGACGGGCCACTTCATGCGGTTGCGGCCGTCAGTTCACGTAAACGCGGTGAACGCGCGGCCCGATGGAGGACAAAATGTCCTGGCCCACGGTCTTTGCGCGCTTCGCCAGCTCGGTCACGGTGATCTGCTCGGGGCCGTCTGACCCGATAAGCACTGCGGTGTCGCCCACAGCCACGCCGGGCACCTCGGTCACGTCGACCACGATCTGGTCCATCGATACACGGCCGCGCACGGGGCAGCGGCGCCCTCGAATCAGGACGTCGCTGTTGTTGCCGAACTGCGCCTTGAACCCGTCGGCATAGCCCACCGGAATGATGGCCGTTCGCGTTGGGCGTTCCGTGGTGTACGTGCGGCCGTAGCCGATGCTCCACCCGGTCGGGAGTTCCTTCAGGAGAACCACCTTGGATTCCCAGCGGCCCACGGGCTTCAAGGGCATCCGCTCGGGCGGTGTGTCATTGGGCCATACGCCATAGGTCATCAGGCCGGGGCGGACCATGTCGAAAACGCTGGAGGGATGACCCACGATGGCCCCGCTGTTGGCGGCGTGAGACATCTCATAGGGAATGCCCTCTTTCTCGAATTGTTTGAGCACTTGCTTGAAAATGCGGATCTGGTTCGCCGTGGCCGGATCGTCCGTCTCGTCTGAACTCGAGAAATGCGTGGCGACACCCTCGATGTCGACATGGGAAACGCGGGTGATGTGCCGCATCGCCGGGATCACGTGGTCTGGATTCAAGCCCTCACGGCCCATGCCCGTATCCACCTTGCAATGGATGGGCATGACCCGACTGCGTTTGCGTGCCAATTCGCCCAGGCGTTCTGCCGCGTCGATATCCGACAAAACAAGACGCAAATTGTGCTCGATCGCTTCCGGGAACGCGTCGGGAGGCGGCTGGACGAGCACCATGATCGGCGCGGTGATGCTGGCCGAGCGCAGCACAATGGCTTCTTCCACCGTCGTCACGCCGAGCATGGCCGCACCCGCCTGCAAGGCACGTTGCGCAATGGCTACCGCGCCGTGTCCATAGGCGTTGCCTTTCACGACCGCCATGATCGCGCATTCCTTGGGAATCATTTCACGCACCACGCGCAGATTCTGCGCGTAAGCCGCCAGGTCAACGACGAATGATGATTGTGCTGTGCTGTCCATCTCAACTCCCCAGGCGCAAAGTCTTCCAGTTCAGTTGCGCGTACCGCACCCCCGAGTAAACCGTGTACAAGGCCACGAAGATTATGGCGCACAGAGACGTTACGCGCAGCACCCACGCATATTCAAGGACCGGGCCCGGCAGCCAGAACGCCACCAGACGTTTCACAATGACCAGCCCGAGAAAGACGTGAACATATACCATCTGCAGCACCGCCTTCGTCTTGCCGTATTTGTTGGCCGCGATTATGACCCCTTCGCTCGCGGCCAGCGACCGCACTCCCGTAACCAGAAACTCCCGCGCGATGATGACAACCACGGTCCACCGGGGAACAGCGAGATCGGGCATGCCGACCATCATGATGAAAACCGTCGATATCAGAATCTTGTCGGCTAGGGGGTCCATGAGTTTGCCGAAATTGGTGATCAGATTTCGCGACCGGGCGATCTTGCCGTCGTAATAGTCGGTCAGCGTTGCCGCGATGAAGAGAGCATAACCGGCCGTATAGCTCACAAGAGAATCCACAGACAGTAGAGCCAGCAGGACCGGCGTCATGAGTAGCCGAAGGAGCGTAAGCTGGTTCGGCAGGTTAAACACCGGGTTTGGGGCGTTCTCTTCTGGCCCCTTCACGGTGGTGTTCTCTGATATTGGCGTGTTCATTGTCTCTACGGGAACAGTCAATGCTCTGGTACGCTCGCGAATGCGGTCCTATTGTAGCAAATCACGGGTGGGGAGAACATGAAGACACCAGCCGGATGACACGGCGCCCCGTACGGGTGCCCGAGGGTGAGCCGGAGCGCGTTTCACGGGGCCCGGTCGGGTTCGAAAGGATTGCCCTGTGGGGTGGCGCGCTCGGTTACCTCCGGGGCCCCTGCTTCCACCCGCCCATTGGCGGCGCCCGCATCGGGCCGAACCACGACATGATAGAGGAGCCATCCCGCCGCGAGAATCGCACAAATCGCTGCCCAGGTCAGGAGTTCGCTCCGCCATCCGGGCGCCGTTACCGGTTCTTTTGCTGACTTGCGCAGGGTCCGCGGACTGCCGGGCTCCGCCGCTTCATGGTACAGATTGATAAATCGCTCGGCGTTCAACTCGAGGAACGCGCAATACGATTTCAGGAAGCCCTGAACGAAACACGGCTCGGGCAACTCGTCCGTGTTGCCTGCCTCGAGCGCTTCCAGGTAGCGAATCGGAATGTGAACGCGCTTGTACACCTCGGTGAGGCTCAGACCACGCGCTTCACGATGTTCACGCAGTTCGTTGCCGGGAAATATAGTCTTGCTGCTCATGCGACCTCGTTCCTGGGCGGCGCATCGACGAGTATCTCGCGCGCTTTGCTGCCTATATGCGGGCCCACGATTCCCCTCAATTCCATCATGTCGATGAGACGTGCGGCACGAGTATACCCTACTCGCAACCGTCTTTGCACCATCGAAATTGACGCCTGCCCGGTCTCGAGGACTATCCGGACGGCGTCGTCGAACAAATCATCGTCCTGTTCGGCCAGTTCGTCCAGTCTGTCGTCGCTTTTCCCGAACCGCTCGATTTCTTCACGGTACTGCGGAGGGGCCTGCGTCTTCAAGTACGCCACCAGGCGGTTCATCTCGTCATCGCTCACAAAGGCGCTCTGGATGCGTGTCGGCTTGGACCGGCCCGGCGGCAGATAGAGCATGTCGCCCTTGCCGATAAGGCGTTCGGCGCCGATTTCGTCCAGAATACAGCGGGAGTCCACCCGTGACGAGACCTGAAACGAGATGCGCGCGGGAAAATTGGCCTTGATCACGCCGGTGAGCACATCCACCGAGGGCCGCTGTGTGGCGATGATGAGATGGATGCCTACAGCGCGGGCCAGCTGGGCAAGCCGGGCAATCGCGTCCTCGACCTCCGCACGGGCAAGCATCATCAGGTCGGCCAACTCGTCAATCACGCACACGATGTAGGGGAGTTTGCGAATCACGTCCATGGAGCCGCCCGCCTCCCCCTCCTTTTCGGGCATCTCGATTTCGCCGTTTTCCACACTCGCGTTGTACACCTCGATATTGCGGGTGCGCAGGTGCGCAAAGAGGCGGTACCGTTCTTCCATCTCGTTGATCAGCCAATTGAGGCCGGACGCCGCCTTTTTGGCTTCGGTGACCACGGGCGTGATCAGGTGGGGGATGTCGTTGAAAATGGACAACTCGACCATCTTGGGGTCGATCAGCATCAACTGCATTTCATCCGGAGTCTTTTCCACCAGCAGGCTGGCCAGGAGGGTCTTGACGCAGACGGTCTTCCCGGCTCCCGTGGCGCCTGCCACAAGCAAGTGCGGCATGGCCGTCATATCGACTACGTGGACCTCGCCCCCGATCCCCTTGCCCAACGCCAGGGGGAGCGCATGGTCAGAGCGGGAGAAGGTCCGCGATTCCAGCAGTTCGCGCACGACGACCGTCTCCCGGTCCCGGTTTGGCACCTCGATGCCAACGCGGCCTTTTCCGGGAATGGGGGCCTCGACCCGCACCCGGTATGCTTTCAGCGCCAATGCGATGTCGTCGGCCAGGGCATGAAAACGGCTCACCTTGATACCCGGCGCGGGCTCGAGCTCGAAACGTGTGATCGTAGGGCCGCGGGTTACTTCGACTACCTGGGCCTCAATGCCGAAGGTCTTCAGCGTGTCCTCAAGCAACGCGCTGGTGGCGTAGAGATGGTCCTCCAAGTCGGGTTCGGCCTGTGGCGGCGGCGGATCGAAGATACTCAACGAAGGCTTCGTGTAGCGCTTCGGATATTCGTAATCCGCGGGAATCTCCTCTTCCGGCGCCATCTTGCGCCGCGGAAGAAGCGGCTTGCGCCGGGGCACAGCGGTTTCCTCCGCTCCCGCGGATTCCACGCATTCGCTCTCGTGCACTGCCTGCGCAGGCGCTGCGGTATTCTGTTCCTCTTTGGCCGGCGCCGCGGTCGACGGCTCCGGAATTCCTTCGAAAGGCAGTTCAGGAGTTTCCGGCACGGGCGGGTCGCCAGCCTCGCTCTGCCGCAATCCCGAACGAATCCGGATGCGGCGTTCCGCGGGCGATGGAGTGATTTCAGGCTCTTCCAGTTCCGCCTCGGGGTCTTTGCGCATGCCCAGTAAGCCCCAGGCTTTGTCTTTCCTCCGAAGGCTCTCGGCGGGACTTTTCCGCGTGCGCGTTTCATTGGTCCAATTCTGCACGCCCACCTGTATCCAATGGGCCACGACCCGCATCATCAACAGGAACGTCATTCGCAGGGCGTTGAGGGCTTTCACAAAGAGAAAATCCGTCGAGAGGAGCAGGCCGATGGCCGAAGACGTGAGCGCCAGGACCGTCGCGCCTATCATGCCGAACTGGGACTGGGTCAGCTCGCCGAAGAACGCGCCGATAGTTCCGCCGCCGCCCACCCCTCCGTTGGTGGCGAGGGATTGGACGTGAAGCAGCGCGGCAACCGAGCAGGACAGCAGAAAAAGACCGCCCATCCGCGAAATGAGCCTATCCAGGGGCGCGTGACGCAAGAGCATGATGCCCCACACGCACGTAATGCAATAGATCACGTGCGCCCCGTGGCCCAGAAGCAGGGTCAGGAACCAGGCTACCCACGCCCCGGGCCAGCCCAGGGGATGCCCCGACTGGCCGACGCCGTCCAGAGGACGCCGGATATTGCCATCATATCCATCACTGACAAGAGCGAGAAAAAGAAAAATAGTGAAAGCAATGAAGAGTACGCCAACAATTTCCCTGATTCGCTCAACAGAGACCTTCGGTGAAGAACTCATAATACATCCCCACGAGTGATCACTTGACAGACTCTAGTGTAACAAATCGTCCCCGTCTTGGCAACTAAATATAGCGTTCTCCCCTGAAATTGCCCCCACAGATTGCGATACTCGAGGCACGGCCACCGCTTAAGGCCTTGTAGCTACTATATATTATGCCATGTACAGTGAAAAAACGTAAAATCCTGAGAGGATTTATTGAATCTAGTACGGAACCTTCGGAAAAAGAGAGTTCCAGGCAAAACGCCGATTGGCGAAGCGGTGTCGGCTCGCTCCACGGCGTAATGGCCCGGCAAGTGGCCCGGTGCAGAACGATGGCGGGCGCGTCAACGCTGGGCGCTGGGGGTCATATCCGCATCGAGATCGCCTGCCACGAATTGCACGCCATCAAGAAGGAATCGCAGGACGGCCGGATTCCAGAAGAGTTCGTGCTGATGGCCGAGGCCACAGTAGAAGACACGGCCCTCGCCGTACGGCTTTATCCACGCGAGGGCGTAGTCGCCGTCAGTGCGATGAAGTTCCGCCGCGTTGGGCGCGCCGGATTTCTCGAGATCGAGGGACAGCAATACGCGATGGGTATCCCGCGAGTACGGGCCCGTGACCTGGTAGATCTCATCGTGGACCGTGAATTCCGTTCCGGAGAATGCCTGGAGGAGCGGGTGGCCGGGCTCTTCGACGCGGATCGTAACCTCTTTGTTCCAGGGATGGTTGTCGAAGCGTCCGCCGACGATGTCGCCCCATTCCTCCCATTCAGCGAAGATGGCGAGGGCGGCATGCAGCGCCACAATGCCTTTGCCGCCTCGAACGAACTCCGCAAGGCTTTGTTTCAGTGCCGCATCGCGCTTTCGGGCGGCGTCTTTCCCGGTGTCGGAAAGCGTGTCAAAATTGCCGGGCAGGAACAGTTCGCTGTTGGCATTGTTAAAGAATACGGCGTCGAACCGCTTGAGGCTCTCGGGTTCGAAGACGGCGATGTCGTCGGAAATCTCGACACGGAACGCGCCGGTCTTCTCGGCGATGCTCTCGAGAGCCGCCTCGCCATACGGGATGGCGCTGTGAACGTAACCGGTCGGCACCAGGGAGAATACCAGCACGGTGCGCGGGCTCTTCGGCGCCGCGGTTGGTTTGTCGGGAGCTGCCTCGCGAATTCTGGCCAATTCAGCGTCGGTCGGAGCGCTCGGGGGGGCGGCGCAGGCCGCGCGCACGTAAAACGCCCCGCCCAAGACAATGCACAACGCCAGCCACGCCGCTGCTTTCATGCCGGCCCCTTTCCGCGGTGCAGATGCGGCCGCCACATTCACGCCATCCCGCATTCGTTCGCTGATTATTCGGTTTCGACGATATATCCGTGATAAAGGCCCATGTAGTAGGGCAGCAGGAACACCGCGCCATCTGCCAGACCCGTGCCATTGCCTCCCGTGTCAAGGCTCCATGGATCGAAGTTCCAATGGTTGAAATGCTTCTCATCAACGGGAACGACTTTGTTGTTCACGCGATAGCCTTTTCCCTCGACTTCCCCGCCATGCAGGTAGGGCAGCAGGGGCTGAATGTCGAGCCGGTGGCTGTTGATATGACGCCAATTGAACCGGTCGAGGGGGAAACGCATCAGCGTATAGACCGAATCGGCGAGCCAATCGCCCCCGGGGCTCAGGTCCCGCGTGCTGAACGCGTCGACAAACTGCTCTCCCGTGGCCTGCGATGCGTAGATGAAATTGAAGAAGGGGTTCATCTCCGGTTCCTCGAGGGTCCAGTACCGCCCAAACCCGAGTAGATAAAAACTGCGGAGGACCGGATCTTTCTCGTAGTTGAGCAAATTGTAGTAGCTCATGAACGCCATCTCGTCGTCCGATTGATTGCCGTCGCCCCAACCCTGGCTCATTTTGGGATTGGTCGCGTTCGCGGCGTAGGCGTGTTCTTTTACAAGCCGGTTGATGGCTTCGCGGTACTTCGGAGCGCCGGTCACATGCTCGGCCGTCACCAGATAGGAGAGAATACTCAGCGAATTCAGGCCGCGTTCTTCCCACCAGGTCACGTCCTGGTTGATATGCTCCGGTCCAAACACGGCCCAGCGCGTGGGGGTGCCGTCCCAGTCAACAAGGTTGAAGCCATGTTCGAGGAGGTGGTCCGTGAGCCCCACGACCACATCCCGAACGCGCTGCTTCTCGTCTTCAGTGTCGGCCACGAGGTCGTAGTAGAGGGCATAGAAGAAATAGTGGCCGTCGAGTTCATCGGAACTGGTGTCGACTTTGTAGTACCACTCGCCGTCGGCGCTGGTGGGCCAACGCGGATGCATGACTTTCCATTTCCGGTCCCGCTGTTGCGTCTGGCGGTCTTTCTCGGCGGTATAATGCTCTTCGTTCGGATTCCATCCCTCGCCCACGGGCAGCACCGTCCGGGCCACGAATCCCGGTAAACTGGGCTTTGACCCCCCCTGCGTGACGACGCTCAGGAAGCGCAGGGCCTCGAAGGCCTTCTTCGCGCGTTCCTTGGCCTTCGGGTCGCCCGTGGCGGCGTATGCAAAACACTCGCCGGCCCCGTACATACTGGTCCACAATCCGTCATTATCGCTGTCGTGCTGCTGAATGCCCACCTTCTTGCCAGGCTCGGCGGTGGACACCTCGAGCACATACCCGTATTCGGTCCGGCGGTGATACTTGTCGATCTCCTCCTCGTAGAACCGCGCCTTCTCGGCCAGGGTCATGGGCTTGTACCAGATGCAGCCCACGCCCTTCGGGGTCGCCATCCAGGCGCGGCGGTCGGCGTCCACGGTGATCGCGCGGATGTCATCGTCGGGCACCCAGCGGAGGCCCTGCCGGTACGCCCAGTGCGTGCCGTCGTAGCGAATCGCGCCGAGATGCGTGCCGAAATACACCGTGCCATCCGCGCATGTGGCCATCGACGTGAAATCGTTGTAGGGCAACCCTTCCCGGCCCGTGTAGAGGGTCCAGCCGCCGCTCAGGCAGCCCGCGCCCTGGGGACTCGCAAACCACAACCGCCCCAGCGAATCGAACACGACGCTGCGTACGTCGGCTGGCGCCCAGCGCTTCGCTCCGTCTTCGGGAAACAAGGGTTGCCATTCGGCGCCATTGGCGCTGTAAAAGAGTCCGGTCGCCGTTGCGGCCGCGAGTTCACCGTTGGGGCCGGCGGCGATGCCGCGCACGGCGCGGGTGCCGGCCAGATGGCCGTTTAATCCCTCCACAGGCTCGAGGCGGTTGACCCGCAGCACGTAAAGCCCCTCTTTCGTGCCGGCATAGAGCCCGTTCGCGAACGCAAGGCAGTGTACGTCTTCTGGCGCGCTTGCCTCCGGTGGCAGGGAAGCGGCGGGCGCCTCTAGGGCCAGGAAATGCAGCGCCCCGCGAAATATGATTGCGAGGTTCTGGCCGTCCGCAGCCAGCAGCGGCACGGAATCGCCCGAAAAACGCTCGACAGGACTCCACGCGCCGTCCTTCAAGTAAGCCAGACCTCTGGCCGTGCCCGCCCACACGGTGCCGTCCCCGGTAATGGCGATGTCATTCACGTCCATGCTCGGGAGTCCGTCGGCTTCGCCATAGAAGGTACGCATTTCCTGGTCGAATGTGCCAACCCGCATCTGTGCCTGGCCCGCATTGGCCGGGGCTGTCAGAGATGCGCACAAGGCGGCCGCGATGATGAAAATTCCGGGATACCGGTCCATCGTGTTATCCTCCTGTGAGAGATGAGATACTGACGTGCACCGCAAAGACTATGGCACGAGTCACGGGTGCGGTTCAACGAGGGAGGATGCGGCCTATCCGCACCCTTACGGAGGGGCCATGAGTACGGAGATAAACGACAGAGACTGGTTTGCCCAGGAATTCGGGCATTTCGTGCCGCCCGATATTCTTGATTTCGGTGTGCGGGTGGCGCCTTCCCCCGAAGTGATGACGGCGGAATCGCTGAAGGCAGATTTGTCGTATGCCCTGTTCGACCGGCCCCTTGGCATGCACGTTGCCCCGGCCGACACAAACCCCGCGACGAATGACTATATCGAACGGCTCGGCGGGGAGACGGGCCTTCCGGGACTGGCCCGGTACCGCCAATCCGAAAGCGACCAGGTCGCGCTGAGGGCGGCTCTCGAACACAAACGCGTGGCCGGTATCGCAGTCTCGCCCACGGATGCTCTCCCGGCAGCCCTTCCCGAGAGCATGATGGAGGTCATCGACGGTCTCGGACGTCTCGTGGTGCTGGACGCGAGCCTGAGCGACGAAGACACCGCCTGGGGGGTTGCCGAGTTGTGCATGCAGTACCCCCACGCCAAGTTCGTCGTCGAATCCGCGGGTAAGTATCAGACCTTAACTGATGCCGCGCAGGGACTGTACCAGTTCAAGGATGTGCTCAACCTCTTTTTCACCACCGCGTGCGTCACGGAGTGGCAAATCCTCGAGAGCCTCTTTGCCGCCATCGAGCCCCACCGGATCCTCTTCGCCACAGGCGGCCGCCGTGCCCTCGAGCCCGGGAAAAGCGTAATCATCAATGACTACGTGATCGACGCCACGCCCGGGCACACGAAAGATTCCGACGGTGACACGCCCCCCTTCACCCTGCGGCTGTATGAGGAAATCTGGGCCATCCGCACCGCCATGGAGCGGCTCGGCGTTAACCGCGATCATATCCTCGACTTCTTCTGCGACAACGCCAGGCAACTCCTCAATGTCGCCACGCGGAAACCGTAGAGGTATGATGCGCGTCTAGTGCGTGCACTGTCCGTGAAGAAATGCAGGCCAGGCGCCGCGCTGCGCGCGACACGCCATGCAAGCGTTCTTCACGTAATTGCAGTCCGCTCGGTCACTCCCCCAGGCGGTACAGCTCGAGGTCGTCGAAGTAGAGCGCCTCTCCCTCGCGAAACCCGTCGACAATGAGAATGGGCAGAATCTCGGCAACGCGTTCCATATCCTCTTCGGTGATGTGATGCACAACGGCAATCATCTGCCATTTTCCGGGCCGTAGCGGTAACGAAGTGGATGGCGACGCCTGATTGTTGCCTTTGGCGTCTCTCAACGTGAGCGACAGTTCGGCGGTGCCCGGTGATTCCTGGCCCTCGGGCGCGAAGACGTGGCATGTCAGACCGTAAGAACCGGGCGTGGCCGGCACGCTCTGCACGGGACCGCCGCGCTGCACGCCTTCGCAGACCACGGCGAACTCGCCGGAATGGGCGGCTGCATCGGTCCGGGCCATCCGGCCGGTTCCGCTTTTCACCCACCACGACCAGCCTTCCGCGGCGCCGCCCGCCCCCCCCTCGAAGGACGGATTGCGCGTGAGGAGCTCGCCCTTGCCGGCCGCGAGCTCGAGCAACATCGCGGCTTGCTGCTTCACGTGCGACACAGGCGCTTCGGCCGCAATGCGCTCCAGCTCCGTGCGCACGGGACTCTCGGCAGAGGCCAGGAAGGGCATGAGGCTGCCGAGTCCCGCGGCGCCCATGACGTCGTTCTGGAGCATCGCGCTTCGTGTTATCGGGAGGGGATGGCAGAGCACCGGATGGCTGGGAAACACCTCGAATGCGAGCGTACGGCGCCTGGCGGCGTATCCAAACCGCTGCTCGACCGATGCAAGCAACGCAATCGCATCTTCCTGCGTAACCGGAGGTCCATCGAGAGGCCCGTCGAAATCGAAGGCGTATGCCGAGGCCTCGTAATACTCGAAGGCTTGCAGCAAGAGCCTGGCCCGATACTTCTGCGGTTCGGTAACGGCCTTTTCGACTGCCGCCTCGAGCCACTGACGGCTTTGCGCGAGCTCCTCGGGGGTTACCTCGCGAAGATAGCCGGGGTTGGCGAAGGCGAGATACTGGCCACCTTTCGTAAACCAGGCCGAATCAAGCACGCGGCGGGTCCAGAAATCCTCCCAATGTGCGTAGTATTGTTTGAGGAATGGGGCGGCCTCGGGTCCGGCGCAGCGCGCGTACCATTCGTCCAGAAGGGCGTCCACGTCGGCATCGGGGTTCCACTGCAGTTTGAGTGACACGTAAAGCTTCGGGCCTTCGCCCCAGTTGGGGTAGGCCTCGGCATACATGGCGCGAACGCCGTTGTCCCGCCCGAACCGGTAATACTCGGCCATCCAATGGAACCAGACACGCGGCAGGCAGTAGGGAGTTCCGTAAATGTAATCGTACCACCCGAGAACGGGGCACTTCGCGTGCCATTCGCGCGTCAGAGCCTTGCCGGTTTCCCGAAGTTCGGCATCCTTCCATTTCATGCGGTCGTAGGTCATGTACGGAATCAGCCGGGGGTGAATCGACACATTCTTCGGCGGCGCGGCCACCTCGCTGTACGCCAGGCATCCAAACCACTTGTCAGGGAATCGCTCCAGCACGCCCGCGATGACCTGATTGGCCCAATCGTAATAAAGGTCTGAATAATCCACCCGCCCCAGGAAATTCTCCTCGCCGGAGATGCGCGCCAGGCAGTTCTCGCATGCGCAATAGCCGCTGCTGTCGTTCGCGCCGAGCGAGTACGACGTGGCCTCAGGGTGGGCCTCAAAATACCCCGTGATGTTCTTGACCGCTTCCTCGACGATACCCGGCGCGGTAAAGCACGGCTGCCAGCGGTGGGCGTTGTTGTCCGGCGGCAGAAAACGCTCGCCGTTATGCTCCGGGAAAAACTCGGGGTGGGTAGCCGTATACGTTTCCGGCGGAAAGAGGTGCAGCAGGTAGTGGTGGAAACTGACGCGCCCGCGCATGCGGTTCCGCCGCGCCCAGGTGCTCTGCTCCGCCCCCTGCAAACCGCTGAACTGGCGCGAAAACATCACCGGGGCCTGACGAACAGGTTCAGCGGGGACCGAGAGATTCTTGTTGACCGGCACATCATCGCCATGCTCGCCCGGCAGCAGCCAGCGCACGCCCACGTAGCGTTCGAGAAACTCGCAGACGCCAAACTCGGTGCCCCAGGCCGTAGGACCCACAATCACGACAGTAGTGGGATTGGGGAAGGCAATGTCGAACCCGTCGTCATCGAGTCCGGACTGGTCCGGCGTTTCCCATCCGCCGCCCGGGCCCACACAGATGACCGAGCCATCCGCGGGCAACGCGTCGACCACGGGCAACCGGGCGCCCGTTGCGCGCTCGACATAATCAACCAGGAGGTTCGCGGCCTCTTTCACCTGCTCCGGCGCGCCGGCATCCACCGCCACGACCGCAACGGGCTGCCCCTCGCGCACGATGTCGATGCCATGGGCGGTATCAAGCACAGCAATAGAAGAGACCAGAGCTAAGAGGAACATGTGGTTGAATTCGTTCACGTGACCACCTGCCAACAAGCACAAACAATGCGATGAGCATTGTGATCGTCATCGCACACCACAGCAGAGTTCCAAGGCCAAATGGGCTCATACATGGGTATTCGTGTTTGTAGAGAATTCAACCCTTAGTCCTAAACGCGCTCAGCGCTGTGCATTCGACCAGCATATCAAGATATTGAAGAGTAAACACCTTGCCGTTTGTGGCAAGGATGAGTTTTTTCATGTCAGCTCGCCTCACGGCAAAGCCGCGTCCGGCAATGCACGCAATTACTTCAAACTTCTGTTTTCCTCCAGAAATATCGGGCGCACTCAACTGGGCAAGATGCTGGATACGCGTAACCTTGTCTCGAGCCGTGCCATCATCCTCAGTAAGCTTAGCCTCAATAACCACCTTGGGGTTGAATTCGCTTGGTATGACGAAATCTGGGGCTTGGTCAAAACCGGGTATCGTCTCAGCACGCTTCGTCTTGCGGAAGCTGATCCCAGCTCTCGTAAGTACCTCTTCCACAGCAGTCTCGATAATATCTCCAACAAGTTCACTAACCGAATCCCGGTGGCCCGCAAAGGGGCGTCCCAGAAATCGTTCATATAGAAGCATCGAATAAGGTACGCCCAAGTTCGCCACTGCGGAAATACTGCGGAGGCCTTCAGATGTGTCTGCTTTATCGAGCCTGTGCAAGTGCCCAGTCTTGACTTCGGGGGCACCATCCTTCATGAGTTGAGCGGCGGCCGTGAGCATTGCTTTCACTCGCTGTGTGGACTTTTCGCCACTTCTCAATGGTTGTGCCGGACTCATTCGCGCCTTTCGATCAAGAGATCGCGCAAACCCCTGGGGTATTTCTGCGCCTTGCATCTGGGTGGTAATGTATGCCCATTCAGGAGGGGTAAAACCAAGTATAGTCCGGATAACAATTAGAGAAACCTGCATCTCCATAACGGCAGATAACAACGACGCATCGGACAAGTGCGTGAAAGCTTCTGTGCTTCGCTTGAGCAGTTCATATCCCTGCTCGAATGTGGTGTAGTCAACAAACCCGGATCCTTTGGGCATCACCAAGAAATCGCTTGCTAAGGACGCGAACACCGAATCCACGAAGCGCTCCAGATTACTCTCGATGTCCTCGGACCTTGCCTCAAAAGGATGCATATTCTGCACACTCCCCGTATTGTTCTAGAGACTCGGTTGCGACCGGTGTTTGTCTACTCCTGGCGGAGGAATAGTTTCTCGATAGACACGTCAAGACACTCTCGGCACCGCCCAATTGCGCGATGTGCCTCCGCAGAATCTCCAGCTTCTCTGGAGAGTCCCATTCCTTGCTCCAACTGTGCCTCAATGACCACACAGCCAGGCGCATCAAATGTCCGAACACGATACAACGTATATCTCCCTTGGTTGCCGTATGATTTCCTTCCCGGAGGTGTAGGACATCATCCAGGACAAGGCGGGCAATCCCATCCGGTGTATCGACAAGCCATCGCCTTTTCGTTAGACCCGTCTTTCTGCACACAAACACGGAATCCACGATGGAAGAGCCTGTGCCGTTGATGTGGATGGACCCTCCCATTTCCGCAGGGCAGGGAAACACCGCAGAGCAGACAAGCCCGGCGTCCAGAATGGCGCTTGCAAGAGGGAGATACGCTTCCAGCCGGTTGTGGTGGTAGGTAAACACCAGCGGAGCGGTGTTTTTCAAGCCGCTGCACATTCGCGTGAAGACTGAAGCCATCCCTCTAGCGAAATGCTCAGCGTCTCTTCCCTCTGTCTTGTTAACAGTGAATTCTTGTGCGTTTCGCGTGGTATGGCTTTCGAGTTCCGGGACCTTGCTGTGAAACATGCGGCGGAGCCAGACGTAGCAGAAATCCATGAGTTCGGCATATTGAACATTTCCGAAGTAGGGCGGGTCCGTGAAGACGCCGTCCAAAGAATCGGGCCGAAATTCTAGTGTGGCGGCACTCACGCACCTAAGTTCTACTCGACGAACTTTGCCCCCATTCCGATCCTTACAGGTATCACTGATCTGCTCATCCGCGATTCTCACCTCGACTTTTCGCGCGCCTCGCCTTTCGATCTCGAACGGCGATTGGCAATAGACCTTTGCACGCCGGTATTTCTCTATGATGTTTGACCAGCCACCGCTTCCGACATTCCGGCCGCCTTGAAGTGGAATACCCAGGAAATTGGATTCGCATTGAATCAAGCCGACAGGAAATCCGTGCACGGAGAAGATATCGAGCGATTTTAGAGCCATCGTATCATAACGGCAGAGCATGTTCTGGTATCGAAGTAGATCCGATAGGTTGGTGGCGAGTGCTTTCTGAATGCGCTCATCCTTGCTTTGCATGATCCAGCGAGCGCTCAACTCCAATCCGAGCAATTGACGCTCATTGAACATTTCCTTATATCGGCGGTAGCCCCAGCGATGCAATCGATCAGTTTCGTCGCCTGCGGGAATCTCGTCCTGCGGGATCCACTTCGGGCGAACTGCTCGAAGTTTCGCACTAGCCACTTCAAGAAGAAGCAAGTCGGTAGCATCCGGCACCTTAAAATACCGTCCCTTATGCCCCTGCCTGCATCTGTCGCAGTGGTACTCGATAGCAAAAAGCCTGTGAACGGGAGGACCGGATTCAGGTCGCGGATACGTGTTTCTTGCACCGCATTGCGGGCATCCCACCTGACCTCTCTTGGCTACGGGCTTCAAGTCCAATCTTTCTCCGCACTGCGAGCATGCGCCGAGCTGTTGTCTGTCGGGAATCTCATTGAGGCACATACACGATTTGCAGAGAACCACATTCGCCGTATGGCGGGCGTCCTTTGCGACAAGATATCCGGGAAACAGGTCAATTAAGTAGTCACACTGAATGCAGGTTGCCGTCTTTACCCAAAGGAAATACTTGACACGCGCGCCGTCGTCACCACAATTGACGCATCGTGTTCGGTAGAGACTTCCCACTTGCTCCTCAAGAAACATCATCAAGGCAGTTCCCTGTCTTGAGTACTCATCTATGTCGATGTCTTCTATCTCTCGTGCGACGATCCAATGCGACATGGGATTGATATCGCAACCAACCACGTTGCATCCAATGCGGTTTGCCTCTAGAAGGGGTGTGCCGCCTCCCATGAAGGGATCCGCAATCTTCTTTCCCGCGAGACTGTGACCGTTATAGAAGGTTTCGCGAAGCGGCTCTTCCACGAACTCGGACAGAAGCAATGCTCGAAACAATGTTCCTGGACGCCGGGCAAACCACTTATGAACGGCAATGTAGGGGCGGTAGTTTTGTTGTATCTGTTTCTCTTGCAGAGCCAGAGCCGCAGTGAAAGCAACGTCAAAGTGCTTTTCGATCATCTAGCCTGCCTTCCTGGGCGTTTCGGCGCAGCGCAATTGGTCCCCACCTAATCCTCTTGCGGAAGCCGCTTTGCTGGCACGTGATAGATACGCATCGCGCAATCGCCACTTCCGCAGAGGGAATCGCATCTTCATGTGCGCCCATACTTGCTGTTTGGGCAACATCATACCGCAGGTAACGCGCCGGCATCCACCGCCACGACCGCAACGGGCTGCCCCTCGCGCACGATGTCGATGCCATGGGCGGTGCAGGGTAAACCGGCCAGAGCCAATACAATCAAGAGCGCGCGAGCGTGATGAGAATGCCTTGTCCTGCAGGAAGTCATAGGTTTTCTCCCAGGTCAACGGGATTCTCGATGGTGTCTTCCGGCTCCTCTGGAGACACCATATCCCGAAACCGCTATTTCAGCGAGTCGACGCCCATTTCCTCGAACTGGGCCGCGGCATTGAGGAAGTGCGCGGTGATCCAGAACACCGTCCAGTCCTCGACGTACCCGCCGCGCAATCCGAAGGGGCTGTCGATATTACCCCGTTGCGCGTAATTGGTATGCTGGGGCTGTTCGCCCTGGCTTCCGTAAGGATCAATTAACTGTCCGCAAGTACGATACATCACCAACGCCAACCGTTTCAGGTCCTCGTTGTTGGTCACGAGACCAAGCTTGTAGACGTATGGCGCAATCAGGACGCCGTACACGTCGATGTGCATGTTCTGCACCGAGACGGCCGTCCATCCGCGGGTTTTGAATCCGTGGTCGCGAAGGCGTCCCGGCGGCAGCTCGATGTCCCATACCACGACGTAGGTCAGGGTCACGTCGCACGCATGCCGGGCCCAGTCGAGGTAGCGCGCGTCTTCCGTAACGTCATACAGCGCCAGGAATCCTTGGAGCGCCGCAAAAGCGCCCTCTTTGTCCTCGCAACTCGCATCGAGGGTACCGCCCCAGTACGGCTCGCGCATGGAGAGGGACCGGTCCGCGTAGACCTGCCCGGCCTTTCCCGCGGCACGCAGATATACTTCATTGCCGAGGATCTCGTAGGCCGTGCATAAAGGAGCGATGAAGAAGGCCTCGTCAGTGGACTTCGGGTTCCAATCGTCCGCGAGGATGCGCTGAGCATGAAAATCGCAGGCCTTTGCAAGGAATGCGCGCCACCGGGAATCATCGAGTCCTGAATTCGCGGCAGCTCGGATGGCATTCGCGAAATTGAGCATTGCCTGGCCCTGCGACAGGGGTTCGTGATGGTCCCACCGGTTCTCGTCGCAATGGAACCATGTGTGGAAACCGCCGTCGTAGAACGCGGCGTTGGTAAGGAAGTCGAGGGACTTCTGCGCGCGCTCGAGGGCCATGGAATCGCCGAGCTTGGGCGCCAGCACCTGATTGGCGTATCCGAGGGCGGCGGCCTGGCCGCACCAGCCCATAACATAGATGGGTTTGTCGGGGTATTTGGTGTAGCCCGCCATTTCTTCCGATTCATACCACCGGGTATCCGAGAAGCGGTGTTTTGCCCGGACGATTTCGCGAAATGTGGGCAGGCCATCCAGGCTGAAAGGATGAAATATCGTCAGACTGGTCCGGACCGGCCGCTGGAATCCCGCCCCTTCCCGCGGGACGGGAAACGCCTCGAGGTAGAAGGTCTTTTCGATGATGGCGCCCGGAGGAACGTTCAGATAGACATCGTCGTACGGGAGAAACCCCGGCTGCATGGCTTTGACCACGCTCCGTTGCCCGTTCGAGGCGCACGGCCCCGACATCACAGCCAGCTCGCTGCCGTTGTCCAGGGCCCGAACTCCGAGGGACCACCACTGGTCGGGTAAATTGCCGAAGGGGGCCGGCGAGGGAAGGGTATGAAGGGCCACGCCCCAGAAAGCGCCGTCTTCCTGCCACTCGAGGCACGTGAAGGGCATGGGGAACCGGTGCTCTTCGTAGAACGCCTCTTCGCCTGCCGCGCCCGTGTATACGGGGGTCTTGCCGCTGCGCGCCCCCGACGGGTTGCCGTAATAGAGAATGCCCGGCATAAGCGCTCCCGCGCCCGTACCGGGGCTTCGGAACCGAACGGATAACGTCACTTTCCCGGCCGGCGCCGCGCCCTCCCACAAGAACCGGCGCACGCATTTAACGACGCGGCCTTCCGTTCGGTACGCATCCGAGACCCGCCAATTTCCGTCCGGCGTCTCTACAACGCCGCGGAGAATGGCCCAATCACCGGCCTGCTCGATTTCGGTGGCATGACCGTGATGCCAACCGGTGGGCCATTGGTCACGCCAATCCATGGCCACCGACCATAGTCCTTCGGTCGGCGAGGCGAGGAGCATGCGTTCGCCGGAAAGGACCTCGACGCCATGGCCGCCGTCAATTTCACGTAGCCGAAAAACGGTTTGGGTTTCCTCAGCGCGGGCGAGCCTGGCGCTGGCCGCGAGAGACAACCCCGCGAGAATCACCCCGGCGATTCGGATGCACATGCCAGCCCCTCCAAAGAAAATGGCGGCCTCCGGGGGAGGCCGCCTGCGTTACAGCGATTTCGGCAACGTATTCATCACGACTGGACCGGTTATGGAAGTTCCTTGACGCGGATGTTGCGGAAATAAAGCACATCGCCGTGGCCACAAAAGCCGAGCCGGCCCGATTCGCGCGCCAGGCCAGGGTGCTCCTTGCCGTCCATGGTGCCGTCTTTCACTGCTTCATCGAGATTGGCGTCGACAATTACCTCGCCGTTAAGCGTCACCACGATGTGGCGGCCGTCGGCAATGACTTCCTGCCCGTTCCACTCGCCGACGGGCTTGAGAAAGCCCGGCTTGGCGGGAACGATGCCATAGATCGAGCCGTGAAACTGGTACGGTTTCAAGTCCTTGTACTTCTCGTGGGTGTCGTCGAGAATCTGGAGTTCCATGCCGTCATACGCCGCATGGGCGGGCATGGGAACGCGCACCGCCAGGCCGTTGTTGGCGCCGGGGGTCAGCTTGAACTCGAAGCGCAGCACGAAGTTGGCATAATCCTTGACGGTGTACAGATTGCCGCCCGGCTTACAAACCAATTCGCCGTTTTCCGCAGCGTACCCCTCGATATCGCCTTCCCAGCCGGTCAAATCGCTGCCGTTAAACAACGCGACAAAGCCTTCCTCAGCCGCCGGGGCAGCGGCTGGCGCCGGCGGAGCAATCGTGGCCAGATGCGCGTCGAGCTGTTTGCGCAAGTCCTCGCTGTCGGTCCGTTCTTTGGCTTTCTGCAGAATCGGGGCCGCTTCCGCGGCAACCAGCCCGGTGTCATTCTCGCCCTGGGGACAGGCAATCTGGGCTGCCGCGAGGGCGGCGTCGGCCTTCAACTCGTCATTGTCGAGGTACTGACCCGCCAACTGCAGCGACTCCAACGTACGAATAGCCGTCAGTCCGGAGAGCGCCGCGACTTTCTCGTCCTTTCGGCGCGCGGCCTCGATGGCTTCTTTGTATTGTGCGATCTTTTCGGGGTCCGTGATCGAGGTCGCCGGCACCAGCCGCAGGAATCCCGCCAGGGCCAGCACGTGATGCGTGTCGTTATCGGTCGACTTGGCAATCTCGAGCAGGCGCGGCATGGCCAGGGGGCTCGGCCACTCCGACAACGCCCGCACCCCCGCGTCCTTGACGGCGGGATTGCCGCTGCCGGTAGCTTCGGCAGCGGCATGATACGCGGCGTCGCTGCCGATAGCGGGCAACACGGGCAGCAGGTCGGCCCGCGCTTGCCCGTCATGTTGCTCGATGGCGCTCAGCAGCGGAGCCGGTCGTTCGGATGCCAGCGACAAGAGTACGGTGCGTGCCGCATCCTTTTCGGAGTCGGACCGGCCCTCGATCGCCAAATCCACTACCCGATCGACATCGGCGGGCTTGGCCACCGTCAGCAGAGCGTCAAGGGCAGCCATCCGGACCGCTTCATCCTCGGCCTCGGCCTGGGCAAAGACCTCGCGGCGCGCAATGTCGGCCTGCCGTTGCTTGAGGATGTCGAGAAGAGCGATGCGCGCCGGGGGCGGGGTGTCTCGCAATGCGTGAGCACACGCCTTCACGACCTGCCTGCCCGGAATCCGCAACAGCGCCCCTTTAATGGCCTGAATCTCGTCTTCCTCGGCGCCGTTACGCAAACGGTCGAGCATGGGGGCTACGGCGCGGTTGCCGGTGAGCTTTGTGGCCGCGCCGATCGCCGCAAGCCGCACCACTTTGTCCTCCGCGAGGATCAGCCGCGTCAGCGTGTCGGAGGCCGTATTATCGCCCCGGTCACCGAGCATGGTAATAATCTCGGCGCGGACTTCCGGGGAAACTTCCTGCATCTTCGTCATCCACAGGCGCGTGGCCTCTCCGGTGGGAAATCGGCCCGCCAGTTTCAGCGCGGCGGCACGGTATTCGAGGCTCGGGTCGTTCATGGCCGCGATAAGCAGATTCTGTGCCGAAGGATTGCCGATATCGGCCAGGGTTGCGAGGGCCGCGCACCGCACGTTGTCCTGTTCGCTGGTCATCAAGGCATCGCAGATGGCGCTGGCGGTATCCATGTCGCCGGCTTCGGCCAGGCGCTTCGCATAGGTCAGGCCATAGGAAATTACTTTGGCCTTCTCGTACGGCGCGGCGGTCTCGTACGCATGCCGCAACGGTTCGAGGGCTTGCGGCACGCCCATTTCCGCCAGCGCCTGGTAGGCGACGAGCCGGGTCTCACGGTTTTCCGAAGTGGTAAACGGAACAATCTTGTCGGACATATCGGCCACGCGCAATTCCCCCAACGCTTTGATGAGGGTCACGGCGCGCGGACCGTCGGCGCCTTCGAACGCGGCCTTCAAAGCGGCAACGGCGTTTTCGGTGCGGATGGCGAGCAGGGCCTGGGTGGCGGGCTCGACAAGGGTCTCATCGCTCAGGTACGTGAGAAGCGCGTCGACCGCCTCCGCGTCTCCACACACCTGAAGCTGGCGTATCAGGAAGGCTTTCACCTCGGGGTCCCCGGCGGCATCGAGAGCCTCGATGAACGCGCCCGAAACCAGGGTGCGCGCCTCTTCGGCGTCCCCCCGTGAAACGTGCTTGGCCAAACCGCTTAACAGGAAGCGCGGATTGGCGTCAGCGCCGCCACTCGTGGGCACGAGCATGGCGCACACGGATTTGATGGCGTCCGGCCCGAGCCCGAGCAGCTCCTGGCACGCACCGGCCAGCGCCTGGCCAGTCTCGGCGGGCATGGTGCCCAGCAATTCGTCGACGGTGGGTTGGGCGAATGCGGATGCCGCACAAACAATCGCTACGGCGGCCGCCAGCATCGTCAGGCTTACCAGCGAGTTTCCTCGTCGTATCATGTCACGTTCCTTTCCTCATATCATCGCGGACGCCTGGGCGCCCGGTGGCGTTAATGTTCTCCGAACCCGTCACGACAATTGCCACGGGGCGCGCATGGGTTGATTAATAAGCCGGTTGGCAGCCTCGTCGTCGATAAATTCCTGCTTCACCGGGTCGAAACGAAGGTTCCGGCCGAGCCGTACGGCAACCACGCCAAGATTCACCAGGGTGCACGAACGGTGGCCATTGGACTCGTTGAGGGCGAATTTCGTGCGCGTGCGCACCGCCTGCCCGAAATCGGTCATCTG
This sequence comes from uncultured Nitrospiraceae bacterium, assembly GCA_964520685.1. Taxonomy (GTDB): domain Bacteria; phylum Hydrogenedentota; class Hydrogenedentia; order Hydrogenedentales; family SLHB01; genus UBA2224. The sequence goes on along the minus strand of CAZFOG010000014.1, from coordinate 5,484 downwards.
CGGCTCGGGCTCGGGGCACTGGGCCAACTTCTTCTCGAGGTTCGGGATGTCCGACTGGAAACCTTTGAATAGCTTGCCATCGGGCCCCTCGATGTACGGCCGTGACGTGTCCGTCCCTTCCCCATCGAGGATAATCTCACAGCCGTCCGCATAGCGCAGGACGATGCGCCGCCACGAACTCACCGCGTCCGGGTGCTGCTGTGGCGCATCGACTTCCACTTCGACCGGGCTTGTATCGTCCTTGCCCAGGAAGTACTGGACGGGGTCCAGATAGTGCTGCCCCATATCTCCAAGCCCGCCGCCGTCGTAGTCCCAGTACCCGCGGAACGTGGCGTGTACGCGGTGGGAATGGTACGGTTTGTAGGGCGCCGGCCCCAGCCAGAAATCGTAATCCAGAGTTTCCGGCACGGGCTCGGGCGTCAGGTCGGTAAGACCGCTCCAGTTAAACTTCCAATTGAAACCGGTCGTCCCGCCCACGAATACCTTCAGGGGCCAACCGAGCATGCCGCTGTCCACGAGCTTCTTGATCGGGGCGACGGTGGTGCCAAACCCGTAAAAGCCGTCCTTGAAGCGGAACCACGTGTTAAGGCGGAAAATGCGGCCGTTGCGCTGAATGGCTTCCACGACCTTCTTGCCCTCGCCAATGGTGCGCGACATGGGTTTCTCGCACCATACATCCTTGCCCGCTTCAGCTGCCGCGATGGTGATGAGCGCATGCCAATGAGGCGGGGTGGGTACATGCACAATGTCAACGTCGGGCCGTTCGAGCACTTCGCGGAAATCCCGGTACCCCTGGGTCCCCTCGGGGGCCATTTTAAGCGCCTGTTCGAGATGGGCGGAATCGACATCGCATACGGCTACGAGACGCGCCTCGGGATACCCGATGTGGCCGCGGCCCATGCCGCCGACCCCGATGATGGCTTTGGTGAGTTCTTCGTTGGGAGAGGGTTCCCCGGGAGCGCCAAGCACGCGCCGCGGCAACACCGCGATGCCCGTAAACGCCAGGGCGCTGGTCCGAAGGAAACTCCGCCGTGTAATTGACCGCTTAACCTTCATGTTTGTCTCCTTGCAGTGGCCGCGACTCGCCGCGCCGGGAACGGCTCTGTGTCCGTTGCCGAGCAGAGAAAGCACCCCACTCGCGACACAGCCTTACTCGCCCCCTGACGTACCGGCAAGATTCAGACGGAATTTGGGCTGAATAGACCCTAAGTATCGCCCGAATGGCTTGTGACTTCAAGTCACCAGACCGGGCCAGGCTTAGGGCGGGTAATTGGACGAGTCATCTTGCATGCCCGTTCCCTCCGGAAGCCGCGAGCAGGGGACAGGATGCACCCGGCCGTCACGACGCGAGAAGAGCCATCTGCAGTATGACCCATCCATCGGCCCCGTCCCGCGCGCTATGTAGACCGTCCGCTTACTGCCAAGCGGGAAGGCTATTGATGTGGCATGAGCATCCTGCTCATGATTGGTTTTCCTGCTATGCCGCAGTCTGCCGTGGCCGCCGCCGTCTCCGGGATGCGGCACGCTGACGCAGCTACGTTGCAGATTCCCAGCCACCCAGGCCAGCAAGATTCGAGGCCTTCCTCTCCGCCTCCCGTACCCCCTCTGGATTCCTGCCTGCGCACGAATGACGGCGGGCTTGACAGAATGACGATGGGATTCTTGCCCATGGGGCGGTGGGCGAGTAAAATGAAATCTCCCGGGTCAATCAACACACGTGTTCGCGCGCCGGAGCGCTTGCCCCGTGCTCGCGAGATTCTCGATGGGGGTGGGACGGCATGAAAACGTATCTCTCTTTCACAATTCTCGCTGTCTTTCTATCGGTGGCCCTTACCGGTTGCGGCGGCCAGGACGCAGCGCCGGCGGCGCCGTCTGCCCCGGCACCGGCGGCAGGCAAAGCAACGATTGGCGTGGTCCTACTCACCCGCACCCATCCCTTTTACCAGGATCTCGAGGCCGCCATGCAGGCCGAGGCCGCGAAGCAGGGTTTCGAGCTTCTGGTATCTACGGGAGAATTTGACGTGGCCCGCCAGAAGGACCAGATGGCAGACTTTGTCGTGCGGAAAGTGGATGCGATCGTTGTGTGTCCGGCGGACTCGACATCCATCGGCACGTCGGTAAAGGCCGCGAACGACGCCGGCATTCCCGTATTCACAGCTGACATCAAGTGTCTGGCCGAAGGGGTGGAGGTGAAGTGCCACATCGCGACGGATAACCTCGAAGGAGGCCGTCTGGCGGCACAGGCGCTGCGCGAAGCCATCGGCGGCTCGGGGCGCGTGGGCATCATCGATCATCCGGAAGTCGAGTCGGTCATCCTCCGCACCAAGGGTTTCCGTGAGGAAACGGTCAAGTCCCCCGAGGTAACGATTGTCGCAACGTTGCCGGGTGGGGGAGTGAAGGACAAAGCGTTCAAGGCCGCCGAGGACCTCTTGCAGGCCCATGCCGATCTCGATGGTGTTTTCGGGATCAACGACGACTCCGCGCTGGGGGCGCTTGCCGCCGTCGAGAAGGCGGGCAGGCAAGACGAGGTCAAAATCGTCGGGTTCGACGCCGTGCCCGAGGCTCGTGAAGCCATCAAAGCCGGGAAAATCTACGCCGACGTCATCCAGAAACCGGACGAGATCGGGCAGAAAACCATCGAAGTCATCGCCCAATACATGAGCGGAGAGGATATCCCCGAGGAAATCCTGATCCCCTGTGCTTTGTTTACGAAGGACAGTCCGGACGAATAGGACTGTCTGCTTTGGGGGAATGCCGTGCCGCTTTCCAGAGACACATGGTCGCGTTTCTTCTCGAATTACGGGATGTTCTTCATTCTGCTCCTCCTCTGTGCCTGGTTCTCCTTCGCAACGCTTACCGAGACGTACCCGCAGGGCGCCGAGGCGGCCGAGGCCATCGTTTCACAGTTGGAGACCGTGGCTGGTCCCGTGGTTGCCGCCGCCGGCGAAACTGAAACGGACACAGCTTTTGCGCAGCGATTGGCCGAGCTGCTCGAAGGCAGAAATACCGAAGCGACCGTCGCCTCGGGGAGTCCGCGCGCGGTGCGCGCCGCACTCGAAGAATTCCTGGACGCGGGCAAGATCCCATCCCACATTCTGACAACCAGCGAAGCCCATGCCACGATCACGCGCATCAAAGACAATATCCCGGCCCTCGAATCCGTACCGGTCATCCTCCCGCCCAGCTACACGTGGCCCACGTTCCTGAAGACCGACAACCTGCTCAACGTGGCCAACCAGATTGCAGTCATGGCGATTGTGGCCGTGGGTATGACCATGGTGATCATTACCGCAGGCATAGACCTTTCGGTGGGGAGCCTCATCGCTTTGTCGACGGTCGTCACGGCGTGGCTGGTCCGGCGTTACGGCGGGGTGGAGGCTTCGACGGCGGTGCTCATCGCGGCGTCTCTCGGCGGCATCGCGGCCTGCGCGTGTTTCGGGTCGTTCTCGGGCTTCATGATCACCCGCTTCGACCTGCCCCCGTTCATCGCGACGCTCGCCATCATGCTCGTGGCGCGGGGGTTTGCCTATATCCTCTCGGAAGGCCGCCCCATATATGAGTTCCCCCAACGGTTCACGTGGCTGGGCCGCGGCAGCATCGGATTCGGCATTCCGGCTGCCGTCGCGCTCATGGCAGTGATCTATGCCCTCGCGTGGCTCCTCATGGGCGGAACGCGCCTGGGACGGAACATCTACGCGGTCGGAGGAAACCCCGAATCCGCGCGGCTTTCCGGCATCCCTAACCGCCGCGTGCTCATGTTCGTATACACGGTCACCGGCGCGCTCGCCGGGCTGGGCGGCGTCGTCATGGCATCGCAGTTGAAAGGCGGCGCGGGAACCTATGCGCCCATGTACGAACTCTATATCATCGCGTCGGTGGTCGTCGGCGGAACCAGCCTCGCCGGCGGGCAGGGCCGCATCCCCGGCACCCTGATCGGAGCCTTCATTATCGCCGTCATTCAAAACGGCATGAACCTCACCAACGTCGAAAGCTATACCCAGAACGTTGTCCTTGGATTCGTCATCCTCGGGGCGGTCCTTCTCGACGGACTCAAGCGAAAAGGATTCGGCATCCGCTGGCTGCACAGGCGCGGCGGGACAGCATAGCGATACACGTACCTCCGGCGTGCTTGCCACTTACAGGGCCACTTACAGGGCCCCACAGCGAGACTTCACAACGAACCTCGTATCGGGGTCCCGCATGAATGAATCAGGAACCCTCGCTCACCGGCTCCTTGGCGGGCACGTCATAAGGGAGCGGTTTGCCGCCGCTGGCCTTTTCAAGCACATCGGCGACGCTCACCGGCACCCCGCCCTGGCGTTTGCTTTCATCGGCGGCTTCCATGAACGCGAAGATCTCGATGGTTTCGCGCGGCGATACCGGCACCTCGCGGGTCTTGAAAAACTTCGCCGCTTCCACGAGCATCGGGCCGTAGCCGCTTCCGGGACCCTGCGACAGGACCGCTTTGGTCCCGAAGAGGATCACCTGGTTCGGAGTCGCCTGATTGCGCAGGCCGCGCAGCGTGCCCACTTTTCCGTCTTCCCACACCCCCGTGACAACGTCGGTATTCTCGGTGTGGGTGCGCACGACGGTTTGCACTCCCGGGCCCATGACCGTGAACAAGGCCTCCGCGGCATGCACGCCATACCAGAAAAGGTCGGGGTGGTGTTCCTCGAGGGACGCGGGGCCGTACGAGATCGCGCCGCGAAGCTCGCCGTAATCCTGCTGCATCATCTCGACCAGCCCCGGATAATACCGGTACGAGGAAGAACTCCAGCACGGCACGTTGTGTTCTTTTGCAAGGCGGTAAATCTCGATGGCGTCAGCCAGCGAACCCGCAACGGGTTTGTCGATGTACAGGGGGAGGCCCGCCTCAATCACCGGCCGCGCCTGCTTCAGATGGGGCCGCCCATCCACGCTCTCGAGCATGACCCCGTCCACCAGGGTGCACAACTCTTCAATGGTGTCGACGATTTTGACCCCGAACTCATCGCGCAACTGGTTCGTGTACGTATCCACGCGGCTGTAACTTGATTCAATGTCGTCGCTGCCGCCTTTGAACGCCGCCACGACCTTGAACCCCGGGATATGATCCGGCGCGCTCGCGTCATTAAACACCTTGGTGAAGGCCGGCACATGCGACGTGTCCAGACCGATCATCCCGACGCGAAACACATCCTCCTGCCCGTGGGCCGCGCCCACAAACACAAGTGATACAGCGCATACAGACAACAAAGTGCGAGCACAAAGCGATTCCATGGTAATCCTCTCCTTCCTGAAGCGGTTATAGCGCAATTGTCGCAAATCTCAACGCCGATGGCAATGCACCGAACGACGGACGGGACGGACCCGATGGACACCAGGGACCTCGCACGGGTCTATGCCGTCCATAATGTCCATAACGGCCCTCTTTACAGGCTCATCTCTGTCTCGAAAACTCCCAAAACCCGGGACTGACCCGACGGTTTGCGCAGCAAACCGGGG